>JAVKID010000142.1:0-5534 GCA_031459655.1 Candidatus Fervidifonticultor octavus | reverse complement strand
GGTGCCGGGCCCGCCCCTGCCCTCCCGCCCGGTGCGGACCGCCTCCAGCCGCACGGCGCAGTACTTGTACTCGGGCGTCTTCGTCCCCGCATCCAGGCCGTCGGCGTGGGTGAGCACGTTGGCCGCGCCCTCCCGGAAGTGGAGCGGCACGTAGACCATTCCGGGGAGGACGACGTCGCTGACCCTGGCCTGGACCCGGATGCTGCCCCGGCGGCTGGTGAGCAGGCAGAGGTGCCCGTCGCGCACACCCGCGCGGGCGGCATCTGCCGGGTTGATCTCCGCGTACGCCCGTGACTCGCGCCAGTCCAGCGGCCCAGAGCGCCGCGACATGGGACCGCCGTTGTAGTGCCACAGGATGCGGCCCGAAGAGGCCACCAGCGGGTACTCTTCGTCCGCAGGCTCGAAGGGCGGGAGCGGGACCGTCACGTGGAATCGGCCCCTGCCCCGGGTGAACCGCTCCCGGTGCATGATGGGCGTGCCGGGATGGTCGGGCGACGGGCACGGCCACTGGATGCCGCCGTCCTCGAGGCGTTCGTGGCTGATGCCGGCAAAGACGGGGCACAGCGCGGCGATCTCGCGCATGATCTCGGCGGCGGACGAGTAGCCCCACCGCAGCGGCCTGCGCAGCCGCCGGCCCAGCCGGCGCCCGACCTCGCAGAAGATCTCCCAGTCGGCCCTGGCCTCTCCCGGAGGCGGGAGGAAGGGGCGGAGCAACTGGACGCGCCGCTCCAGATTGGTGAAGGTGCCGCTCTTCTCGGCGAAGGAGGCCGCGGGCAGGACGACATGGGCCAACTGGGCCGTCTCGGTGGGGAAGATCTCCTGCACCACCAGGAAGTCCAATCGGCGCAGGGCCCGCTCCATCAGGCCTGAGTCCGGGCAGGTCATCACGGTGTTCTGGCCCACGATGTACATCGCCCTGACCCGGCCCTCGGCTGCGGCCCGGATCATCTCGATGAAGGTCAGGCCGGGCCTGTCCGGCAGCACCAGCGCCCGTCCCGCGGGGCTGCGGCGGTCGGCCCAGGCGCGGGCGAACTTGGCCCGCACCTCTGGATCCTCCACCTTCTGGGCACCCGGGTACAGGTTGGGCAGTGAGCCCATGTCTCCCCCGCCCTGGACGTTGCACTGGCCCCTCAGGGGGTAGATGCCAGCAGACGGCCGACCGACCTGGCCGGCGGCCATGACCAGGTTCGCCAGGGTCTTGACCAGTTCGGTGCCGTTGGAGCGCTCGGTGATGCCCATCCCATAGAGGATCGCCGAGTTGCCGCGGGCGCCCAGGTCAGCCTCGCCGTCCAGCGCGGCCCGCCGCAACCCAAGTGCGTAGGCTCTGGCGGCCTGCACGATCTGGTCCGCGGGCACCCCGCACTTGGCGCTGGCCGCCTCGGGCGTCCACGCCTCCAGCGACGCCGCGAGGGCCTCGAACCCCTCGGTCCGCTCGGCGATGAACGCCTGGTCGCACCAGCCGTTGGCCACCATGGCGTGGAGCATGCCCAGGTAGAGGGCGTGGTCGGTCCCGGGCGCGGGGCGCAGGTGCAGCGCCGCGTACCTGGTCAGGCTGATCCGGCGCGGGTCGATGACGATCAGCGTCGCCCCCCGCCGGACGGCCCGGACGACCTCGTAGGAGACCACGGGGTGCGCCTCGCCGGTGTTGGACCCGATGACCAGGATGCAGTGGGCATCCCGGATCTCCCGGATGCTGTTGGTGGTTGCCCCGCTTCCGAATGAGGCGGCCAGACCGGCCACCGAGGGCGCGTGTCAGAGGCGGGCGCAGAGGTCCACATTGTTGGTGCCGATCGACCCCCGCATCAGTTTCTGGAAGACGTAGTTGTCCTCGTTGGTGGCCAGCGCCGAGCCCATGCCGCCGACGGCGTCCGGGCCGTGCTCGCGCACCACCTGGGCGATCCGGTCGGCCACCAGGTCTAAGGCGACCTCCCAGTCTACCTCCACGTGGCTGTCCGACAGACCGGGGACGCGCACCAGCGGCGAGCGGCCCAGGCTGGCCGGCGGCGGATCGGAGGTCAGCCCTAGGGCGTAGGCCAGGTCGCGGCGCACCATCGGCCGGCGGAGCCTGTGTGGGTGGGTGACCCAGTCGAGGCCGAAGCGCCCCTTGGCGCAAAGGAACTCGCCGTTCACCACGGCCTCGGGATAGCCCGACACCGACACGATCTCACCGTTGCGGGTGGCCACCTCGATCCCGCACCCGGTGCCGCAGTAGGGACAGATGGTCCTGGTCCGCGTCAGCTCCCACTCGCGGCCCTTGCCCAGGCGGCCGACCGGCATCAGCGCGGCCGTCGGGCAGACCTGGACGCAGTTCCCGCAGAAAGTGCAGGGCCCCTGCGCCAGCGGGGCGTCGAAGGGCGTGGCGATGTAAGCGCCGAAGCCGCGCTGCGCCACCTCGATGGCGTTGGCGCCGACGATCTCGTCGCAGACACGCACGCAGCGCGTGCAGGCGATGCAGTACTGGTGGTCGCGCACGAAGAAGGCGTTGTCGTCCTGGTAGAGCGAGCGCGAGATTTCCTTCTCGTGCGTGGTGTCTGCCAGACCGAACTCGTAGGCGTAGCGCTGGAGGTCGCACCGGCCGGCCTTCTCGCAGATCACACAACGCAGCGGGTGGTCAGACAGCAGGAAGTCCAGGACCTCCCGGCGCAGGGCGGTCAGAGTCTCGCTCTGCGTGGTGACCACCTGACCCTCGCGAACGGCCAGACCGCAGGCCGGAACCGGCGCGTGCTGTCCCTCTACCTCCACCAGGCAGAGCCGGCATCCACCCCAGGCCGAGAGATCCGGGTGGTAGCACAGGCGCGGGATCTCGATCCCGGCCCCCAGCGCCGCCTCCAGTACCGTGGTGCCAGGCTCGGTGGTCACCGTCCTCCCGTCAATGGTCAGGATCACCATCGCCGTCACCTCAATGCCGCGCACACGCCCGCCGGGCACCTCCGGTCGTGGATGTGCGTCTCGTACTCGTCCCGAAAGTATCGCAGGGTGGTGAGCACCGGGTTGGGCGCGGTCAGCCCCAGGCCGCACAGCGATGCTTTGCGAACGGTCTGCGCGATCCGCTCGAGCCGCTCGAGATCGTCGGCCTTCCCCTCGCCGCGGGTGATCCCCGTAAGAACTCCAAGCATCTTCCGGGTGCCGATCCGGCAGGGAATGCACTTCCCGCAAGACTCGCTCTGGGTGAAGCTCAGGAAGTAGCGCGCCAAGTCCACCATACAGGTGCCCTCGTCTGCGACGACCATGCCGCCCGAGCCCATAATGGCGCCGGTGGCCCGCAGGGGCTCATAGTCCACCGGGGTGTCCAGTAGCGACGCGGGCAGGCAGCCCCCGGACGGTCCGCCGATCTGAACCGCCTTAAAGGCGCGGCCGTCGCGGATCCCGCCGCCGATCCCGAAGATGACGTCGCGCAGCGTCATGCCCATGGGGACCTCGATCAATCCGGTGAGTCGGACCGCTCCGGTGAGCGCGAAGGTCTTGGTGCCGCCGCTGGACGCCGTGCCCAGCCGGGCGAACCAAGCGCCGCCGCGGGTCAGGATGTCGGGGATGCTGGCGTAGGTCTCGACGTTGTTGATGTTCGTGGGATGACCCCACAGTCCCGACGCCGCAGGATAGGGCGGCCGCATGCGGGGCGTGCCGCGTCGGCCCTCAATGGACTGCATCAACGCTGTCTCCTCGCCGCAGACGAAGGCACCGGCACCCTCCTTGACGATCACGTCGAAGTCAAGGCCACAGCCCAGGATGTTGGTCCCCAGGTAGCCGGCGTCTCTGGCCTGGTCGACAGCGGCCTCCAGATGCCGGACCGCTAGGGGGTACTCGGCGCGGACATAGACGTAGCCCCACCGCGCGCCGATGGCGTGCGCGGCAATGACCATGCCTTCCAGCACGCGGTGGGGGTCGCCCTCGATGACGGTGCGGTCCATGAACGCGCCGGGGTCGCCCTCGTCGGCGTTGCAGACCAGGTACTTCAGGGGATCGGGCTGGCCCCGGCAGATCTCCCACTTCACCCCTGTAGGATAGCCGGCGCCTCCGCGGCCCCGCAGCTTGCTCTCCTTGATCTCAGCGATAACCGCGTCCGGGGTCATGACGAGGGCCCGACGCAGACCCTCGTAGCCTCCGACGGCCAGATAGGCGTCGAGCGAGAGGGGATCGATAACCCCGCAGTTGCTCGTGGTCACCTTCACCTGCGGAGCAAAGAAGGGGTAGTCGCGGCGGTCTGGAGACCGGCTGACAACCCACTCGTCCGGCGGCCGCGGGGCCTCGCCTACGCCGAAGTGTCCCTGCAGGAGCGCTTCGACCTGCGCAGGACTGACAGGCCCGTAGAGGGCGCTGGAGCCGTTGATCGTGATCTCGACCAGCGGCTCGCGGTGGCACGCGCCCAGGCACCCAGTGCGCACCAGGGTTGCCGGCACCCTGAGGCGCGACACCGTGTCCCGCAGAGCCCGGAAGGTGTCCTCGGCGCCGGCGGCCAGACCGCAGGTCGAAGTGCCGATCCTGATCGTGGCGGTCACGCCTGGCCCTCCGCCGGGGCACGCAGGTGGCGCACGAGCTGCTCCGCGCCCACCGGTGTCATGCGGCCGTGCGCCGAGTCATTAGCCAGGACCACCGGCGCGAGACTGCACCCACCCACGCAGAAGACCGTCTGCAGCGAGAACAGGCCGTCGGGCGTCGTCTCGTCCACGCCAATGCCCAGCGTCGCCATGAGCCGTTGCAGGATCGCCGGGGCGCCTCCGACGTGGCAGGCGGTGCCGCAACAGACCCGGAGTTGAATCTTCCCAGGCGGCGTGAAGCGGAACTGGTTGTAGAAGGTCGCGACGCCGTACAGGCGCGCCAGCGGGATCCCAAGGCTGCGGGCGGCGTGCTCCATCGAACGCCTGGGCAGGTAGCCGTAGGTGGCCTGGATCTGCTGGAGGACCGTGACCAGCGCGTCGGCCCGACCCCTGTGGCGTTCCAGCACCTGCTGCAGTTCAGGGGGCGGCGGTTCGGCGAGTGGATCGCCCTGGTAGATCGCCTTGCGCAGCCGAACCGGTGGGGCCGCGGTGGCACGGCTCATCAGACACCCTCCCGGCGGCTGCGCTGCCCGGCTGAGGCCTGCGCCGCACGCACAACGTTTCTCATCAAGAGCATGTTGGTCACCGAGCCCACGCCGCCGGGTACGGGCGTGACCGCTGCTGCGACCTCCTTGACCTGCTCGAAGGCGACGTCGCCCACGGTCTTGCGCCTGGGCCGGCCCCGCTCGTCTGTGACCGGATTGCCTGCCTCGTCCAGCACCGGGACCATGTTGATGCCGACGTCCACCACGATCGCTCCGGGCTTGACCATCTCCGCCGTGATGAACTCCGCCTTCCCCATGGCGACGATCAGGATGTCGGCCCGCCTCGTGTGCGCGGCCAGGGTGCCGGCCCGCCAGGTGTACGAGTGCACCGTGGTGACCGTGGCGTTGCGTTCGAGGGCGAGGAAGTACGCGGGCTTGCCCACGATGTTGCTGCGTCCCACGATGACCAGGTCCTTGCCTTCGAAGGCCGTTTTGGGATCCAGGCCCCTGCTGG
>JAVKID010000141.1:0-5634 GCA_031459655.1 Candidatus Fervidifonticultor octavus | reverse complement strand
GCCCTTCACGCGGCTAGCGACATCCGCCACCCCATTCTGCGCGCCGGCATCCCCTGCGTGGGCATCGGCTCCCTGGCCGGCAATCTCGTCCAGGCCGGGTGCACCGACGAGTGGGTTGATGTAGAGGATTTTGTGAGGCTCGTGAGCGTGACTGCCCGCGTCATCATGGATTGGTGTCGCGTCCATGCAGTATAGATCGCTCGGACGGACCGGCGTGCGGGTTTCGGCCTTCTGCCTCGGCACCGGAAACTACGGAGACATGACGTCCGAGGAGATAGCCCGTCGGATCATGCAGGTTGCCATCGACCAGGGCATCAACTTCCTCGACACAGCCGACAGCTACGCCGGCGGCGAGAGCGAGGCGATCGTCGGCCGTTTCCTCAAGGACACCGGCCAGCGGGACCGTGTGCTTATCTGCACGAAGGTCTTCTACCCAACCGGCAGCGGCCCGAATGACCAGGGGCTCAGCCGCTACCATATCCTGCGCGCGTGCGAAGCATCGCTGCGGCGCCTGCAGACTGATCGCATCGACCTCTACTTGACCCATCGGTCGGACAGTCTGGCCACCCCGATCGAAGAGACCCTGGAGGCCCTCAACGACCTGGTACGCCAGGGGAAGGTCTGCTACATCGGATGCTCCACGTATCCGGCGTGGCAGGTGATGGAAGCGCTGGCGGCCAGCGAGCGGCACGGGTGGTCGCGATTCGTCGCTGAATCGCCCCCGTACAATCTGCTGGACCGCCGCGCCGAAAACGAACTGATCCCTTTGTGTCAACAATACGGCCTGGCGGTGCTCCCCTGGTCACCGCTGGCCATGGGCATGCTGGCCGGCCGCTACCCGCCCGATGGTTCTTTTCCGCCGGGCTCGCGGGCGGCCGCTAACCCCCACGGGATTTACGCCGCACGCGTCAGTCGGCGGGGCGCGCAGATCGGCGCCCGCGTTGGTGAGCTGGCGAAGGAGTACGGCCTGACTGCCACTCAGATGGCCCTGCTGTGGATCAAGGATCAGCCCGGCGTCACGAGCCCGATCATCGGGCCGCGGACGCCTGAGCAGTTGAGCGAGATGCTCGAGGTCGCCGACCGCCAGGCCGACCATCGCATCACCGCAGCCTTCGACGCCCTGGTCCCGCCCGGCACCGCGGTCGCCAACTTCCACAACACCAGCGGGTGGATGAAAGGGTGGACTCCAGACGACACATGACGAATCCAAGGGGGGAGCGCAGATGAAGAGCATCGCGCATGTGTTCGGGATAGTACTGGCTGTGCTTGTCCTGGCCGGGGGTACGGCGGTACCCGCCACGCAAGCGCAGGCGCCGAAGTACCCCACCAAACCCATCGTGGGATCCCCGCCGCTGCTGAGCCCCGGCAAGTTCATCGCCGCCACCAACGCCACGATTCCGCCGTATCAGTACGTGGATCAGAACGGCCGGCTGCAGGGGCTGCGGATCGAACTGGGCGAGGAGATTGCCAAACGCATGGGCGTCCGAATGGAGTGGATCAACGTTGGTTTCGAGACGCACATCCCGGGTCTCCAGAGCAATCGATGGGATGCGAGCATCACGGGCATGTTCTACACTCCCGAACGCGCCCGCATCCTCTACATGCTCCTCTACGAGTACCAGGCCATCAGCATCTCAGTCGCGCGGGGGAATCCCCTGCGGATCACGTCGACCCGGGACCTGGCCGGCCGGCGGGTGGCGGTGGAGATCGGCGGCTACGAGTGGCGCCAGATCACGCGCATCAACGAGGAGCAGACGGCCGCCGGGCTGCGGCCGATGGAGATCCGGACGTTCAGCACCTTCGCGGACGCCTATCAGGCCCTGCGGGCAGGCCAGGTCGACGCCGTGGTCAGCGTTGACGTCACGGCCAAGTTCTACCAGGATCGCGGCGAGTTCGACCGCGCCGTGTCGGGGCTGGCTGGCTCCCCGGCGACGCTAGCGTTCAAGTCCAAGGACCTCGCGTTTGTGGTCCTGCGGATCATGAACCAGATCAAGAAGGACGGCTTCTACGATCGGCTCTTCGACAAGTACGGGGTCGCCAAGATCCAGACGGAGTTGTTCGAGTTGAAGGGACCCGATCTCTAGTGAGGAGCGCGGGCCGGGCGTATCAGGCCTGCACTCCATAGACCAGGTCGCCGGAGGCGAGCCCGATGCCCGGATGGGACTGGGGAGCCTTCCACCGGTATCTGTCCAACCGCTTCCTCCTGGAGGGTGTATGGACGACGATCTGGCTGTCCGTCGTGTGCATGGCGATCGGGCTCGTGCTGGGCTTCGTGGCTGCCCTGATGAATATGTCACGCATTCCCCTGCTCAAGGGAATCGCGCAGTTCTACATCTGGCTCATTCGCGGCACGCCGCTGCTCGTCCAGCTCATCATCATCTACACAGGGTTGCCGCAAGTCGGCATCCGGCTCAACGTCCTCCAGTCGGCGTTGCTGGGCCTGAGCGTCAACGAGGGCGCCTATCTCTCGGAGATCATCCGGGCCGGCATCCTCTCAGTCCACCGCGGGCAGTTCGACGCCGCACGGGCGCTGGGGATGACGTACCCGACGATGATGCGCGTCATCATCATGCCCCAGGCAGCGCGTGTCATCATCCCGCCCCTGGGCAACAACTTCAACGGCCTGCTGAAAACGACGTCGATCACATCGGTGATTTCCATGGAAGAGCTGCTGCGCCGCAGCCAGATGTTAATCCAGTTCGAATTTCGCGTGCTGGAGATCTTCGCCGTCGCCGCCCTCTACTATCTCGCCCTGACGACGCTGTGGGGCCTGGTCCAGCGTCGCCTGGAAGCCCATTTCGGCAAGTCGATGGTCGCCCTCGCGCCTCGAGACGCAGCCCCGCAGGAGGCCCGGGCGGGTGGGACCCGGACGGTCGCGCTCCAAGACAAGACGGCCCGAGGGGCCCTCTATGAGCAGGACCTGCGGTAGGGGGAGGCGGTGGCCGTGACGGATCAGCCTATCCTGGAGATTCAGGATCTCCACAAGTACTTCGGCCATCTGCACGTGCTCAAGGGCGTCACCCTGACCGTCCGGCGGGGCGAAGTGATCGTCATCATCGGCCCGAGCGGCTCCGGCAAGAGCACCCTGCTGCGCTGTATCAACCACCTGGAGAAGATCGAGCGCGGGTCGATCAAGGTCGGTGGTCAGCTGATGGGATACCGCGAAATCGGTGGCCGGCTGGTCGAACTGCGCGACGCCGAAGTGGCGGAGCGTCGGCGCGCGGTCGGGATGGTCTTCCAGCAGTTCAACCTGTTCCCGCACCTCACGGCGCTTGAGAACATCACTGTTGGCCCTATCCACGTCCTGGGGAAGAAGGCGGACGAAGCCGCAGTCCAGGCCCTTGACCTCTTGAACCTCGTGGGCCTGGTGGAGAAAGCCGACGCCTATCCGGCCATGCTGTCCGGAGGGCAACAGCAGCGGGTGGCCATCGCGCGAGCGCTGGCGATGAATCCGCAGGTCATGCTATTCGACGAGCCGACCTCGGCGCTGGACCCGGAAATGATCACCGAAGTCCTGGACGTGATGCTCAACCTATCGAAACAGGGGATGACGATGCTGGTGGTCACCCACGAGATGGGGTTTGCGCGGGCCGCGGCCGATCGGATCATCTTCATGGACGACGGACGACTGATCGAAGAGGCGCCGCCGGACCGTTTCTTTTCGGCCCCGCAGTACGAGCGCACGCGGTTGTTCCTCAGTCGCATCCTGCATTGAGGAGAGCATCCCCAGGGCGGCGGATGTCGCGGTGGCAACGGACAAGGTCGTGCAGACGGCGTGCGGGCCGGTGGCGCCGGAGTCGCTGGGTCGCGTGGGACGCCTGGTCGCGCTCGTCCGGACTGAGTGGGCCACACGCCTGCTGCTCTCCAGCGACCGCTGCCACCGCCCCGACCTCCGCGCCTTCGGTGGCAGGGGGCTACGACATCGTTTTCACGAAGCTTTCGACATGCTCTGCCAACGCGGGCTGTCAGACGGCGATCTGGGTCTGCTGACCGTGGAGTATCCGCGACACCTGCACCCATGGCGAGGTTCCTGCCCATGCCGACAACGATGAAATTCGCGAGGCTGCGGCGAGACCGGAAGCGTCGGGGGGTACGCTTGCAGAGTGACGAGGCCTATGAACGCATCAAAGCCATGATCCTGACGACGCGCCTGGCCCCAGGGCAGATGCTGACGGAAGCCGACCTGGCCGCCCAACTCGGGATGGGCCGGATGCCAGTCCGCGAGGCCCTGCAGCGGCTCGCGCAAGAAGACCTGGTCACCATCGTTCCCAGGAAGGGCTCGCTGGTCACGCCCATTCAGGTCGACGACCTCCAGAAGATTTTCGAACTGCGGCTGGCCCTCGAAGGCCTCTCGGCGCGGCTGGCCGCCGAGCGCATCACCGACGACGAACTCGACGAGATCGTGACGCTCATCGAGGGCGCGCGCGAGGTCAACGAAGGATCGGAGCGGCACGTGCAGGTCGACCGGGCGTTCCACCTCGGGATCGCCGCCGCCACTCGCAACGAGTACTTGCAGCGCGCCGTCGAGCGGACCTTGAACCTGGCGCTGCGCCTCCTGTACATTTCGGGGAGCAGCATGGCCAAGGTCGGCGAGATCGCCCACGAATACTACGCCGTCCTCGACGCCCTCCGTCGGCGCGACGGTGCGGCGGCCGCGGCCGCCATGCAGGCGCACATCGAGGAGTTCCGCACGAAGGTCCGCAGCGCAATCTGACCGGGCGAGGGCGAACCGTATGGCGCGCATGCAGCTGGAGTTCGAGAAGGGCGGGGTGTTCATCGCCAGGCTCCTCGAGGCCGAGGCGCCCAAGACCTGTACCGCGATCAAGGCGCGGCTGCCATTCGCCTACCGCTTCCACCACAGCATCGTCTCGGGACAGGCCGTGGTCACCCTGCCGTCCGACCTCACCGTGGCACGGGAGAACCAGCGCGTGGCCGGCATCCCGCCGGGGGCGATCACCTTCCTGGTCAGAGACGAACCGCTTCAGATCCCCGACGAGATCTACATCGCCTACGGGATCTTCATCTCCAGAGGGCTCACGGTGGACATGAAGCAGCCGGTCAACGTCTTCGCGCAGATCGATGAGGACCTGGACGAACTGGCCCGGGTGGGGCGGCGGGTCCTCATGCATGGGGCGGAAGTGGTAGCGTTCAGTCTGATCGCGGACTGAGTGCGCCTGAATCGCGCGCTCTGTGATGCCAAGGGGATCGTGCTCTTCCGTCGTATCCTCATCCGTGGATCCTGACCCGGATCCATACGTTCCCTGGAGGTCGCGCCGTCCATGTTCACCAACCCCGTCAAGCAGCGCCTCAAGCAAGGCCAGCCCGTCGTCGGCCACTGGATCAGCTTTCCGTCCGCCGCCGTGGTGGAGGTGATGACCAGCTTCGGCCCCGACTGGCTGCTCATCGACACCGAGCACGGCCCCACCGGGGCGGAGCGCCTGGAAGACCTGCTCCGCGCCATGAAGGGCACCGAGGTCGTCCCGCTGGTCCGTGTGGTGGCCAACGAGATCTGGGCCATCAAGCAGGCGCTCGACCGCGGGGCCTACGGGGTGATCGTGCCGCTGGTCAACACCCCGAAGCAGGCCCAGGCAGCCGTCGCAGCCGCGAAGTACCCACCCGACGGCATCCGCGGCG
>JAVKID010000140.1:0-5641 GCA_031459655.1 Candidatus Fervidifonticultor octavus | reverse complement strand
CTGCCCACAATGTCCCACTCGGATTGCCGGACACCAGATCCACCGTCTCAATCCGCACATCTGTATCCGTCGCCGTCGTGACGGCCCCGGTGCGGAACCCGACCTTGCGGATGTTCCCGGTCTTTGGGGCCTGCACGATAAACGCGGCTTTTTCACCCGTAGCATCCAGCAACAACGACGTAAGCGTGGTCGGATCAGTGTTGAGGTTATTGATGGTTTCATATGCGGGCCACGCCGCCACGCCCACATTGACCAGCGCACCGCCGCTGATGGGCGGCAGGGGCAAGCCCCAGCGCAGGTACTCGCGCCAGGTGAGCCTAAACATGCAGCGTCCGCCCCTCCAGCGCCACCAGATCAATACGATCGGCCGCCATTACCCCACCCTCGTCACCGATGCGTTCCACAATGGCTCGTAGTAGTCGCCCGGCTGATCGCGCCGGCGCAAGATCAAGTGTCCTCTCCAGTCGATGACTTCCAACTGGCATCGCGGATGACACGTGTCCGTAAACCATGCAAGATGTTGCCAAAGATTGTCAACAATCTCGCACTCTACGACGCGCCGCCAGGTGAACTCTGTTTCGGTCTCGGGCCAGTCGAAGAAGAACAAGCAGGGACGTGGCGGCAGCATCCGGTTCTCCGGGTGCCGCCACTGCAGCTGCCCCAGCGGGCCGACGAACCGAACGCGCTCGTAGACCGCTGGCTGGTCCGGCGCGAAGACGTGGTGGCTCACGTGCACGCCCACCCAGGCCCCCTGCACGTCAATCACCGCATCCCGCCACCGGATCGGACCCACGGCAATTTCCTGAATTGGCCAGGGAACCTCCTTGATCTCAAACCCCTCGTACTGGTACGGGTTCGCATACGCCCCGTTGCCGATTCCCACCCAGCAGCGGTAGATGCGACTGCGCTGGAGCACCACATGGAGGTTTCCCGTGTTCTGCCAGTTGAAGGTCCCCCACGGGTTGTTGTGCGAGACCAAGCCCTCGACGCGCCATACACCGGTGCGCGTCACGTCGTCGCTTTCGCCTTCTGGCCACAGCAGACCTGACGTGTCCTTCCCGCCGCGCACCCCGAATACACGACAGTCCACCGCAGCGTTGTTCAGCCCGCGAGGGAGGTCGAAGCCCGTCAGGCGACTGTCCGCGCCCGGGGCGTTGAACGTCCGGCTGGCCACACACCGCACCCAGAGCGTGTCGTGGCTCATATTGCGGTCGCCGTCCTGAACTCCAGCGCTGTGGTCCCACCAGAACCCGGGGCGCCGGTGCACCATGTGCGCCACGCAGCCGTCCCACGTGGTCCCGTGCGAAGCGTGCGGGACGAACGCCGGGTTACCAAGGTCCCGGGCCACCACCGCCCGGATCGTCGCCCCTCGCGCCTTGTCCTCCAGCATGTGCAGGTGCAAGCCGTAGCGGCCTAACACTCCGCTTGGCCGACTACGAGAGTCCAGCTGTTGCGGCCCGAGGTAGCGCAGTTCCACAGAGTCGACGCGGATCGCCACGCGCTGGACTCCCGGGTCGTGGCTCATCACGATCACGTGCGCCCGCCCGGTCAGCGTTCCGGTGATGCGCCCCGTGCGGCTGAGGTAGACAACCTCGGCCGTCTCATACGTCCCGTCGCGGAACGGTCCGCAACGCGGATGATTCCACTGCAATGGCACACTCAACCGCACCTGCCGACCGGAGACTGCCGCGATGGTCGCGACATCATACGCCCGCTGCCACGGCTGATCACCGTTGATGTCAGGCGGGCGGTCCACCGGCAGCGTCGGCGCAATCATCACCTCGCCGCCCACGCGCCACCCGACCGGATCGCGGTCTAGCGTGATCCACTCCTGACCGGCCACGAGATCGCCGGCCGCCAGCGCCCAGGGCACCACCGCCTCCCCGGCCATATCTACGTCGCATTCCATGAGCCACAGGCCGGGATCGGTCTCTAGCGGGACCTCCGTGTGCCCGCCCACGAATGTGGTCTCGTCCACCGCTGGCCAGTGCAACTCCCAGGTGCCCTGCGGCGCGAACCGACCGTGGTGCTGGATGAGATTGCCGAACACGCGCAGCCGGACAGCGCGGGTCGGGTCGGTCAGAAAACCACTATGGACCTCCAACCGCCCGATCTCCGCATCGTCCACGTCCAGCATGAGCGGCGGCTGGCCAGCACTGACGACCACCCGATCCGCCCGTGTCGGGAACCGACGCGCTCCGAGCAGGCGTTCCCAGGTCGCCAGGTCCGACCAGCGCAGCACCGCCTCAGCAGGCTGCACCGTAACAGTAACCGCCGCCTCCGTCTCGTTGCTCTGCTGGTCTCGAACCGGGATGAGGACGCGGCCAGTCGGCATTTAGAGCGCGGTGATGCGGTATGTCGCCGAGGTCGGCGACGCCGAGATACGCTGAACCTGCACGCTCAGCCCATCCGGGTTCCTCGCGTCCCCGAACGTCAGCGGGTCATCGATCCGCAGCGCGATTCGGGCGATGGCCTCGTTCCCCTGCATGTCCCGAACCGGGAACTCGACGTTCCCCTCGCGGCTGTCGGGGTCGTGGGCCTGCACCACAACGTCCACGAACTGCCCCGGCGACAGCGTCACCGAGGATGGTGTCACCGCATCGATCACAGGTGCTGCCATTGTTCTCCTCCTCTCATACGCCTACGTGTCCGTCAATGCGAAAGGCTACCATATGCCTACATGTCCGTCAATGCGAAAGGCTACCACTACGCCGTCTCCTCGATAAAACTGACCGTCTGGGCGCCGGCGCCGACGATGCCGTACACCGCCGCGGTCGTCCGCAACACGATCTGGTTGCCCTTCGTCCCGGCCAGCAGGAGCCCGGTCGTTGTCGACACAGTCGACCCGCCGAGATACACATCCGTCGTGCCGTGCTGGACGATCAGCAGACGAATACGGCTCGTGTTGGCCGCGACGATCTGCGTGGCGGTGGTACCCACCGACACCTGCCCGGAGGCGATGGCCGCCCCCACAACCTTGGCGGCGTGGGGCACGGTGAGGACATCAACATCCCCGATGTTGTTCGTCCCGGCAGGGAGGGGGCCAACGACATCCACCTGCAGTTCGCCAGCTGCGTCCACCTTGACCCGCTGGACGTTGGTGCCGTCCGTGCCGCCCACCAGCACCGGGTTCCCCACGGGGGCCCCCCCAGCCGCTCCGGCCCCCTGCACCTGGAGGGCGCTGGCCCCGGTCGGGCCCGAGGCAATATCCACGTCCCCGATATTGTTCGTCCCGGCCGGCAACGCAGCCGCCAGGCTCACCGCGCCATCGACGGTCAGCGACCCCCCGCCGTCCGTGACAGGCTGGGGCGTGGTCCCGGTTGGATCAACACGCACCGGATCGGCCGCCGTGCCCAGGTCAGGAGCACCGGCGGCTTTCTTGACGAGAATGACGGGAATGGCCTCGCGCGTCCCAGCCCCCGTATCCGCATCTTCCTTGGGGGAGGCAATATCCACGTCCCCAATGTTGTTCGTCCCGGCCGGGAGCGGAACATCGAACCCGGCGATGTCGATCTTCCCCATGTCCCGCAGGGCGCGGTCGATGGGGTCGCTGAAGACCGGCACGCCGGAGGCCGACCCGCGGACATCGCGGACCACCAAGCCCATGTCGGTCGTGGTGGGGTCTGCACCCACCACCCGGGCGATCTCCGCCGCAGCGGCGCCCGCCACCTGCACGCGCTCACGCTCAACGATGTTGGCTCCGACCGTGAGCTGCTCGGTGTCAACCCGCTTGTCGATTGTTGTCGGCTCGTCAACGCCGATGAACGAGTTCGCCACTAGCGGCCGCGCTCCCTCAGTGCCAGGTATGCCAGCTCAACCAGCAACTCCCGCCGCCACCCACGGATACGCCGACCTCGCTCCGCCGCGTGCAGCCGCATCCAGAGCGACGCCTCCTGGTTGCGAAAGATGTTTTCGAAGGCGCCCGGATACAACACCGCCTGCCGCAGGTATTCGAGTCCGCGCTCTCCGCTGAACCCCGGCTCGCGGGCGACCTTACGCACCGCATACCGGGCGGACCACCAGTCCGGGCTGAAGATCAGCGTCGCGACGACCCACAGCAGCCAGAGCCGCTCGGGTATCCGACGGCCCACCTCGTGCCAGAAGCGGCGGAGGCCCTTCCACTGCCGCGCCCAGAAGCTCCGCAGGGCAACCCTAGCGCCCACGGCCCCGCCCCCTGTGCCACCCTCGCCCTCGCGCCATCCGCACAAGCTGCCTAAGAAGCAGGCGGGCTCGCACCTCCGGCTCTGGCGGCGGGGTCTCTCCGCCAGCCCAGTAATGGGAGTGGGCCCAACTAATCAGCGGCATGAGTGTTACGCGATGTAGAGGTACGCCGTCGCACCCGCCCCCGTCAGGGACGCCGAGATGCCGTTTCGGAACTCGATGGTAACGCCGGTGACGCCCTCGGTCTCCGCTAGCGTCGCCGTGCCTACCGCATCGAAGTCAAAGCAGTCGTCGCCCGACACGTTGTTCACGGCGTCGAAGAGCCGCAGCCGGGCGGCCGCCGTGCCGCCCGAGCGGACGAGGACGCCGATGACGCGAACGGGACCGCGCCAAATGTCCTGGTCGCCGGCAACGAACTTGATCGTGTTCGGTGAGGGTCGCGTGACCGCCACGGGGGACTGCCTCCTTTACAACTTCTCTACCCGCGACAAGATCTGCTTGCAGATGCCGCAGTACCACTCGACATACACACCCTGCTCGCGCGGGTGGACCAGCGGATGATTGCACGTCTCGCTGGCCTGCGCGTTTGGCTCGTCACTCACGGCGGGCTCTCCTCCAACACGGCCAGGACCAGGTCCTCCGGCATCAGGATGAACTCGCGGCTCGGGTCGGCGGGGTCCGGCCAAAAGGTGATGGAGACGTCCTCTTCCTGATACGGGTGGAACAGCACGCGGTCTCCTGGCAGAAGGTCACGTACACTCGGCCCTGCCGCCACGATGGTGCCTTGACAGGAGGGGTGCTTCACCGCGTCTGGAATGTAGAGGCCCGATGCCCGCCGGAGGTCTTCTGCAAGCACCTCCACCAGCACGTTGTTGCCCAATGGTGTCACACAATCAGGGGAGAACACAGGTTCAAGTGTACCGCCGACTTGCAAGCCTGTCAAGTCCGCTCACGCATACCACCTCCGCACGCGGCGCGGGGCCGTCTCCTCCTCGCCTCGTGCCAGCCGGGGCTTGCGGACGGACGGGCCGAAGTGCATCTCCACGTACAACAGCGCATCCATCCCGTGGCTGTAATAATTCTCCTGCGGCGCCCGAGGCGCAGGCCGCGCTTCCGTCTCCGGCTTCCAGACCCAGCCACCGGCCACGGCGTCGATGAGGTACTCGCAGCGAGGATGGAAGACGATGGCCGGCTGCCCCCGCACCAGGCGCGTGAAGCGCGCCGCGAAGCGCTGGATCAGATACTGCTTGCTCGCCACGATGCCCGTCAGCGGCGTCACCCCCCACGGCCGCAGGTGCTCGCGGAAGATATCCCACTCCGTCCGCGTGCTGCTGCCGTGGCGCTGCTCGGCCGCTCGGTCGGCGCACGCCCAGACCTCGCGGGGCTCGCCCAGGACCTCACGCTGGCGCTGGAACGCCTGCGCGAAGAATTCGTCGGCGTAGACGTCCGTGCCCAGCAGACAGTCGAGCACGCGGAGCTG
>JAVKID010000014.1:0-35338 GCA_031459655.1 Candidatus Fervidifonticultor octavus | reverse complement strand
CAGCAGCAGGATGGGGTCGCCCGGGCCCCCGGGCAGCAGCACCTGGTTGGGGTCCGGCAGGGGGAGACTGGGCTCGCGGAGCCGCAGCCAGACCTCGTCCCTCGGGAGGCTGCGCCAGGCAAAGGCCGCCGCCGCGAGGACCACAGCCAGCGTCGCGGCCCAGATGCCCAGTCGTTGCTGCAGCGTCATGGACGTGTAAGATTATACCCGCGGAAGAGTCCGCGGGACACGTCAGGGAGGTGATGTATGCCGGATGCGCGCCGCGAACGGACCCTCGTCTTCCTGAAACCGGACGGGGTGGCCCGCGGCCTGATCGGCGAGATCGTGGGACGCTTCGAGCGGACCGGCCTCAAGGTCGTCGGGCTGAAGATGATGCGCGCGGCCCCGGATCTGCTGGAGCGACACTACCCGTCGGACGAAGGGTTCCTCCGCACCCTGGGCGGCAAGACGCGGGAGGCGTTCGAGGCCGCCGGCCTCGACGTGCGCCAGGAGACCGGCACCGACGACCTGCTGCTCATTGGCAGGCAGGTCCGGCAGTGGCTGATCGACTTTGTCGCCTCGGGGCCGGTGGTGGCCTTCGTGCTCGAGGGCACCCACGCGGTCTCTGTAGTCCGCAAACTCGTCGGCGACACGCTGCCCTATCGGGCGGCGTCCGGGACGATCCGCGGGGATCTCTCGGCGGACTCGCCCACGGTGGCCAACCTCCAGAAGCGGCCGGTGCGGAACCTGGTCCACGCCTCGGGCACGCTGGACGAGGCCGCCTTCGAGATCAACCTGTGGTTTGCTCCGCAGGAACTCCACGACTACCGGCGGGTGGACGAGGGGCTGATCCTAGGATAGCACTTCGCCCAGGACCCAGCCGCTGCCCGCCACGACCATGTCGGCGCGGGGTTCGACCGGCAGCACCTCGCGGTCGGCGACCAGCGAGATCGTCACCCCCGCGGTGGCCACCCGCATCCACCAGAAGGCCGCACCGGTGGCCGCGTTGGCAAGCTCGCGCGCCTCGCGGAGGATCCCGGTGACGAGCGCGGTGGCATCGGCGTCCGCGTCGGATTCGTCGACGCCGAAGTGGATGCTGGAGGTGAATGACTGGATCGGCGGGCGGTACGACACGTCGCGGACGGCGTCGTAGGCCTGCGCGTCGGGGTAGAGGGTAGCCTCGTGGAGGATGACCGCCAGGCGGAGCGTCGCGACGGACCCCGGGCGGAGCCGGCCGCGCACCGCGGCGTAGTTCACCACGTCCACCCGCAGCGGGAAGAGGCCTGAATAGGGTTCGTCCGCCTCGGTGGGGTTGAGCCACCCGTCAATCCATCCCTCGAACGCCTCGTCGTCGGATGCGCCGGAGCCCGTGAGTGCGAGGCGGTAGGTCTCGTCGGTGGCAAAGAACGGCGTGGCCAGCACGGCCTCGCCGGCCGCGGTGGCCTGCGCCCAGACCTCAGGGCCGCCGCCGGGCGCCCAGCGCACGAGGATCCGCCCCCCGGGGATGGCCACGCGCTCCCCGGACAGGACGGCCCGTTGCGCCAGCGCCCAGTAGTCCCGCACCTCGCGGACGGGAAACCCGATGGCGGTGAAGTGACTCGACATGCGCCTGCGCCCTTCTTCCCGGGACGGCCTCCAGACCCCTCCCGCGACAGGGACCTTCACGGCGGGCCGGCGAAGAACTCCTGTGAGATCAGCGGCCGGCGCCGCAGGGCGCGCCTGCCAGAGGAGCCTTGTCGATGCGGATCCGGTACCTCGTCGTAGCGGCGGTTGGTGTGCTGCTGGGCCTGGGCATCGCCGCTCTCCTGGTGACCATCGTCGTGCGCCAGCAGGAGGCCCGGCTCACCTACTTCAAGGTCGTGGAGATCCCCCAGGACGAGCCCGACTCCGCGGTCTGGGGACGGAACTTCCCCGTTCAGTACGAGGCCTTCGTCAAGACCATGCGCACGTCCGAACTGGTTCGCTACAGTGCCTTCGGACGGTACGGCGGCTCCGAGGCCTTTTCAAAACTCGACAGGCACCCCGACTACGTCAAGATCTTCGCAGGGAACCCCTTCAGCGTCGAGTACAACGAGGACCGCGGCCACATGTGGGCCCTCAAGTCCGTCCAGACCACGAAGCGCCTCGGGGAGGCCAAGCCGGGCACGTGCATGACCTGCAAGAGCAGCGACGTCCCGCGGCTGATGCGGACGCTGGGGGTCGCCCAGTTCTATGCCACGCCGATGAAGGATCTCATCGTGACGCAGAACATCAGGCATCCCATCGGCTGCGCCGACTGCCACGACGCCGGGACCATGGCCCTGCGGATCACCAGGCCGGCGTTCGTGGAAGGGATGCGAGCCCGCGGGATCGACGTGCGCCGGGCGACCCGCCAGGAGATGCGCACCTACGTCTGCGCCCAGTGCCACGTGGAGTACTACTTCCGGGGCGCCGGAAAGTACCTGGTCTTTCCCTGGGCGAGGGGCCTGACGATCGAGCGCATCGAGGCCTACTACGATGACCTGAAGTTTGCGGACTGGAGCCACGAGATCACCAGGGCGCCCATGATCAAGGTGCAGCACCCCGAGTTCGAGCTGTGGTCCACCGGGAATCACGCCCGGTCCGGGGTGGCCTGCGCCGACTGCCACATGCCCTACCGCCGGGTCGGAGCGGTCAAGATCAGCGATCACTGGGTCCGCACGCCGCTGGCGAACATCCAGAACACATGCATGACCTGCCACCGCCAGTCCGAGCGCGAGCTGCGGTCGCGCGTGCTCGAGGCCCAGGGCCGCACCTTCCAGCTGCTCGGCCAGGGCGAGCGGGCGATCCTCGACGCCATCGCCGAGATTGAGCGGGCGATGCGGGAGGGGGTGGGAGACGAGGCGCTGGCTGCGGCCCGGGCGCTGCACCGCAAGGCCCAGACCCGCTGGGACTTCATCAGCGCCGAGAACAGCATGGGCTTCCACAGCCCCCAGGAAGCCGTCCGGATCCTCGGCGATGCCATCGACTTGGCGCGGCAGGCGGAGATCGCCGCCCTGCGGGCCCCGCGGCCGAAACGGTAGCCGGCCGCCGTGCGCGCCTGGAGCCTGCTCGGCCTCGCCCTGACCGCGCTGGCCGGCCTGGTGGTCGGGCTCGGCGCCTACACCTTTGTCTACGGGAAGGGGTACTCGTACCTGCTCGACGATCCGGCGGCCTGCGCCAACTGCCACATCATGCGCGACAGCTATGACGCGTGGACCGTGGCGACCCACCGGACCGTGACCTGCAACGAGTGCCACGTTCCCGGCGCCGCCCCCGCCAGGTACCTCTCAAAGGCCCGCAACGGGTTCTTCCACTCCTACGCCTTCACCTTCGAGGACGTGCAGGTGATCCGGATCAGGACGGCCAACCAGCGCGTCCTCCAGGCCAACTGCCAGGGATGCCACGAGGGGGTGATCATGCACGTCCAGCCCCCGGACGCCGAGCCCGTGAAGTTCTGCTTCGACTGCCATCGGGGGGTCGGCCACGGGTTCCAAGCGGCTGCGGGACGTCAGTAGCGGGGCCAGCCGCCCAGGCCGTCCGGCACGGCCGAGCCGTGGTACCGGAGGATGCGGGCCACAGAGCGGATGTGGTAGCGCTCGTGGTAGAGCAGGCGGCGGAGGACCTTCCCCAGGCTCCACCACTCGCCGTCGGTCTTCACCACCCGGGTACGTTCCTCCGGGGTCAGCCGCATCAGCCGCCAGCTCACCGTCACCCGCGCGCGGGTGAGCCGTTCCACCGGATGCCTGACCCGGCCCACCGCCGGCAGCGGGCCCAGGCGCAGCCGTTCCAGGTAGCCGCGCTCGCTGGAGGCCACGTGCAGCAGGTGCTCTTTGATCGTCCGTGTCTGCCCGGGCCGGCTCCAGTCCAGGGCCGCCCTCGGCAGCCCCTCCAGCAGCCGCAGGGTGTCGGCCCGCATGTCGCCCATCAGGCGCATGCAGCGCACCAGGTCCTCCGGGGTGACCGGGGACCGTTCGAAGCCGTGCAGCGCCGCGTACCCTCCCCACCGCAGGCGCACCGGTACCCGATGGCGTTCCGTGACCTTCACGGCGATCCGCCTCGGTGGATCGGACAGCTCCCCGTGGGACTCCAGCCACTGGAGGTACGCGGTGACGGCTTCGGGGAGGGCGCGCAGCGCGGCCCGCTCTGAAGACATGTTGACGAACAGGCCCGGCAACTCCGCGATCCAGACGGTGCACCAGCCGTCGTGCCCGACCTCGAGCGAGGCGGAGTAGGTGGTCTGCCGCGCGCTTACCATCGGATCCCCGGCGGCCTCCACGAGCAGCAGGACCTGGTGCACCGATGCCCTCCAGTTACAGCCATACCTGTACTATACCGTTGAGGGACGTCTCATGGCAGCCCACACCGTGCGGTTTCCCGACGACTTCCGTTGGGGGACGGCGACCAGTGCCTATCAGGTCGAGGGGAACAATACCGCCAGCGACTGGTGGGAGTGGGAACAGCAGCCAGGGCGGATCAGGAATGGCGACCGCTCGGGCCTCGCCTGCGACTGGTGGCGTCGCGCCGAAGAGGACTTCGATCGCATGGCCGGCCTGCACCAGAACGCGGCACGGCTTTCGGTGGAGTGGAGCCGGCTGGAGCCGCGGGAAGGCGCCTGGGACGCATGGGCGGAGATGCGCTACCTGGAGATGCTGCGCGCCCTACGAGAGCGCGGGATGGAGCCCCTGGTCACCCTCAACCACTTCACCCTCCCCCGGTGGGTCGCCGAGCGCGGCGGCTGGCTGTGGGACGGCATCGTGCCTGCCTTCGCCGCGTACGCCGGGCGGTTCGTCCGCGCTGCAGCGGGCGCGTCCTTCGGCGGTCGGCCCCTGGTGGACTTCTGGGTGACGTTGAATGAACCGGTGGGCCACCTCGTCAGCGCCTACGTCCTGGGACGATTCGCGCCGGGCCGGACGAGCCTGGTGGACCTGGCGCGGGGTCTGGTCCGGTCGGTGCGCGCCCACGCCGCGGCCTATCACGCGATCCACCGGGCGCAGCCCGAGGCCCGGGTCGGTCTTGCCGCCTACCTGCGCCCCGCGCAGCCGGCCAACCCTCGGTCGCCGCTCGACCGGTGGCTGGCCGGCCGGCTCGACGAGGCCACCAACTGGATGTACCTGAACGCCCTCGTCACCGGCCGCCTGACGACCCCGCTCGGGCTGACCGTCCGCATCCCCGACGCGGCCGGCACGATGGACTACATCGGCGTGAACTACTACACGCGCAGCCGCGCCGCCTTCGACCTGCGCCGGCTACGGCACCTGTTCATCCGGGACGAGCCGGCGCCCGGTGCGGTGGTCAGCGACGGCGGCTACAGCGAGGTCTACCCCGACGGCCTGCTGGCGGTGCTGCGGAGCGTGCGTCGGTACGGCCTGCCCGTCTACGTCACCGAGAACGGTCTGCCCGACGCGGATGACGACCTGCGGCCGGGGTTCATCGTGGAGCATCTTCGCCGGGTGCACCAGGCCATCGAGGAGGGGTGCGCTGTCCGCGGCTACTACCACTGGTCGATCGTGGACAACTTCGAATGGGCTGAAGGCTGGAGCCTGCGGTTCGGCCTGTATGCGCTCGATCCGGCCACGCAAGTCCGCACGGCGCGGCCGAGTGCGGCGCTCTACGGGGAGATCTGCCGACGCAACGCGCTCCTCTGAAGATCCGACGGCTGCAGGCTACCTCACCCTGTGGCGCCTGAGGAAGGTCCAGATCACCTCGTTGGCGTCGATGTCCCGGCTCGTCCTGCCGACGATCCGCTGCGGCAGATACTGCCAGCCGCCGGGCCAGGTGTGCCCGCCGCCTTCAATGGCATAGAGGACGACCTCCGTCCCGTCCCGGCACGGCCTGTAGGCCTCGCGGCGCACGCGCGTGCCGTCCTGCGGATCCCGATCGGGTTCCCAGGTCACGGTCGCGGTGGGTGGGCAGTCGTTGTGCGCCGCCCAGAGGCGGATCGTCTCCGGCACCGAGATCACTCTCCCGACCTTCAGCCGTCCCGGGAAGCCGATCTCGCCCCCGCTCCAGGGGACCAGGGGATCCTGTGTGCCGGGCATGAGCAGCACCGAGATCGCCCTGGCCGGGCCGGGCATCTGCGCCAGTGGCTCCGACATCGAGGTTGCCACCAGGGCGATCGCCGCGACACGGTCGGCAAGTTCCCTGGCCAGGCGGAAGGCCATCAGACCGCCGTTGGAGATCCCGGTGGCGTAGACGCGGCGCTCGTCGATCGGGACCGACTGCGCCACACGTCCGATGAGGGCTGCGATGAACCCCACGTCGTCGAGATCTTCCCGGTGGGCGCGGTAGGCCTGAATGCCGCGGCCGTCGTTCCAGTGGCGGTCCACCCCGTCGGGGTAGACGACGACGAACCGCTCCCGGTCGGCCAGCCGGTTGAGGCCGCCCTGCGTCAGGCGTTCCATGGCCGCGCCGCTGCCCCCGCCGCCGTGCAGCGCCAGGAGCAACGGCATGGGCCCGGCACCGCCAGAGGGAACGTAGGTGCGGTAGGTCCGCGTCAGTCCACCGAAGATGATGGTGTGGGGCTGGCTCCCCCCCGGGCCGCGCCAAGCGGCGGCGTTGCGGCCGGTCCAGAGCATCGCCGTCGCCACCACCAGGATCAGGGCTGCCGCATTCACCCGCAGGCCGCGCATCGCAGCCCCACCCTCCTGCCGAAGCCCGGTTCTCCGGTGTCGGCCTACGCCCAGATGCCAGGGATCTGGAACCCGCAGCGCGGGCAGCGGCCGGCCGTCGCCGCCAGGTGGTTCTGGGGGACGTGGTAGCCCCGGCGCTCGACGAGCAGCGCGCGGCAGTTCGGGCAGAACGTGGACTCGAACTCGCCGACCCGTCCAGGGAGGTTGCCGGCGTAGACGTAGCGCAGGCCAGCCGCCTGTCCGAGGCGGGCCGCCCTCACCAGCGTGGATGCCGAGGTGGCGTCGTAGTCCTGCATCTTGTAGTCGGGGTGAAAGGCCGTGACATGCCAGGGGATGTCCGGCGAGACCGACGCGATGAACTCGGCCGCGGCCCTGAGTTCCTCCTCTGAATCGTTCCAGCCCGGGATCACCAGCGTGACGATCTCCATCCAGAACCCCAACTCGAAGACCATCCTGATCGTGTCCAGCACACGGTCGAGCACCCCGCCCAGCTGGCGGTAGCCCTTCTGGTTCATGGTCTTGAGGTCGATCTTGTACCCGTCGCACCAGGGACGGAGGAACGTCAGGACCTCCCGCGTCGCGTTGCCGTTGCTGATGAAGCAGGTCCGCAGACCCGCCTCCCGCGCCTTCCTGAACACGTCCACCGCCCACTCGGCGGTAATCAGCGGTTCATTGTACGAACTGCCGACGAGCCGCGCGCCGTGACGGTGGGCGAGGGCGACGAGCTGCTCGGGCGTGACGTCGTCGGGCATGGTGCCGGCGACGGGGTCCCGCAGGGCCTGCGAGGTCAGCCAGTTCTGGCAGTTGGCGACGAGGGTGAAGTTCGCAAGATAGTTGTGCTCACCCTCGACCTCCAAGTTGAAGACATCCCCGTCATACTCCGCGGTCGTGACCGACCGGATAGGGATGAGGTAGAAGTCCTCGGTCAACACCGCTCGTCGCCGGATGCCTGGATTGTCGTACCAGACGATGGTGTATTGGCTTGGCGCCTGCCTCACCCTGCGGCCGGCGATCGACCGTTCGGTTGCCGCGCTGTGCTCATAGACGGAAGCCAGGCGGCCGGTTTTCAGGCACAGCCATGCGACCCCATAGGCCAGACTTGCAGACGTGGTGGTCGTGGAGACCTTCCCGTTCCGGGACCGAAACGCGTCTCCCCGGGCATAGGCGTCCAGGAAGGCCTCGACCGCCGGGCGAGGCGCGTCGAACAATGCCTCTGGAACGCGCTTGTCAGTCGCTCCTGCCCCGCAGAGCGACTTGAAGAGCATGGCAGCCGAGGCCCCCTCGACGGTGACCGCCAGTGTGGTCGGCCGTTTGAGAAGAGACGCCCGGAGCCCAAGGACCGACGCGACCAGCCGGCGGGTTTCGTCGGCCAGTCCGGCTTCGTGCCGATCGAACGTGAAGACCAGACCGTGACTGTTGGGTCGGCGGCCGGACGTGGCCATCGAACCGTTTGCGCAGTAGTAACCCAGCAGCCGCGCGAACTGCTCATCCATGGGAATGGTGGCCGGGAGACCAGGACGGTGTTCCTGCGAATATCGGACGGTCCTGCCCTCGACGATGAGCCCCGGGACCTTGCCAACATCTACCACCTGCGGCGATGAGAAATGATATCGACGGGGCACTGCAAGGTAGTGCCGTTCGGTCAGCCGGCCCGCCTCAGTTTCCTCGGGGCGCCGGTCTGGATTCAATGTGGCGAACACCCGATGCTCGGGGGTGCAGCGAAGAGCCGGAAGATAGTGGGGCTTGATCGAGACGAGCTTTCCAGTGTACCGGTGTCTGAAGACCTGCACGACGGGGTTCAACTGTCCGCTGGCCGTCACGGCCCGGAGGTCTCGGGGGCGGGCGACCTGGCCCGTCCGTGTCTGCAGGACCGCTCCGCCCAGGGCAAACACCTCGCTGAGCGGCAGGATCCCGCGGTTCGTGACGACCCGCGTCTCCGGCGTGAAACAGTAGGGGCAGTGCAGGTCGCAGCCCAGCATGCCGAAGGTCAGCGTCTTCGATCCCGGCACCAGGTGGAAGAAGGGTTTCTTCTCCGTGGGATCGCACTGCAGGGCCGCGACGTAGCCCCACGGCACGCGTAGCGTGCCGCCTTCGTTGAAGCGCACCTGGCAGATGCCGCGGCGACCGGGGAAGATGACGCACCGGTGCCCGCAGGCGACGCACCGGACTTTGCCGTCGCCGAGGCGTTCGTAGAGCGTCCCCTCGGTGGTTCTGGCGTCGAGGACTGCGGCCAGGTCCACAGCGGTCCCGGTCACCGGATTCATAGGCCCACCACAACCCTATTGTACCAGGGCTCTCGCGAAGGCCCGCGCCATCCGCCCGTCGCTCTGTTCACACCACATTCACAACCGGTTCACGACCCCTCCACGGCGCCCCGTTAGCGTAGGACTCGGCACAAGTCCAGCCCTGAAAGGAGGATGGAGAGATGGTGCGCGCCATCGCAATCCTGGGCGTCCTGGTGGTGGTCACCGGGGCCACGCCGGCGTTCGCGCAGATGTGGGGCCCGAGGGGCATGTACGGGCCGGGCAGGATGTACGGCATCGGCGCGCAGGTCGGTGCCCAGCCGGCCGGGCCCGCGCTCACAGTGGACCAGGCCGTCACCCGCGCCCGCCAGTCCCTCGGTCAGTACCGCAACCCCGACCTGGTCCCGGTCGAGATCATCGAGTGCTCCAGTGTGTTCTCCGTGGTCATCCGGGAGAAGGCCACCGGCAAGGGCGCCTTCGCACTCCTGGTCCACCGGTGGAACGGCAACGTCGCGCCCGAGATGGGTCCGCCGGGGACGTGGAACACGAAATACGGGCCCTGGGCCGGCGGATTTCGGGGCCACGGACCGGGTATGATGGGTGGCGGGATGATGGGTTGGGGGTACGGCCCCGGCGCAGCAGGTTGGGGAGCAGGTCCCGGCGCGCGGCCGGCACCCGGCGCACCGATCCGCCCGGCGGTGCCTCCCCTGGACGAGGCCAGGGCCCGGGCGGCGCTGCAGGCGTGGATCGCTCAGGCGTTCCCCGGAGTGGGGATCGGGAAGGTCGTGGAGTTTCCGGGATTCTTCACCTACCGGCTCGTGCGCGACGGCAAGACCTTCGCGCTGGCGAGCGTCAACGCGTTCGGCGGTCGGGTGTGGTATGCGTGGCACTACGGCACGGTCATCCGGGAGCAGGCGATCCAGTAGGAGGCCTGCACGAGGGGAACGACAATCCGGGGGAGTCGGGCCGGCCGGCTCCCCCATCCAGGCGAGGTGGACGCGATGAGCGGTCGGGATATCGGGATCGTGGCGCTGGTCGTGATCGGCGTGCTGATCCTGCTGTCGCTGCTGGGCGGCTTCGGCATGATGGGCGGCTGGGGGATGATGGGCCCGGGCATGATGGGCCCGTGGTCCGGCGGCCGGTGGGGTCCGGGGTGGGGGATGCCCTTCCTCGGCGGGCTCTTCTGGCTGCTGATCCTGGGAGGCATTCTGCTCGTCGTGGTGGCACTGACGCGGCGGGAGGGGACCGGGCCGTCGGCGGGCCAGGCCGAGGCACCGCTGGACATCCTCAAGCGCCGGTTGGCGAAGGGCGAGATCAGCCGCGACGAGTACGAGGCCCTCAAGAAGGAACTGTCCTAGGAGCCGGCGCCATGGGGAAGGTCTCCGGCACGCTTCTTGCGGGTCTCGTCCTGATGGCCATCGGCGTCGGCGGGCTCGTGGTCTCGGGCATTACGGGCTGGACGCAGACCGATGAAGGCTGGCCAGGCGGATGGGGCTGGTGGGGATGGCCGCACGGCCCGATGATGCCTGGGTTCGGCCGCCACCACATGTTCGGGCCGTGGTCGGCGCCCGGGCCCGGCCGGGGGGCGCTGCCGCCGGTGGCCGGCGCCCGCACCGTCGATGTCGTCGCCACCGACTTCGCGTTCAATCCCGCCGAAGTCCGCATCAGGGCCGGCGAGGTGGTCAACCTCCGCCTCGTCAACCAGGGCGTGACGGCGCACGATCTCGTGGTCCCGTCCCAGGGGATCTGGCTCGTCGCGCCCACAGGACGGACGGCGGTCAGCGGGTTCAGGTCCGACGTGCCCGGGGAGTACGAGTTCTTCTGCAGCGTCCCGGGGCACCGGGAGGCCGGCATGGTCGGGCGGATCGTGGTCACCCCATGAGGGCACACGCGGACCGAGGTCGGTGAAGCGACGTGCGGGGCCGGACGATTCTCGTCGTGGACGACGAGCCCGAGATCACCGATGTGGTCCGCCGCTACCTTGAGCAGGCCGGCTACCGCGTCACCAGCGCCGCCGACGGCAGGGCGGCGCTGGCGGCGTTTCATCGCGAGAAGCCGCACCTCGTCCTGCTGGATCTCATGCTGCCCGAAGTGGACGGCTGGGAGGTCGCCCGTCGGATCCGCGCGGCAGGCAGCACGCCCATCATCATGCTGACCGCGCGCGGCGACGAAGTGGACCGCCTGGTGGGGCTGGGCCTGGGTGCCGACGACTACATCACCAAACCGTTCTCCCCCCGCGAGGTCGTGGCGCGGGTCCGGGCGGTGCTGCGGCGGACCGGCGGCGAAACGGCGTCCGAGGTGCTCGCGGTAGGCGACCTGACCATCGACCTGGCCCGCATGGAGGTGCGCCGCGGCGATGCGGCCATCGCCCTCACGGCCACCGAGTTCAGGCTCCTGGCGGCGCTGGCGCGCGCGCCGGGACGCGTCTTCACCCGGCTGCAGTTGATCGACCTGGTCTATGGCCACGCCTTCGAGGGCTACGAACGGACCATCGACGCGCACATCAAGAACCTGCGGCAGAAACTCGAGCCCGAGCCCCACCGGCCCCGCTACATCCTCACGGTCCACGGGGCCGGGTACCGTCTGGCGGAACCGGGCCGGGAGCCCGCCCCGTGAGGAGCCTGGAGGGCCGTCTGATCCTGGCCTTCGCGGCCGTGGCGCTGGTGTCCATCGCGGCGGTGGCCGCACTGACCGGCGCCGCGATCCGCGCGGAGTTCGACCGCTACTTCTTCGGCATGCCGATGATGGAACCGCCCGCGCCGGGTGGAGTGGCACCGCGGTCCCAGGCCCCGCCGCGGATGCCCCACATGACCGATCCGGAAGCCATGCGCACCATGATGCGACGCGTCATGGGGACCCCGGAGGTGCGCTTCCTGGCCCAGTTGCGCCGGGCCACCTGGCAGGCGGCGATGGCCGGCGTCCTGGCCGCGGTGCTGCTGGGGATCGTCGTGGCGCGCTACATGATCGCGCCGCTGCGCCAGATGTCGACGGCCGCGGCGCGCGTCGGTCGGGGCGATCTCGCGCACGAAGTCCCTGTGCCGTCCGATGACGAACTGGGGAACCTAGCGCGGGCCTTCAACGCCATGACCGCGGACCTCCGGCGCCTGGAGGAGAGCCGGCGCCACCTGGTGGCGGATATCGCCCACGAACTCGGCACGCCGCTGTCTGTCCTCCAGGCCAACCTGGAGGGGATGCTGGACGGCGTCGTGGAGGTCACCCCGGACCGCCTGGCCGCGCTGCACACCCAGGTCGGGTTGCTGGCGCGCCTCGTGGACGACCTGCGCGACCTCTCGCTGGCGCAGGCTGGCCGGCTGGTGCTGACCCGGGCGCCGACCGACCTGGCGGTGCTGGTGGCGGACGCGGTGGCGGTGGTCCAGCCGCACGCGAACGAGAAGGGCGTCGACATCCGCAGCCGCCTGGCGCCGGGACTCCCCCCGGTGTCGGTGGATCGCGACCGCATCATGCAGGTCGTCCACAACCTGCTGGACAACGCCATCCGGCACACGCCGGCTGGTGGAACCGTCACCGTAGGCTTGGAGGCTGCCGACCCGGAGGTGCGCCTGACGGTCTCCGACACCGGCCCCGGGATCCCGCCGGAGGCGGCGGAGCGCGTCTTTGACCGCTTCTACCGGCTGGATGCGTCACGGGCGCGCGCCAGCGGCGGCGCGGGCCTGGGCCTGGCGATCGTGAAGTCGCTGGTCGAGGCCCACGGCGGGCGGGTATGGGTGGCGAGCCGGATGGGAGAGGGGAGCACGTTTGCGGTGGCTCTTCCTCTTCGCGCGTGACTCCAGGCGGGCCTGCGGGCGTCTCATCTGCGGGTCGAGTCAATAGAGCGTCGCCCCCTCATAGCCAGCCCGGATCCCCTCGCCGAACGCCGCGTATCGATCTGCCGGCACCAGCGCCACGATGCACCCGCCGAACCCCGCGCCGGTGAGCCGGGCCCCCAGCGCCCCGTGCTCCACCGCCAGGTAGACCAGCCGGTCGAGTTCCTGCGTCGAGACGTCGTAATCGTCGCGCAGCGACCGGTGCGAGGCCAGCATGAGCCGGCCGAAGGCTTCCGCATCACCTCGTCTGAGCGCCTCGACGCCTTCCAGCACACGCGCGTTCTCGGTGACCACATGGCGGGCGCGTCGGTTCAACGGGTCGGGAAGCGACGCGACCCGATCCAGCGCCTCGGGCGCGACATCGCGCAGCGCCCGGACGCCCAACCGCGCCGCCGCGGCCTCGCACTCGGCCCGCCGCCGGTTGTACCCGGCCTCGGCCAGCCGTCGCGGGACGCCGGAGTCCACCACGACGAACCGGAATCCATCGGGAATGGGAATGGCCTCCCACGCCAGCGTGCGGGTGTCGAGGAACAGCGCCTGACCGGGCCGGGCCAGAGCGGCGGCGATCTGATCCATGACGCCGCAGCGGACACCCACGTACTCGACCTCCGCCCGGTGAGCGATCAGCGCCAGACGCAGGTCGTCGAGGGGAATCCCGTACAATGCCCGCAGCGCCCGCAGGACGCCGACTTCGAGGGCGGCCGAACTGGCCAGTCCGGCGCCGACGGGGACCCCGCGGCCAAGGTAGATCCTGGCGCCCGCGACCCCGAGGCCTTCCTGATCCAGTGCCCACAGGCAGCCGGCGACGTAGTCCAGCCAGTTGCCCTGGCGCCCCTCGCCGGGAACGCGTCGGAGCACCTCTGTGAATTCCTCCGCGTATGCCTCGACGACGCCATCGGCCCGCGCCGCCAGGACCCGGGTCTGGGAGGGCAGTGCCGTCGGGAGGACGTAGCCGTCGTTGTAGTCGGTGTGCTCGCCCAGCAGGTTCACCCGGCCGGCGGCGGCCGCGTCGACCTCGGGGTTGGCGCCGAAGAGCCGCCTGAAGGCCAGGCGGGCGTCTGGGGCGGGCCCGGCCTCGGTCACACTCTGACCTGCCGCAGCGCCGCCGCCGCCTCCTCGGGCAAGACGTCCACGGTGAACGCGCCGGCGCCGAGTTCGGTGCCGGCCAGGTACTTGAGACGGCCCGGGGCCCGCAGCAGCGGGTAGAACTCCGCGTGGAAATGGAAGTACTGCTCTTCGCCCCTGGGGGCGGCGTGCAGCACCATGATATACGGGAAGGGTTGTGCAAACAGAGCATCATAGCGCGCCACGACGCGGCCCAGGACCGCTGCGAAGCCGGCCACCTCCGCCTCGTCGAACGTCCAGGGGCCCGCGTGGCGGCGTCGCGGCACGACCCACACCTCATAGGGAAACCGGGCACAGGGCGGCGCCAGCGCCACCGCGGCGTCGTGCCCGTCGACGAGGTAGGCGTCCCCGGCGTGGGCGAGCAGGTCTTCCAGCACAGATCGCTGCCGGAACGCCGCGGCTTCTCGCTGCAGCACGGGCGGCACGAAGGGGTACGCGTAGATCTGTCCGTGGGGGTGGTGGAGCGTGACGCCCACGACCTCGCCCCGGTTCTCAAACGGCATCACGGACCGAATGGCCTCCCGGGCGAACAGGTCCTGACAGCGGTCGGCCCACACCCGCAGCAGCAGTTCGCGGCGCTCCTGCGGCAGCGTGGCCAGGCTCCCGGTGTGTGCGGCCGTGTAGACGACGACCTCGCAGGCGCCCCCAGCCGGCGCGGTCTCGACCGCCAGCGCCGGCGGTGCCGGCGGGCCCGGGACGAGGGCCGGGAAGCGGTTCTCGAAGACCGCCACCTCGAAGTCCTCAAAGGGGATCTCGGTGGGCTCGCCCCCCGGGCGGCTCGGGCAGAGCGGACACACCTCCGCAGGCGGCAGGAACGTGCGCTCCTGCCGGTGGGCGGCGTAGATCACCCACTCACCGCGGAGCAGGTGCCAGCGCAGGTGAGGCTGCGCGACCGGGGCTGGGGCGCCTTCGGGCAGCGGCGCGAGCGTATGCGGCGCGGTGCCGTACAGCAGCAGGCGACGGCCGTCGGCCTTCCGGTAGACTCGTGTGTGCACCGGCTACTGCTTCATCCCTGTCAGCGCGATCCCCTGGATGAACTGGCGCTGGAACAGGAAGAACGCCACAACCAGCGGCACGATGGCGATCATCGCCCCGGCCATCTGCCAGTGGACGAACGTCATGTACTGGTCGGCGAAGGAGTGGAGGCCCACCGGGAGGGTGCGGCTGCGGTCCGAGGTGGAGATGATGAGCGGCCAGAGGAACTCTTCCCAGTTGGCCACCACCACGAAGATGGCCAGGGCCGCGAGCGCGGGTCGGACCAGCGGGAGGACGACCGTCCAGAAAATCCGCGGCTCGCTGGCGCCGTCGATGCGCGCGGCCTCCATCAGGTCGTTGGGAATGGTCTGCATGAACTGCCGCATGAGGAAGATGCCGAAGGCGTCGAACAGCCACGGGAAGATGACCCCGGGCAGCGTGTCCACCAGGCCGAACCGCATGCTCATTAGGTAGAGGGGGATCATGCGCACCTGGAACGGCACCATGAGACTGGCCAGCATGGCGATGAAGAGCAGGTCCCGGCCGGGGAAGCGGAACTTGCTGAAGGCGTAGCCGGCCATGGCGCTGACCACCAGCGCGCTCGTGACCACCACGGCGGCCACGATGACGCTGTTGGCGAAGTAGCGGCCGAAAGGGAACTGCCGGAACAGCTCGGCGAAGTTCTCCCAACGGATCTGCTCGGGGAGCCAGGTCGGGGGAATCCGCATGATCTCCGGGAGCGGCTTCACCGCGCCGCTGGCCATCATGAGGAACGGCAGCGCCGTGGGGATCGCGCCGAGGGTCAGGAGCAGGTAGGCGAGGAGGCGGACGGCGGGCCGTCCCGGGACGTCCATCAGTATTCGAGGGGCCGCTGGATGACCTTCATCTGGATCAGCGTCACGGCGATGATGAGCAGCATCAGCACGAACGCGTTGGCCGAGGCGTAATCCATGGCAAACTGCCGGAAGGCCCAGTCGTAGATGTGCAGCACGAAGACCCGGGTAGAGTCGGCCGGGCCGCCCGGAGTCCTGAACTGCAGGCCGCCCGCGCTCATGACATAGGGGATGGTAAAGACCCGGAAGGCGTTGATGACCAGGACGACCGCCACGAAGAGCATCGTGGGGTTCAGCAGCGGCAGGGTGACCCTCCAGAAGATCTTCCAGGGACTGGCGCCATCAATCCGCGCGGCGTCGACGAAATCCTGCGGGATCGTCTGGAGCCCGGCGAGGAACAGCACCATGGCCTGCCCGATCTGCTTCCAGAAGGCGACCGTCATCATGGCGGGCAACGCCCAGGCCGGGTCGGCCAGCCATCCGGGTCGGCCCAGGTCGAACTGGGTCAGGATCGCATTGATGATGCCGAACTGGGGGTCGAACATCCACCGCCAGACAAAGGCCGCGGCCACCATGTTGGTGACCACGGGCAAGAAGTAGGCGGTCCGGTAGAGGGCGCGACACCGCACCCAGCCGGCGTTGAGGAAGACCGCCACCGGCAGCGCGATGAGCATGATGACGGGAACGACGCCAAGCGTCCAGCGGACACTGATCCCCAGCGACTTCCAGAACAGCGGGTCGCCCGCCAGCCGCGTGTAGTTGCCGACGCCCGCCCAGGCCTTGCGGCCAATGAGGCTCCAGTCGTGCAGCGACAGCCACCACGCCCATCCCAGCGGATAGGCCACGATGAAGACGAAGAGGAACAGTGCGGGTAGCAGGAACGCATAGCCCCGGAGGGCGTGCCGGGCCTGGGAGGAGACCTGCAGCCGCCCCCTGGGGCGCAGTGCGATCACACCCGATCAGGCCCTACTTGAGCGCCTCGCGGACGCAGGCGTCGTGCTTCGCCTTGGCCTCGTTGACGATGTCGGCCACCGGCCGGGTCGTCAGCGCCAGGGCGTCTACGGCGTCGTCGAGCACCGGATAGCAGAAGCCCACGAAGTCGGTGACGCGAGTGTTGCGCAGCAGCGTGTCACGTACCACCGCGTTGGTCTCGAGGTCCATGACGTCCACTCGGTAGGGCGCGTCCCCGGCCTCCTTGATCCAAGCCCGCATCCCCACGCGGGAGGTCAGGAAGTCTGCCCACTTCCAAGCGATCTCGGCGTTGTTGGACTTGGCGTTGACCACGTAGGCCCAGTGGCTGCCCGGGGCGATGGGTCGCTTGCCGCGGATGGCCGGTACCGAGGCGATGGTGTACTTGATGTCGGGGCCGATCAGCCCGATGACGCTGCGCGCGACACTTCCCGCTTGCCGGCGTCCACGACCGAGCCGTCGATGTACTGGTAGAGCAGCGTGGCATAGATGGCCTGCTTGTACTGGGTGTCCAGCCCGGCCTGGACGATCTCGCCCCGCGCATCGCGCCGGGTCGCCCGACGCGCCTGCTCGATGAGGTCGTCCTAGGTGGCGGGCGGTCGGGTCGGGTCCAGGCCGGCCGCCCGCGCCAGGTCGTCGTTGATGAACAGAACGATGTGCTGGACGTCGACCGGCATACCGTAGTGGCGGCCGCCGCGCTTGAAGCGCTCGGTGGTCCACTTGAAGAAGGTCTTCTCGATATCCGCGGCCGTGGCCACGCTCTCCGGCACCGGGGCCAGGAATCCGCCGTTGATGAGCTGCTCGGCCATGAAGTGAGGGGCCTGGAACACGTCCGGGCCGGTCCCGGCCGCCAGGCTGGTCACCAGCTTCTCGAAGAAGCCCGCATAGGGCGGGAAGTCGGTGACGATGCCGACGCCGGGGTTCTGCCGCTCGAACACCTGCTTCAGTCCGCCCAGCGCCATGACCCGGCCCTCGTGGAAGTGCTGCCAGTGGGTGATGATGACCGGCGCCTGCGCGGCCGCCTGTTGAAAGGGGGCCGTCATCGCCAGGACGACCAGCAGGCCAACGGCGATCATGCCAGCGCGCTGCCCGGTGCCCCTCATGGAGATCGCCTTCTTTGCCTCGGGTTCCTACTCACCTGTCGCCTTCGCGTTGCGCGGCCGGCTCCCCTCCCACGCAGGCTCCCCCGGGCCGCTCAGGCCACGCGGAACCGCGCCACGGCCTCGCGGTCCAACTCGATACCCAGGCCCGGTCCCTCCGGCACCCGGACGAAGCCGTCGGTCTCCACGCGGATGGGCTCAACCAGCAGCGCCTGGAACGCCTCCATGGTGAAGTTCGGGGGGTCGTAGGGGAACTCCAGGTACCCGCAGTTGGGGACCGACGCCGCCAGGTGCAGGTTGGCCGCCATCCCGATTCCGTCGGCCCAGGTGTGGGGGACGAACTGGAGTCCGTAGGCCTCGGCCATGCCCGCGACCTTTCGCAGTTGGAAGAGGCCTTCGGACAACGTGGCGTCAGGCTGTAGGATGTCGTAGCAGCGCCGCTCGATGAGCACCTTGAACTCGTGGAGGCCGGCGTTCGCCTCGCCGTCGGCGAGGGGGATGTCCACCTCGGCCGACAGGCGCGCGATGTTGTCGAAGTCGAAGCGCGGCAGCGGCTCCTCCAGCCAGACGACCCCCATCTCCCCCAATTCGCGGGCCATGAAGCGCGCGGTCTCATAGGACCAGCGTGGCCCGGTGGTGTGGTAGGGGAGGATGGTCCCTGGTTGGCGTCCACCATGATCTCGACCGCCTCCTCGGCGGCCCTGAGACACGCCTCGACCACCTTGAGGTCGTCCCGCGGATCGCCGTGGTGGAGGCGGAGTTTGACCGCCCGAAAGCCCTCGTCCCGATACCGTCGGATGTCGTCGGCCCTCCGCTGGGGCGGCCGCACCTCCGCGGTGCTGGCGTATGCCTTGACCCGATCCTGGTAGCCACCCCAGAGGCGGTAGAGGGGCAGTCCGGCGGCTTTGCCGATGATGTCCCACAGCGCGATCTCCACCAGCCAGGGTTTGGCCCCGAACATCTGTGCGGTCCGGGGCAAGTGGATGTGCCGTTCGACGGCAAAGGAATCCTTCCCGACGAGATAGGGTTTGACCATGTGCTCGACAGTCTCGACCATCTCGCCGCGGCCGTGGGCGTAGGCGGTGCCCACGCCGGTGATCCCCGCGTCGGTGTCGATCTCCAGGAGGGTTGCCAGGTTCCCGGTCTGGGCGCCGCCGGCCCGCCAGGCGGGATACACCGGCTCCGGGAACGGCACGAAGACGAGCGCGAGGCGCAGATCCGTGATCTTCACGGGACGGCGGCGCGGTCCAAGACGACGACTTTCTCTGCGACCCCGTCGTAGTCCGGCCAGCAGGTGAAGAGCACCACCTGACGATCCCTGGCGGCGATGGCCAGCAGGGGGAGCACGGCCCGGCGGCGCGCCTCGTCCAGGTGGGCGAAGGGTTCGTCAAGGAAGAGAGGGGGCCGGCGCTCCGCCGTGATGACGTCCAGCAGGGCCAGCCGCAGGCAGAGGTAGAGCAGATCGCTGGTCGCCTGGCTCAACTCCGAGGCGTCCTTCCACGCCCCGGCCGATGGGACCCAGACCTGCGGCCGCAGGGCGCGTTCGTCCACGGCCACCCGGCCGTACGCCCTGTCCGTGGCCATGGCCAGGTACTCCCCGGCCCGCCGTTCGAGCAGTTCGCGCGCCGGGTAGACCGACAGCGACCGCGCCTCCTCCAGCAGCCGCATCGTCAACTCCACGATCTCCAGGGCCTGCCGCTCGCGCGACAGCCGGGACTGGAGGGTGGCGATCTCCTCCTCCAACCGCGCGCCCTCATCGCCGCGGTCCCGGAGTTCGTCCAGCATGCCCTCCAGCCGGGCCCGCCGTTCGCGCAGGGCCTGGAGTTCGGCGGCCAGCGCCCTGGCCTGCTGCTCCACCTGTTCGGCCGCGGCCACCGGCCCCTTCCGGGCGGCCTTGGGCAGCGTGTCCATGGTCGCGCGGACGCTCGCCAGTTCCTCGGCGATCTCCTTGAGCCGGGTCTCCAGGGCGGCTCTGGGGTCGGCGCCCCGGATCTGGCGCAGGGAGGCGCGGACCTCCTCGCGCTCGCGCAGGAGGTCCATGTACCGGGAGAAGCGGCGCTCCACGTCCTCCAGGCTGCCGCCGCCCACGGCCTGCAGCCGGGTCGAGACCATCTCCTGCGCTTCGGCGAGCTGGCGCTGCATGACCTCGATGCGGCGCCGCAGTTCGAGCACGCGCTGCTCCTGGTTGCGGTAGTCGGCCCCGGCCTCGCTGATCCGGCCGCGATAGCGCATCCCGATCAGCAGGACGACGGCGCCGATGCCGAGCAGCGCCCAGCCGATCCAGTGGAAGTTGATGAGGGCCACGATGAGGCCTCCGCCGACGACCCCGATCAGTCCGCTGCCCGCGAGCGTCCAACCCAGGCTGCCCAGGCGCATCGCATTGTGGTGGCGTGTGGCCAGGTGTTCCAGCGTGCGCTCTTCGCGCTCGGCCTGCTGGCCGGCAGCCCGCAGGTTGGACTCGAGCTGAAGGTACTGGCGGCGGGCGTGGAACAACTCGGCGATCAGCGCCTCCTGCTGCGTGGAGAATTCAGCCAGGTCGGCATCCAGCGCGGACAGGCGCGCCAGCAGGGACTCGGCGCGCACCAGGTAGTCCCGGGTGGCGGCCTCCTCCTCGATCAGGGCCTGCTCGCGTCGCTGGAGGTCGGCCGCCCATTTGGCGACGCGCACCAGTTCCGTCCGCTCGGCCGCTTCTCGCTCGACGTCTTCCAGACGGCGGGTGACCTCGCGCAGCTCGATGCGGTGACGCTGCATGCGCTCATCCCACTGCCGCAGGACCGTCTGCTGGGCCCGCAGGTCGGCGATCCGCTCGGCCAGGGTCCGCCCGCCCGGCGGAGGGGCGGTCAGCCGCGTGCGCTGGTCGGCCAGCCACTGCAGGGCCTGCTGGACGGTCTCCACCCCGGCTCCGCTGAGGATGCGCGAGAGGTGGGTGGAGAGCAGGCGGCGGTCCTCGCTCACGCGGGCGATGTCCCCTTGCGCCACGAAGGCGGTGGAACGGTAGGCGGCCTCGCTGGCCAGCCCGATCCATTCTAGGAGGCGGCGCTGCACGTCGCGGGGACTCTCCAGCCGGTCGCGCCCGTCTTCGCTCTGCAGGAGAATCGTGCCCGCCTCCAGGTCCTTGCGCAGCAGGTAGCGCACCCCCCGCACCTGGAGGTCGATGGTGATCTCGCCCAGCCGCTGCTCCCCCCAGGACCTCAACCGGGCGGTGGCCTCGCCGCGGCCCGGATCCCTGAACAGCCCTTCGAACAGGGCTTCCATGAGCGTCGTCTTCCCGGCTTCGTTGGGGCCGCGGACCACCGTGAGGCCGGGCGCGAAGGCGGCCGACCAGTCGGCGAACTTCTTGAACCGACGCAGCCGGAGCTGGGTGATGGTCACGTCGGCCGCCGCCCTTCCAGCAGAGCGAGGCCCAACCGCAGCGCCGCCCCGATCTGGCGGCGGGCCTCATCCGACCCTGCACGCTCCATCTCGGCCCGCGCGACCGCCAGGAATCTGCCGGCCACCGAGAGTTCCGGGTAGACCGCCGTATCGAGGTCTTCCAGGTTAGGGCGCGACTCGTCCACGATGTCGAGGGCCAGGAACTCGTGGGCCAGTCGCTGGCGCAGTTCCGCGACGTCGATGAACTGGTTGATCCGGGACGTCCCGATCAGACGCACGGTGGCGGCCAGGTGGGGATCACCCAGGGCGCGGATCGCGGTGGCGAGGTCCTCCGTGGTCTCGTAGGCCATCGGCTGCAGGGTGAACCGGGCGAACCGGCGCCGCGCCACGGGCTTCGGTGTGACCTCCGGCTCGCTCTCCAGCGCCACCAGCAGCGGTGACCCCTCGCCTTCCTCGGGGACCACCATCTCCGGGGCGCCCGGACACCAGGCGGCCACCTTCTCCGTGGAGACGTTGCGCCGCACCGCGGATCCGCCCAGGGCCAGGTAGGTGGCGCCGGAGGCCGCGATCTGCCGGCGAAGTGCCCGCAGGCCGTCTTCGGCCTCGGGCCACTGGAGGTAGCACGTGCCGACCAGGTGGCGGTGCGAACGCTGGGAGGCGATGGCGGAGAGGAAATCCACCTGGACCGGCGCCGACCCCCAGGACGCGCCCACCACCCTGAGATCCAGGGCCGGCAGATCGACGGCCTTGGGCGTGGGCGGAAAAACGGTCACCCCGTCGAGGTCGGCCAGCGCGCCCGCGGCGTAGTGCCGCTCGTAGATCGCGTCGAGGGCGCCGGCCGCGACGCACGTGGAGATGCCGGCGCGCGCCAGGCGGGCGAGCTGCGTGCGGGCGAACTCGGCCAGATCCCGGGAGGGGAAGGGGGTGCCGAAGAGGTTGCCGGTGATCAGGACCAGCGCGGGCTTGAGCTCCAGGGCCTGATCGATGGCGCGGACAAACGTCTCGCGCACCTGGCCGCGATGCGCTGCGCCGGCTGCTCCCAGGAACGGGAAGGCCCCGCCCAGCCGCACGTCGGCCAGGTGGTAGAGCGTCGGCCCGCTGCGGGGCCGCGTGCCGGTCGAGCCCGCATTGGCCATGGCGTGTTCACAGGCGTAGTTTCGCGTCCTCGTGGGGAATCCTGCAATGCAGGCCCCACGCGCCTTCTGGCGTGCGCACGCTCGCCCGGTGATGTGCCCGTCCCAGGCGCGCGTGAGGCGCGGTTCCGCGCCGCGGTTGATCCTGGGGGAAGGCGCTCGGCATCGTCCCGCCCGCTGCTCAGTCCCGGATCCCAAACACGCGGCGGGCGTTGCCGGCGAGGATCAGGTCCCGGTCGGCTTCGGAGAGGGGGAGCCGGTTCAGGATGGCCACCTGTTCCTCCACGATCTGCTGCCGGTACCCCGAGAACCACGTGGAGTCGGTGCCGAACAGGATCCGCTGTGGGCCGAATGCGCGCAGCGCGTCCTGGAACACCTGCTCCAGCGAGGGTTCGCCCGGCACGTAGAGGCGCCAGTTGTTCGTGCCCGAGGTGTCAATGCAGATGTTCTCGGTGTGGTAGGCCAGGAACATCGTCTCGCGGAGGAACCCGGCGCCGAAGTGGGCGACGACGAAGGTGATCTCCGGGAAGTCCCGGCCCGGCGCCGACAGCGCCAGCGGGTTCGCGTAGGTCAGGTCGTAGAAGGTCCCCACCGTGATCCCGAAGTGCACGATGATGGGCAGGCCGCTCTCGGCGGCGGCCTCATAGACCGGGTAGAACAGGCGGTCGTTGAGGTGGTGGCGGTAGGCCGGCGCGTAGAGTTTCAGCGCCCGCAGGCCCAACTGCGGAAAGCGGCGGACCTCCCGCGCCGCGTCGGGATGGGTGGGGTCCAGCAGCGACCCGCACCCGTAGAGGCGGTGGGGGTGGAACCGGCAGAAGTCCGCCAGCTCATCGTTGACCTCCCCCATGGCGATGAAGACGCCGGCGTGGACGCCCGCCCGGTCGAAGCCTGCGAGCCATATCCTGGCCTGCTCGGCCAGCGGCACGGCCTCCAGTTGCGCGATGCGCTCCTGGAAGGTCATGCCCCGGACGCGGGCCCGCTCGCGCGCGGCCTGCCGGCTGGCACCGGCGCGCTGCTGCTGGCGCCGGAACATCCCGGCGGTCATCAGGTGCATGTGGGCGTCGATGATCATGTGTCAGTGGAGGATCTTCGAGAGGAAGAGTTTCGTGCGGTCCTCCTTGGGATTGGCGAAGAAATGCGCGGGTGTGCCCTCCTCGACGATGACGCCCTGATCCATGAAGACCATCCGGTCGGCCACCTCGCGGGCGAAGCCCATCTCGTGGGTGACGACGATCATCGTCATTCCCGCCTCCCGGGCCAGGCCCTTCATCACGTCGAGGACCTCCTGGATCATCTCGGGGTCCAGGGCCGAGGTGGGCTCGTCGAACAGCATGATCTTGGGCTGCATGGCCAGCGCCCGGGCGATGGCCACGCGCTGCTGCTGCCCGCCGGAGAGCTGGGCGGGGTAGGCGTGGGCCTTGTCGGGGATCCCCACCCGCGCCAGGAGGTCGTGGGCCACCTTCTCGGCCAGCGGGCGAGGCTGCCGGCGCACCTGGATGGGCGCCAGGGTGATGTTCTGCAGCGCGGTGAGGTGGGGGAACAGGTTGAAGGCCTGGAAGACCATCCCCACCTCGCTGCGGACCGCGTCCACGTTGCGGAGGTCGTCGGTCAGCTCGATGCCGTCCACGACGATCCGGCCCCGGTCGTGGACCTCCAGGCGGTTGATGCAACGGATCATGGTGGACTTGCCCGAGCCCGAGGGGCCGCAGACCACCACCACCTCGCCCGGCCAGACGGCCAGGTTGATGCCGCGCAGGACGTGCAGCCGGCCGAACCATTTGTGGACGTCCTCGAGGAGGATGATCGGCTCACCGTCCCTGCGCGCGGACTGCTCCATGGCTACCGCTCTCCCAGGCCGAGCTTCCCCTCGAGCACCCGGCTCCCGTAGGACATCGTATAGGAAAACACGAAATAGACAACCAGCGCGAAGACGTACACTTCCCGCACGTCGTGCAGGTACTCGGTCAGCGCCAGCAGCGACCGGCCCACCCCCAACAGGTCCGAGAGACCGATGATGACGGTCAGCGAGGTGTCCTTGAACAGGCTGATGAACTGCCCCACCAGGGCCGGGATCATGTTCTTGAAGGCCTGCGGGAGCACGATGAACAGCATCGTCTGCCAGCCCGACAGCCCCAGCGCCCTGGCGGCCTCCACGTGCCCGCGCGGGACCGACTGGATGCCCGCCCGCATGATCTCCCCCACGTAGGCCGAGGCGAAGACCGTCATGCCGATCATCGCCCGCGCCACGCGCGGCATGGCTTCCCCCGAGAGCAGGCTGACGAAGATCGAGAACCACAGGAGGACGGTGATCAGGGGGATGCCGCGGATGCCCTCGATGTACGCCGTGGAGAACAGCCGCACCACCGGCAGCCGGCTGGTGCGGCCGATGCCCACCAGCACGCCGACGGGGAACGACGCGCCGACGGAGACGACCGCCAGCAGCAGCGTCAGGTACAGCCCGCCGACTTGGTCGAGTCGGATCGTCGAGAAGAGCCAGACCACCGCGACGGCCGTACCGACCCAGAGGCCAGCCAGCGCCCGGGGCCGCACCCGAGCGCGAACGCCGATCACCGTCAGAACGGCCGCCGCCGCCACCAGCCCCCCGGCCCACCACGCCCGCCACACGTGGGCCAGCGGCAGCAGGCCGACCGCCCAGAGGCGCAGGTTGCGGGTCACCACATCCCAGTGCGCTCCTGCCGCCCACCGCCCGATCAAGCCGGCCGCCCAGAGGAGGCATGCCGCCACCACGACGGTGAGGGCGGTGTTCAGCCACCCGTCGAAGAGGTTGCGGCGCAGCCACTCCAGCGGTGCGGACCGCTGTTCGGGGGGTGCCAGCACCACCGCGGGTGTGGACATCTACCCGCCGGGCAGGGCCAGCCGGGCCCGCACCAGGTTCAGCACGGCCGAGATCGTCAGCGAGAGGGCCAGGTAGGCCAGCGTGACGAACGTGAAGGTCTCCAGCGCCCGGAACGACTGGCTCGCCACCGTCATGGCGGAGGTCAACATGTCGGCAAAGCCCACGCCGATGGCCAGGCTGCTGTTCTTCGTCAGGTTCAGGAACTGGTTGCCCAGCGGCGGAATGATGATCCGCAGGGCCTGGGGCAGCACCACCTGTCGCAGGGCCTGGCGGTAGTTCAGCCCTAGGCTGCGGGCGGCCTCCATCTGACCCCGGGGGATGGCCAGGACGCCGCCGCGGACGATCTCGGCGATGAAGGCCGACGTGTAGACGGCCAGTCCGAGCACCAGCGCCGAGAACTCGCTGGTCATCTGGAACCCGCCGTCGACCATCTGGCGGCCGAAGCGTTCGGTCAGGACCCCGCCGACGGCGAGCCCGCGGTTGGTGAGCACGACGAACCCGCTCAAGAAGGTGATCGGCGGACTGGTGGCGGCGCCGGTTGGCAGTTGGAGGAAGACGCCGAAGTACCAGAAGAAGAGCTGGACCAGCAGCGGCGTGTTGCGCAGGACCTCGACGTAGCCCAGCGCCAGCCGGTTGACCAGCCAGTTGCGCGACAGGCGGGCCACGCCCACCATCAGGCCCAGCCCGAGCGCCAGCACGATCCCCAGGATCGCGACCTTGATGGTGTTGAACAGGCCGGCGATCATGGCCTCCGCGTAGGAATCTTCAGGGCTGTAGCGCTTGAGGCTGAGTCTGTTCAGATCCATCGTCCAGGTGAGGGCCGTAAGATCGAAGCCGGCGGGATGCCTGAAGAAGCCCCAGTCGAGGCGGATGTTCTGTCGGACCATGCTGCGCTCGACGGCCACCTTCGCGCCCCAGGTCCCGGCGACCAGGAGCACGACGAACAGGATCTGAGCCGCAACGCCCAGCACACGGGCATCGCGCCAGAGGGGGGTCGCGGTGGCGGGCCGCACGGCGACTCGGGCAGGTCTCCGGGGGTGGGGTCGTCCGCCCCACCCCCGAGACGTGTCCTCCTACCGGAACGGCCGGCTGGTCATGGCGCCGCCGTGCCGCGCCAGCGCGTTGCGGGTGCCCTGCCGCGGGATGGCTGTCGCCCGCGCCGGGCCGAAGTACCGGTTGTAGACCTCCCCGTAGTTCCCCACGGCGCGGACCGCGCGGATGACCGCGCCGTCGCCGGCGGTGATCAACGACTTGGCGACCGGATCCCTGTCCCCAATCTCCCGCAGGCGGCCTTCGGACCCGGCGGTGATCTGGGTGATGCCCAGTTCCTCGGCCCCGATGAGGCCCCAGACCGTGTAGTTGACCGCGTCCGCCCACTTGGAGTCGTTCTCCTGGTAGACCGGCGCGAGCGGCTCGTCGCTGAACTCCTTGCCCACCACCATGAAGTCGCGGGGGTTGGGCGCCGTCGCCCGGAACGCGGTCAGCTGGCTGGCATCCGTGGTCCAGACGTCGCAGCGGCCAGCGACCAGGCCGTCGAAGGCCTCCTTGGGCTGCGCGAAGGTCACCAGTTCAAACCGGAAGTTGCGCAGCCGCATCTGGTCGGTGATGTTGCGCTCGCTGGTGGTCCCGGTCTGGGTGCAGATCCGGGCGCCGTTCAGGTCGTCCAGACCGCGGATCTTGGAGTCGCTGCGCACCAGCAGCCGCTGCCCGTCGTAGAAGGTGACCGGTCCGAAGTCCACCTGGGCGTCGCGGCTGAAGGTGACGGTGGTCGTCCTGAAGACCACGTCCACCGAGCCGGCGATGACGGCCGGGATCCGGCTGGCCGAGGTGTGCTGGACGAACTCCACCGACGGGACGTTGATGAACGCCGCGACCGCGCGGCAGAAGTCGGCGTCGAAGCCGACCATCTCGTTGGTGCGGGGGTCCACGAAGGAGAAGCCCACCGTGGTCCCGGAGATTCCGCAGATCAGGCGGCCGCGCGCCCGCACCACGTCCAGCCGCGAGCGCGGCGGTTGAGCGGCCACGTAGTAGGAAGCGGCGGCGACCAGGAGGGCCACCGCCATCGTCAACGCCAGGAACCTCTTCATGACCCCCACCTCCCAATGGGATCGGCGATGCCGCCGTCGCTGGGATCCTCGCCAGGGTAACAACAACTATTGCACGGCCCGGAGGCGCTTCCTTCCGGCGCACCCCCACCGGTCCAGCGGCTGGAAGACCGCGGGCACCCTGGCCCCGCGGCCTTGGGGTCCCGGGCCGCCGGCGATGGTAGGATGGGGCTGATGGCGCTTGCCCCGGTGTTCCGCCGGACGATCCTGGCCGCCGCGCACAGCCCCCGCATCAACGCCTGGGTGCGCCGGCACGGCATGCGGCTGGGCGCCGCCCGCTTCGTGGCCGGCGAGAACCTGGACGCGTGCGTCCCGGTCCTGCGCAGGCTCAACGCCAGAGGATTGAAGGCCAACACGACCCTGCTCGGTGAAGCCGTGGGGGACGAGACGGTGGCCCGTGCGGTCGTCGAGCAGTACGTGGAGATCCTCAACCGGCTCGCCGCCGAGCGCCTGCACTGCAACGTGGCGCTGAAACTCACCCACCTCGGCCTGGACGCGGGCATGGAGGTCGCCTACCGCCACGTCCGCCGCCTGGTGGAGCATGCCGCCGGACTTTCCAACTTCATCCGGATGGACATGGAAGAGTCGAGCCGGGTGGACGCCACGCTGGCGATCTACCGCCGCCTGCGGGCCGCAGGGTACGACAACGTCGGGGTCGTGCTCCAGTCGTACCTGTACCGCAGCGAGGCCGACCTGACCGGCCTGCTGCCGCTGCGGCCCAACCTCCGGATCGTCAAAGGCGCCTATCTGGAACCGCCGACGGTGGCCTACCCGCGGAAGGCCGATGTGGACCGCAACTACCTGCGTCTGGCCGAGCGGGCGCTCCGGGAGGCGGGCTACACGGCGGTCGCCACCCACGACGAGCGCCTCATCGAACACGTCATCGAGTTCGCGGCCAGAGAGGGAATCGGCCGCGACCGGTTCGAGTTCCAGATGCTCTACGGCGTGCGGCCGCAGTTGCAGATCGAGCTGGTCCGGCGCGGGTACACCGTGCTCGTCGCCACCCCGTTCGGCCGGGACTGGTACCCGTACTTCATGCGCCGCCTCGCCGAGCGGCCGGCGAACGTCCTGTTCGTCCTGCGCAACCTCCTGCGCTCCTAGGACGGCGCAGGAGGCCTCCGCCGCGTGCCGGCCGCCACGGCCTGCGCCTCCGTCCGTCTAGCGGATTCTCCTGCCGGGCATAACAAGACTGCGGCAAGTTCCCTGCGGCTTCGCCGATCACTTGGAGGCAGTGCATGAAGGGACACTCCGTCTGGAATCTCCGGTCCCGCCTCCTCCTGCTCGTCGCCCTGTCTTTGGTCCCGGCGTTGGCCCTGGTGGTCTACGCGGGTGTGGAGCGCCGCGCCTACGAGCGGGACCTCGCCCTGAAGGATGCCCTCGTGCTGGCGAGGATCGCCGCCCTGGAGCAGGATCGCGCCGTGGAGGGCGCCCGGCAGCTGCTCCTCGCGCTGGCGCACCTCCCGCAGGTTCGCCTCCCCAACGCCGCCGGATGCGGCGCCTTCCTCGCCGCCCTGCGGCTGCAGTACCCCCGGTACGCCAACATCGGGGTGGCCCTGCCGAACGGCGACGTCGTCTGCAGCGCCGTCCCGCTGGTCGAGCCGGTGAACATCGCCGACCGCGCCTACTTTCGACGGGCGCTCCAGACGCGCTCCTTCGGGGTGGGCGAGTACCAGGTCGGTCGCCTGACGGGCAGGCCCAGCATCAACTTCGGGTACCCGGTCCTGGAATCAGCGCGCGGCCTCTACGGGGTCGTCTTCGTGGCGGTGGATCTCGAGTGGCTGGGCACCCTGGTCGCTGATGCGCGCCTGCCCGAAGGGACGACGCTGATGATCGTGGACTCCACGGGCACGGTCCTGGCCCGCCACCCCGACGCAGCGAAGTGGGTCGGACAATCCGTGCCGTATGCGCCTGTCGTCCAGGCGATGCTGGCTCAGCGTCGAGAAGGGACCACCGAGGCGGCCGGCGTGGACGGCGTGCGGCGGCTGTACGCCTTCACCGCCGTGGGCAACCCCGGCCACGAAGGCGCCGCGTACGTCGCGGTCGGCATTCCCACGGAGGTCGCCTTCGCGACGGCGAACCGGGTGATGGCCCGGAACCTGATCGCGCTGGCGTTGATCGCTCTGCTGGCCCTGGGAGCCGCCTGGGTGGGCGGCGACGTCTTCGTCCTGCGCCAGGTGAACGCCCTGGTCGCCGCCACCCGGCGGCTGGGCGCCGGCGACCTCGGCGCGCGGTCCGGCCTGCCCCACCGGGGCGGCGAACTCAACGAACTGGCCCGCGCGTTCGACGAGACCGCAGCCGCGCTCCAGGCCCATGTGGCCCAGGCGGAGCAGACAGCGGACGCGCTGCGCCGGTACGCGGAGCGGTTGAGCCTGCTGCGCCGGATCGACCAGGCGATCCTCATCGCGGAATCCCCGGCCGACATCGCCCGCGCCGCCCTCGCAATCCTCCGGCCGCTCATTCAATGCCAGCGGGCCAGCGTGGTCGTGTTCGACGTTGATTCGGGCGAGGCGGAATCGCTGGCCGCGGACGTCAACGGGACGGCCCACCTCGGCCCGGGAACGCGCCTGCCGCCGGGGACGGTTCGGCTCCTCGACCGGCTCCAGCAGGGGGAGGTCTCCGTCATCGAGGACCTCCAGGCCCTCCCGGACCCTTCCGCCCCGATGCGGGCGCTCATGGCCGAGGGCGTCCGGTCCTACACCATGGTGCCCATCGTGTCCGAGGGGAGGCTGATCGGCTCGCTCAACCTGGGCCTGGACCGTCCGGGGGCGCTACAGGCGGACCGCCTGGAGATGGCCCGGGAGGTGGCCGACCAGGTCGGGATCGCCATCGAGCAGGCCCGGCTGCGCGAGGCGCTGCGGCACTACGCGGCCGACCTGGAGCAGCGCGTGGCGGAGCGCACCGCTGCGCTGGAACTCGCCCGCGCCGAGGCCGACCGCGCGAACCAGGCTAAGAGCGAATTCCTCTCCCGCATGAGCCACGAACTGCGGACGCCGCTCAACGCCATCCTCGGCTTTGCGCAGTTGCTCGAGATGGACAGCCTCTCCCCCGAGCAGCGAGAGGGCGTCGCGCACATCCTCAAGGCGGGGCGGCACCTCCTCGACCTGATCAACGAGGTCCTCGACATCGCCCGCATCGAGGCCGGGCGGATTGCCCTGTCGCCCGAGCCGGTTCGGGTCAGGGAGGTCCTCGCCGAAGCGTTCGCCCTGGTCCAGCCGCTGGCGGCCGAGTGGAACGGCTCGTGCACCCTCGTCCCTCCCCGGTGCGATGGTGATCCGTTCGTCCTGGCCGACCGGCAGCGGCTGAAGCAAGTCCTCCTCAACCTGTTCGCCAACGCTGTCAAGTACAATCGCGAGGGCGGCTCGGTGACGGCGACCTGCGAGGTCGTGCCAGAACGGCTGCGCATCAGCGTCGTCGACACCGGCCCGGGCATCGCCCCTGAGCAGATACCCCACCTCTTCGTGCCGTTCAACCGGCTGGAAGCCGACGGGACCGGCGTCGAGGGCACCGGTCTCGGCCTCGCGCTGTCCAGGCGCCTGGTCGAGGCGATGGGCGGCGCGATCGGCGTCGAGAGCACGCCGGGGGAGGGGAGCACGTTCTGGATCGAACTGCCGCTCGCGCAGGGAGCCGCCGCGCCGACGGAGGCCAAGGCGATCGCCGACGGCCAGCCCCCGGGGCCCGAGACCGACGCGCCCGCCGTCGTGCGGACGATCCTCTATATCGAAGACAACCTCTCGAACGTCAACCTGATCGAGCGGGTCCTGGCGCGCCGTCGCGGCGTCCGGCTGCTGACGGCCATGCAGGGAGGGCTGGGCCTGGACCTGGCGCGCGAGCACCATCCGGACCTGATCCTGCTCGACCTCCACCTGCCGGACCTGCCTGGCGACGAGGTGCTGCGCCGGCTCCAGAGCGCCGCCGCGACGCGCGAGATCCCGGTCGTCGTCATCAGCGCCGACGCCACCAGAGGCCAGAGGGAGCGTCTGTTGAGCGCGGGGGCACAGGCCTACCTGGCCAAGCCCATCGACATCAGACAGCTCCTGGAGGTCGTGGACGCGATGGTGCAGGCGCCTGTGGGCTAGCGATGCAGGGGGAGATCCGCCGGAGGGCCCGCATCCTCATCGTGGACGACCAGGAGGCGAACGTCCGGCTCCTGGAGTCGCTCCTCAAGCAGGCGGGCTACGTGCATCTGGAGGGTCTCACCGACCCGCGCCGGGTCGAGGATGTCTACGCCGAGTTCCGACCCGACCTCATCCTCCTGGACCTGATGATGCCGCACCGCGACGGGTTCCAGGTCATGCACGCCCTCCAGGGCCTGATTTCGCCCACGACGTACCTGCCCATCCTGGTCCTCACCGCGGACGTCACGCTCCCGACCCGGCAGAAGGCGCTGGCCGCCGGTGCCAAGGACTTCCTCGTCAAGCCCTCTGACGCCACGGAGGTCCTGCTGCGCATCGAGAACTTGCTGGAGACGCGGTCCCTGCACCTCCAGCTCCAGGACCAGAACCGGACGCTCGAGGGGAAGGTGGCCGAGCGCACCCGTCAGCTCGAAGAGGCCCACATCGAGGTCCTGGAGCGCCTGGCGCTGGCCGCTGAGTACCGGGACGACGACACCGGCCAGCACACGCGGCGGGTGGGCGCGACATGCGCGGAGGTCGCCCGAATCCTCGGCCTCCCGGACGACCTGATCGAGTTCCTCCGCCGGGCCGCGCCTCTGCACGACGTGGGGAAGATCGGCATTCCCGACGCAATCCTCCTCAAGCCGGGCCGGCTGACCCCTCAGGAGTTCGAGGTCGTCAAGGCCCACACCACCATCGGGGCGCGGATCCTCTCCGGCGGGCGGTTCCCGCTCCTGCAGCTCGCTGAGGAGATCGCCCACGACCACCACGAGCGGTGGGACGGAACCGGGTACCCGCGCGGGTTGGCGGGCAAGGAGATCCCCATCGAGGCCCGCATCGTCGCGGTGGCCGATGCCTTCGACGCCATGGGCAACGACCGCCCCTACCGCAGGGCGCTCTCGCCGGACGAGACCTGGGAGGTCCTGTGGGAGGGGGCGGGCGCGCAGTGGGACGTGGAGGTTGTCGAAGCGCTGGCCGCAGGCAGGGACGCACGAGAGAAGGAGACCGATGACCACCGACATGCCGAAGAGCCCGCTGGCTCCCTTCATCGGTGATCGGACGCCGCGGGTGCTCATCGTCGACGACGAACCCGTCAACCTCAAGGTGCTGGCCGCCCACCTGACCCGATGGGGGTGTCGGGTCGCCACGGCCGCCGACGGGGAAGCCGCGCTGGAGGCAGCCCGGGCGTTCGACCCCGATCTCGTCGTGCTGGACATCCTGATGCCCGGGCTGTCGGGGTTCGACGTGGCGAAGGCGCTGCAGGCCGACCCCGCCACGCGCCACACGCCGGTGATCTTCCTGTCGGCCCTGGCAGGCGGGGAGGCCAAGGAGATGGGATTCGAGATCGGCGCCCGCGACTACATTACGAAGCCGTTCGTCGCCGCGGAACTGGCGGCGCGCCTGGGCGCGCGGCTCCGGGACCGATACGCGGAGGACGCGCTTCGGGCACGGCAGGCCGAACTGGCGGCCGGGCTGCCGAAGGACCAGGCGCCCCAACCGTAACCTGGGTGCGGACATGAGTCGACCCTCCCGAATCCTCGTTGTGGACGATCAGCCGGCCCACCTGGCGCTGGTCAGGAAGATCCTGGCGCCGGCGGGCTTCGACGTGCGCGAGGCCCGCTCGGGGGCCGAAGCCCTCGCCGCGGCGCAGGAAGCGGCGCCGGCGCTCATCCTCCTCGACATGCACCTCCCCGACCTCCACGGGCTGGACGTGCTCCGGCGCCTCCGTGACACGCCATGGGGGGCCGGGATCCGGGTCGTGGCCATGAGCGCTCTGGCGGACCCGGAGGACCGGGAGGTCTGGCTGGGGGCCGGCTGCGCGGGCGTGATCGAGAAGCCCATCGACCCCAGGACCTTTGTGCGAGAGATATCGGGCTGGCTCCCGGGGATCGCCGGGCGCGCGGGAAAGGGGGCGGCGGGGGGCGATCAGGGGCAGACGCGCACCGACCGGACGGTCACCAGGCTGGGCGAGGTGCTCGTGGTGCACGGGCTCATTACCGAGGAGCAACTGGCGAGGGCGCTCGAGGCCCAGAGCGGGAACGGCCGCCGGCTCGGCCAGATCCTGGTCGAGCAGGGCGCGCTCACCGAAGACGACATCGCCTGGGCGCTCAGTCACCAGCTCGGGTACCCTTACATCTTTCTGACCCCGGAGATCGTGGATGCCGAAGCTGTGCGCCGTCTCCCCGAGGAATTCCTCCGAGACCGCCGCATCCTCCCGATCCTGGCCTTCGGCGGGGAACTGACGCTGGCCATGGCCGATCCGACCGACCAGCAGACGGTGGACGAGGTCGCCGCGCGCACCGGGCTGCAGGTGAAGCGGGCGCTCGCGCTGGCCTCCAACATCGAGGAGATGCAACAGCACTTCGCTGCCGCCGCATCCCGCCGCGGCACCGGCCGCGCGAAGGGTCCTCCGGCCGAGTCGGTCGAGCGCCAGTACCTCCAGTTCCACCTGGTCCAGGCGCTCCAGCAGGGAGCGACGGAGATCCATTTTGAACCGCCCGGCGGCGGCCAGGCCAGAGTGCGCTACCGGCTCCAGGGCGTGCTCGTGGACAGGCCGGCGCAGCCGGCCGACCTGCACACCGCGATCCTCCACTACCTGCGCGACCTGACCGGCGCGGAGGACGGGCGCGCGGGCGTCCCCGCGGTGCTGAGAGTCGGCGAGAGCGACCTGACCGTCGCGGCGACCTTCCTCCCCTCGGCGGCGGGGGAGGCTGCGGCGGTCTTTCTGTACCCGAGCCGCAGCGATGTGCCGGATCTGGCCGCGCTGGGAGTGTCCGAGGAACTGCTGAGGCCCCTGCGCCAGGCGCTGCGGGCCGCGTGGGGAGTCGTGCTGATCGGCTGCGCCGACCGCTGGCTGCGCTCCACGCTGCTCCACGGATTGATCCCTGCCGGCGTCCGGGGCAAGGTCTGGACCCTGGAGACCCTGCCGGTCTACCGGCGCCCCACCATCACCCAGACGGTCATCACATCGACGGCTGAAGCCGCCGCCTCCCTCGTGGCGGCGACTGATGCCGGCACCGACCTCGTGGCGGTCGACGACACGTCCTCCCGCCGGGCGCTCGCCGCCGCGCACGAGGCCGGCCGCATCCGCCCGGTGCTGGCCGGGCATCCCGATGCCGATGTGGCCGGGCTGCTGGGAGAGGCCCTGGATGCCTGTGGCGCGGGCCTGGTGGCCGCTGCCCTGCGCGGCGTCCTGGCGGCCCGTGAGATCCATCTGCTCTGCCCGGCCTGCAAGCAGCCGTCTGCGGTCGCATCGGGCCCCCCTCCCGGGCGACGCCCCTTCACCCCGCTGGGGTGCGACGCCTGCGGGTTCACCGGCTACAAAGGCCGCCGGGTGCTGGCCGACGTCTGGACGGTCGATCCCCCGACCCGGCTGCTGCTGCGGTCCGGCCGCGCGGGCGAGGTCTTCGCCCGCCTGCACGAGGCCGGGTCCGACATGCGCCGGCAGGCCGAGTCCCTGATGGCCGACGGCCTCGTCTCGGCCGAGGACGTCCTGCGCGTGGCGGGTGACGCGTGACGGACATCACCGACCTGCTGGTCCTAACCAAGGAGCGCGGCGCCTCCGACCTCCACCTGGCCACAGGCGCCCCGCCGACGTTGCGCGCCAACGGCCGGCTCGTCCGCCTCGACGGAGCCCAGGCGCTCACCCGCGAGGAGATGCACCGCCTCCTCTACGACATCCTGACCGACGAGCAGAAGGCCCTGTTCGAGGCCACCCACGACCTCGACTTCTCGCTGGAACTGGCGGGGGTCGGCCGCTTCCGGGTCAACGCCTTTCTCCAGCGTCTGGGCGAGGGGATGGTGCTGCGGCTGATCCCCGAGCAGATCCGCACCCTCGACGACCTGGGGATGCCGCCCGTGCTCAAGGACCTGGCGATGAAGGACCGGGGGCTCGTCCTGGTCACCGGCCCGACCGGTTCGGGGAAGACCACGACGTTGGCCGCCATGGTGGACCACATGAACGAGCAGCGGCACGACCACATTATCACCATCGAGGATCCCATCGAGTTCGTCCACCGTCCGAAGCACTGCAACATCAACCAGCGGGAGGTGGGCCCGCACACCCGGTCGTTCGCGGCCGC
>JAVKID010000139.1:0-5660 GCA_031459655.1 Candidatus Fervidifonticultor octavus | reverse complement strand
GACGGTGATCAAGACCGCCGCAACCAGCAGGCTGCCTCCAGACATCGGCTCACCTCACTCTCAGGGGATTGGGCAGGACGTGGCGCGGATGGTCCGGCTGCTGGCGGCACGGGCATGCGCCGCGCCCACGAACTCCTGTCTAATCCCGCGTGAAGTACTTGCTCGTGCACTCCCCATCGACCCGGCTGACCCAGGGCGTCGTGCGCGCGAAAAACGGCCGCGTCCCACGGCCCTGGACGGCCCTCAGCGCTTCCACGTCACACGACGCGAAGGGGGCATATGCGTCAAACTCGGCCAGATGCCCCACACGCATGGCAGAACACAAGCAGGAGCTCCTCCAGTGCTGACCGACTGTCACGAGGATGTCCGGAGCCTCAGCGTTCCGCACCGACCACAATAGCTGCACAGAGCTCGCGGCAATGCGGGATCGTGACCTGCCGCGCACGCGTTCGAATACCGCCAGGGGAAGCTGGGCGACGACGCCACCGGTATACGCGAAGGCCACGTACTCTGCGAGAGCCCGGCCGATCTTCTCCACGGCCATGGCGGAGAAGCTCCCTGGCGGAGTACTGCGGAGTATTGGCGCACTTCGAGCGATCGCGAGGGGATTCCTGCCGTCGGCCGCCGTTGACAACCATCAAAGGCAGGGCGTACCGTGACATGGAAGGCAGGCCGCTGGGCAACACCGCAGTGTGATCCGGCTGAATCGCCGGCGGGTTGGGCAGATGACTAATACGATGCCCGGGGTCAGGCAGATGCCGTACTATGCCCATCGCTCGGAGGGGTTCAGCACGCTCGAGCTGGTGGTCGCCGCGGCGATCATCGGCATTGCGTTGGTGATCCTCATCCCGCGCCTCTCCTCCCGGCCCCTGCATTTCACGGCCGATGTCCAGGAGTTTGTGGACAATCTCGGCGTTACGCGCGGGCTGGCCCGCAGTCGAACCACGCACTACCAGCTCCGGGTGATCAGTGCATCGCAATACGTGATAGAACCTGGGGTCCTGACCGGAGAGACCTGGAGTTTCCCGACGGTAGAGCGTACACTGTCGCTGCGGCCCGGGGTGGCGTTTGACGCGGCGACCGTCAACCGAGCGGCGGTGTTCGACAGTAGGGGGCGACTCGCCGGCCCTGAGGCCGAGATGACATTCGTACTCGTGGATACGACCCGTGGGTGGACCAAGCAGATCATCGTCCGCACGACAGGAATGGTAGATGCTCGATGAGCCGGGGAAGGCGACGGGCGGCTGGCGGATTCACGGTGCTCGAGGTCCTCATTGCGGCGTTCATCCTCGTCTTTGCCGTGGCCTCAACCGCCTCGCTGTTCCTGGCGGCCATGACGCAGGGCACGGTGGGCAAGCGGGCCAGTGACGCGGCCGCGCTGGCCCAGCGGGAGCTGGAGGCCATCCGGGACCTGCCGTTCGACGCCGTCGGGCGGACCATGAACTGCCCGCCGCCTCCGTGTGTACCGGCGGGAACCACGGTGAGCACCCAGGCCGTAGGTGCGCACACGTACACGGTTGAGCGGGTTGTGACGGTCGATGACCCCGCCCCGAACATGACCCGCATCCGGGTAACAGTCACGTGGAACATCCGAGGACCGCGGAGCTATGTGGCGGAGACTATCTTTACCAACCTCGCGCGGTAACGCCGCTGGGGGCTACACCCTCACCGAGGTCCTCGTCGCCCTCACGGTCGGCGGCGCTGTGGTCCTCATCGCCGTCGCCGGCTATGTGTTTGCCACGAAGACCTGGCAGGCCGAGCGGCAGCGGCTTGAGACCCAGCAGAACCTCCGCACCGCCGTGGACCTCCTCTCCCGAGAGATCCGGTTGGCCGGCGCTTGCCTCCCGGGCAGTGGCCCCAGAGAGATTCGTCTCCCGATCCTCGGGCTCAACGGCGTGGGGCCCGGCGGACTGGCGGAGGACTCCATTACGGTCAGAGCCAATGTTCGCTGTGCCATCGAGACTGTGCGAGAGGCCGTTGTGCGTGGCGCTACGACCATCGAGCTCTACACGGTGACCAACTTCGTCCCCGGCATGCAAGCCTACATCCTACACCAGAACAGCGGCGAGTTCATCCGTATCGAGAGCGTGGACCAGGCCGCGTCGAGGCTGGTGCTGGCTGCACCGCTCAGCCGGGGATACCCGGTGAACAGCACGGTTTATGGCGCCGAGGAACAGACCTTCGCCATCGACAGCAGCGGGACGACCCCGGTGCTCACCATGACGCCCTCGCTCGGGACGGCCCAGCCGGCGGTGGCAGGGATCGAGCGTCTTGACATCCGCTACGTCCTCGACCGGAACTGCAACCCCGGTCCTTGCGATGTCGTGGATCTCCCCACCAGCGACGAAGAGTGGCTGCTCGTCCGCGCCGTCCTGGTGGACGTCGGCGCGCGGTCAGCCCGAAGAGTGGAGGGGTCCGGCGACGGCTTCTACCGGCTGGGCCAGACTTTCGAGGTGAAACCCAGGAACTTCCTGTTCTAGCAGACCAGGGGGGAGCGGTGATGCGAGTGCGATCGGTTCCGCACGAGACCGGCGCGGCGCTGGTGATTGTCATTCTGGTGATGGTGATCCTGGCCGCCATCGGGGCGTTCGCCCTGCTGGCGATTGACCGCAACACAGAGATGCAGGCGGGATACACCAAGAGCGTCGCCGGCTTCTACGCGGCCGAGGCCGGCTTGAACCGGGGCGCCGCCGACACCCGCAACACCTTTCTCAACTTTGAGGTCCCGACCGACTGTAACCCTCGAACTCTTGCCATCAACCAGCGGAACGTCAACTACCAGCTGGAGGGCTGCGGCCAGTCCCCCGTGGTCGTGCCGGTGCCGCAGGGTGAGCCGTTTGAGGGGCTGAACAGTATCCGCTACGTTTACAACTTGCGCTCAGAGGCGGTCAACGCGGCCGGAGGCCACACCGAGGCCATCCTGCGGTTGCGCTTCGAGACACGTCTGATCCCCATGTTCCAGCTCGCGGCCTTCTATCTCGAAGATCTGGAGCTAACCGTTGGGCCGCCGATGGTCATCAACGGCCGCATGCATACCAACGGCAACATGTACTTGAACACTGAGAGCTGCAGCCCTGGCGCCCAAATCCTGGGACAGGTAACGGTGGTTGGCGACCTTTATCGGGGTCGCAAGGATGACCTCACGTACTCCAACTCCGGGCTCGTCTGGATCGCCAACCCAGACAATACCCTCCGCATCCTGGGCAGGACGGGGCCTGGCGACACGTCTTGCGCCGTCATCACCACGCGGCTGGTCCCCGACAGCGAGATTGCCTTATGGAATGGCCGCATCCGGAATAATCTCGAGAACGTCGCCATCCCCGGCCAGGACGAGCTCCTCTGCGCGCCCTGGTCATGTCCGCCTGGACAGACGCGGCAGAGTACGTTCTGGCAGCGCGCCGACCTACGCATCGTTTTGAACACGTTGCGGACGGAGAAGCTGGACCCCGATAACCCCGCAGCGCCTGGGCCGGCGCTTTACGCCCTTGAGGTCTACGACGCCTCGGGCAGCGTGAACGCTGCGCTTACCACGCGCCTGCGCCGGTTCGTCCGGGACGTGCCCGGAGGGATCACCTACAGTGACGTCCCCAGGAATCCTGCCTGTGTGGAAGGCGCATCCTGCGAAGGAAATTACAGGGACTCCGACGACTACGATACCCCCTTCCCCCAGGGTGGTGCCGGGTGCCAGGTGCGTGGGCCTCGGGACCCGATCAACGGGCGACCCGTGACTGATCCGGCGAGCAATTATTGCAACGACTTTCGCTACGGGGGCTTCTACAACTGGCGGGAGCGCAAACCGATCCTGATGTTCAACATTGACTGGCGCAAGCTCGAGGAGTGGAACTTCCGTCAGCCAGCCGACCAGCGCCTGTTCAACCCCACGGACACGTCTGACAGTGGTCTGGTGCTGTACGCCTCGGTGCGCGGCCCGGCTTCGCGGGACGTCAACAACTACGGGGTCCGCATCTTCAATGCCCAGCGGCTGCGCCGCGGGAGCGCAGACCCAGGGGTGACCTTCGCAAGCGACCAAGCCGTGTACGTCATGGGCAACTTCAATTGTCGCGCTCCCAGCGTGGGCAGCGACAGCGTGCCCGCAGCCTGCGGGAGCGACGGCAAGAAACCAGCCGCGGTGCTCGGCGACACAATCAACGTACTCTCTTGTGACTGGATCGGTGGCGCCTGCTCCGCCAGCATCGCCCACGGCGTGGACGAGGCATCGGGCCCCCCCTATCCCGTGTACCGCCCGCGCGACGAGCGCAGCACGACGGCCCGGCCCGCAAACAAGCCTAGCGCCACCGAGACGTTCATCAATGCCGGGTTCCTGGGGGGCAACGATACGACCACCTGCCCAGGAAATCCTGGGGGCCGTGACTGCCAGAGGGACTACTACAGCGGCGGGCTAGAGAACTACCCCCGGTTCCACGAGACGTGGCCACAGAGCGCCCGGTTCTGGTACGAGGGGTCGTTCGTAGCTGTGGCAACGCCCAAACACACCTGCTTCACCTACAACGCGTTGAACGCGCCCGACGATCCGCGCTTTTCATGCCTGATCTACCAGCTCAATGGGCGAAGGTTGCAGGGCTACTGGAGAATGCAGGAGATCTACGGATATAGTCCACCCCCGCGCCGGTGGTTCTACGACGTGAGCTTCGACAACGCGGCGAACCTGCCGCCGCTGACGCCAAGAGCTGTGACGCTGCGTCAGGACTTCTTCACCGAGGAGTTCCGCTAGCGCCGGCGTCCTGTTCCCGAATCCAGGCCATCGCCCGCATGACGGCGGCTTCCTGCCCCTGGCGGGTCGCCGGCGGGGTGGGTACCGGTGGACCGATGCGGACGGTCACGCGGTGCGGCCGCGGCAGGCGTGCGCCCAGCGGAAAGACGCGGCCGCTCCCGATCACGGCCACGGGGACCAGCGACACCCCTGCTCGGGCGGCGATCAGCCCCGCCCCACGCCGGATCGGCGCAGGCGTCGGGCTGACGTGACCCTCGGGAAAGAGACCGACTTTCAACCCCCCGGCCAGCGCACCCAGTGCCGCGCGCACGGCCGCGGCGTCCACCTCACCGCGGCGCACCGGGATGCACCCGTAGGCGCGCATCGCCCACCCCACCAGCGGCATGCCGAGGAACTCGGCGGCCGCCACGAACACCACGCGCTCGGGAAGCGCCACGGCGATGAACAGCGGATCCAACGCGCTGGGGTGATTGGCGACGATGACCGCCGGCCCGGCGGGGTAGTGCTCGGCCCCCTCGACGCGGAATCGGAAGAGGAGACGGAACAGGGCTCGGAGGCACGCGCGAGCGATTCGAAGCAGCGGGGTGTTGGGAATCCAGAGGGGCCGCCGGCTAGACGCCTCCATCGCTGCCCGGCGCCGGCGGGTCGGAGGCGGGATCGGCGGCGACCGAGGAGCGGCGGCCGCCAATGGCCGCGATGCCCATCCCCAGCAGGCGGATGGCGAGCCGCAGGGCCCACCACAGCGGCGAAAAGGCGAACCGGACCAGGGCGCTCCACCAGGCCAGCACGATGCGGACCCAGCGCATACGGCGTCCCACCGCCTGCAGGGCCGGGACGCGGGCGTAGATCAGCGTCAGGATCAGAATGCCCGCGGAGATCCCGAACTTCATAGCGTGGCTGAAGTGGGCGTGGACGAGCTCCTCGGCGA
>JAVKID010000138.1:0-5709 GCA_031459655.1 Candidatus Fervidifonticultor octavus | reverse complement strand
TCTTCTACAACCACTACGACGTGCAGCCGCCGGACCCGTTGCACGAGTGGACCTCGCCGGCCTTCGAGCCGGCGACCCGCAACGGCTGCCTCTACGGCCGCGGGGTGGCCGACAACAAGGGCGACCTGGTCAGCCGCCTGGCCGCGGTGCGCGCGCTCCAGGCCGCGCACGGGCGGCTGCCTTGCCGCGTGAAGTTCGTCGTCGAAGGCGAGGAAGAGATCGGCTCGGTGCACTTCGGCGCCTACGTGCAGGCCTCCCGCGGCGCCCTGGCGGCGGACGCGTGCATCTGGGAGTTCGGCCAGCGCGATCTCAAGGAGCGCCTGCAGGTCACCCTTGGCGTCAAGGGCATCTGCTACCTCGACCTGGAGCTACAGGCCACCAGCCGCGACCTGCACTCCTCGCTGGGCGCCATCGTGGAGGGGGCCGGCACCCAGATGGCCTGGGCGCTGGCCTCGCTCAAGGACCCCAAGACCGGCCGGGTCCTGGTGGACGGGTTCTACGACCGCGTCCGGCCCCCGACCGCCCGCGAACTGGAAGCGACCCGGCGCCTGCCGTTCGACGAGGCCGAACTGAAGCAGCACATCGGCGTGGAACGCTTCATCGGCGGGGTCACGGGATTCGAGGCGCAAGTGCAGTTGCTCTACCATCCCACCTGCACGGTCTGCGGGCTCGAGAGCGGCTACACCGGCCCCGGCTCGAAGACGGTGCTCCCTCGCCGCGCCCGCGCCAAGGTGGACTTCCGCCTGGTGCCCGACCAGGATCCGCAAGAGATCCTGCGCCTGGTCCAGGCCCACTTCGCGCGGCTGGGTGTTGAAATCTCAGCCAGGCTGCTGGGCGGCGAACGTGCCTACCGGACGGACCTGGACGATCCCTTCGTGGCGCTGGTGGTGGCCACTGCGCAGGAGGCCACCGGCCGGGACGTCACGGTCTACCCGACATCGGCGGGCACGGGTCCCATGTACGACCTGGGGACGGCGCTGCGCATTCCGATTGTGAGCCTCGGTGGGGGCTACTGGGGCAGCCGCGCCCATGCCCCCGACGAGCACATCCGGCTCGCGGACTTCGAGGAGACGATCTACCTGATGGCGCGCCTGATCGAGCGGTTCGCAGGGCTCCCCTAGGCTGAAGGAATCGCTGGACGGTGCCTATGATCGGGCGTGCTCCGGAGGCTGCGATGTCTGGGCAGCGGGGCGTCGCGTTGCTGGGGGTCCTCGCCGTCGTGCTCGTGGTGGCGGCGCTCGTCGCCGCCGAGGCGGGCGTCCACCGGGCGCTGGCCATTCTCGAGGGCATTGCGGCCGGCGCCGTTCAGCACCGCGGTGACTCACCAGTGCCGTACGGCCGGGGTCGCGGACGCAGGTAGAGTGCATCTCCAGGGTGCTGTAGGTGCCGACGGGCTTCCCCGGGGCGCCCTTGATGTACACGTCCCACTTCTCGCTCTGGTCGGCGGTCCACCGGCTGCTGGAGGAGCGGTAGACCGCCCGGTTGCCGTCGGGTTCCAGGACGCCCAGCCGGATTTCCTCGGGGGTAGGGTTGGTGTTGATGATATTCAGGAGGTGGTTGAACTGCCACTCCCCACTGGCGCCGATGACGAACGGTTTGGTCGGCGTGTTCGTGTAGGAGCGCACGACAAACGGCGTCCGGCCCGGCCCCCAGATGTCCACGACGCGGGCGGTGAGATGGCCGTCCCGGACGTCCACGTCGATGGTGATCTCGGGTGTCTGCTGCTTGGGCTCGCACGCATGTCACCCGACCTCCTCACGAAGCGATTACCCCCCGAAAAGAACACCATCCGAACATCCGCGGACATATCCGGGTGGGCGGTGTTTCGTATGTGGACGTTGTCGTCCATGTGGCCCCAGCCAGCCTTCATGACTCGCAGGGACACGCCGGTCATCGCGTGCGCCCTCTGGTCGCAGTTGGCCTAGCCACCACTCCTCATCTTCTCCCGCAGCGCGGCCAGTGGAGGGCTAAGCGCCACGTGGTAGGCGATCCCGTCCTCGAGGCTCCGGTACTCCTCCGGCAGGGAAGCCAGCCGCTCGGTGCACCGCTGGCGGATCTTGGGCAACGGCTCCGCCCACACGCGGCGGCCGCCCTCCATGACCGGGACCAGCAACGGCGTCGCGCCCTGGGGGCCGGGTTCGTCCAGTAGCGCGATTAGGTCCCCCGCTGGCTGGCCGTCGGGATCGAAGCGCCGCCAGACCTGCTTGCGGCCCGGCAGCGTGGCCTTGCCCGTACTGAGCTTGATCCGGTAGCCCTTCTCGTCTTCGACGAGTTTGTAGACGCCGCCGATGCTGGGGGCGTCCGCCGACGTGCCGAGTTCGGTCCCGACCCCAAACGCGTCGGCGGCCGCCCCCCGGTCCAGCAGGTCGGCGATCTTGTACTCGTTGAGGTCGCCGCTGAGGAAGACCTGGACCTCGCGGAAGCCCGCTTCGTCCAGCGCGGCGCGCACCGCGCGGCTCTGGGTTACCAGGTCGCCGCTGTCGATGCGTACCCCCCGCAGCCGCCCGCCCCGGGCCGCCATCTCCCGCCCCACGGTGATCGCGTTGGCCACCCCCTGCATCGTGTCGTAGGTGTCGATCAGCAGCACGGCGTTGTGGGGGAAGTCCCGGGCGAAGGCGCGGAAGGCTTCCAGTTCGTCTGAGAACGACATGATGTACGAATGGGCCATGGTGCCGGTCACGGGGATGCCGTAGAGCATGCCCGCCAGCACGTTGGACGTGGCGGTGCAGCCGCCGATGTAGGCGGCCCGCGCCGCCTTCAGGGCCGCGTCGGCGCCGTGGTCCCGACGCGGCGAGAAGTCCGCGACCCCCCGGCCGCGCGCGGCCAGCACGATCCGCGCCGCCTTGCTGGCGACCATGACCTGGAAGTTCAAGGTGTTCAGCAGGAACGTCTCGACGACCTGGGCCTCGATGCGCGGGCCGCTGACCTCCAGCAGCGGCTCGGGTGGGAAGAACAGCTCGCCTTCCGGGATCGCGCGCACGTCGCCGGTGAAGCGGAAGGTGCGCAGGTAGTCCAGGAACGGCTCGCTGAACAGCCCGAGGCCGCGCAGGTAGCCGACGGCTTCCCCGGTGAAGCGCAGGGCCTCCAGGCCGGCGAGGGCCGTCTCCAGGCCCGCGCTGACCAGGAACGAGCGGCCGGGCGGCAGCGAGCGGACGAAGAGGGCGAAGGTGGCCCGATCGTTCATCCCATGGCGGAGATAGCTGTCCGCCATGGTGAGTTCATAGAGGTCTACCAGCAGCGCGAGATTGTCGGGCGTCACATACCCGAACCCGTCGGAGGCCGGAGGACTCCCGCTGGCCGGCCGGTCCCCCGGTGGCGTGCTGGGTGTGTTCACAGCCAGCGCAGGCGGCGGAAGACGGCCAGCATGACGGCGACGCTGGCCACCATCAGGCCCAGTGCCGCGTAGAACCCGTACCGCCACCCAAAGGGCGGAAACGGATGCTCGAAGTTCATCCCGTAGATGCCGGTGATCACGGCCAGGGATGCGAAGATCGCGGTGATGATCGTCAGCACTTTCACAATCTCGTTGAGCCGGTTGGAGACCAGGCTCAGGTAGATGTCCAGCGCGCCGGCCAGCAGGTCTCGGTGGGTGTCGATCTGCTCGGTGATGCGCAGCAGGTGGTCGTAGATGTCGCGGAAGTACGCGCGCAGCCCCTCCCCGATCAGCCGCGAATCGTGGCGCAGGAGGACGTTCATGATATCGCGCTGGGGAGCGGCTATGCGGCGCAGGGTCAGCAGCGCGCGCTTGGACGCGAACAACCGGTCCAGCGTCCTCGGGCTGGGCCTCTTGAAGAGGGTGTCCTCCAGCCGCTCGATGTAGTCGTCGAGGGCGTCCAGCACCGGGAAATAGGAGTCCACCACCGCGTCCAGGATCACGTACAGGAGATAGCCGTTGGACCGCCGCAGGTCGGCGGGGGTCTGCACCAGGCGCCGGCGCGCCTCCTCGAGTGCCGCGGACGTCCCGCTGTGGACGGTGATGACGTAGGCCGGCCCGTAGAACACGTCGATCTCGTCCAGGGCCACGTCGTGTCCCCCGGCGCCCTTCGTCCGTGCGGCGTGGATGGTGATGAACAGGAACCCCTCGTACTCCTCGGCCTTGGGCCGCTGCCGGCGCTTGAGGGCGTCTTCCACGGCCAGCGGGTGCAGGGCGAAGATGCCGGCGACCTGCGCCATGGTCTGCGCCGTGGGGTCGGGCAGGTCGATCCACAGGAGCTGACCCTCGCGGTCCCGCAGCGCCGCCAGCGGCTCCTGCGGATCGGGGATCACCTCCGTGTCGCGGATGACCAGGACGTGCATCCCGGCTGAGGCTGCGGGCATCACGAGACAATTCGGCCGGCCCCCGGGGTTTCCTTGCACGCCCTTGAGGAGGAGCGCCGGAGCGCAGCATCGAACGCAGGGGGCGGGGTGAAGGGAGTGCTGGTGCGACGCGTGCATCGTCCGCGCTGGGCCGGCTGGGCCGTCGCCGCGCTCCTGGCGCTGGCCGCCGGCGCCGGGACGGGCGTGGCGAGACCGAGGTGGGTCACCTACCGGCACCCGGGCCTCGGCTTCTCCATCGGGTACCCAGCGGGCTGGACGGTCAAGACGGCCAATCTGCCGCCCGGCGTCCAGGTGCTCATCGAAGGGCCCCGGTCGGCCGGCTCGGCCACTGTCCCTCTCACGGTAGGGGTGACCGTGACGCCGGTGCCGTTCGACACCAGCATCGACGACTTCTTCGACGACCGCGAAGACGCCGCCCAGCGCGCGCCCCGCAGCAGCGGGTACCAGCGCCTCCGGCTCAGCGGGGCGCATATCGGAGGTCTTCCGGCGATCCTCTGGTATTTCGTCCAGCAGGTGGGCGGTTCCGTCCGCCTGTACCACATCCACCTGCTGGTTGTAGACGGCCTCCGCGGCTACTCGGTGACGGCCACCACGTCCGCCTCGTCGCCGCGCCTGAGGGACGAAACGCAACTCCTGCAGGACAGTCTCATGACCTTCCGCCCCCGCTAGTCCCACGCCGACAACCTCCCGTCCTCTGGGAATAGCACGCGGTCTCGAACGGATTGGTCACGGACGATGGAGCCCAAGGCGAGGAAGCAGGCGCTGGACCTGATGACCTACGGTCTGTACGTCGTCGGCACCCACCGCGGCGAGGAGAAACACGCGGTGATGGTCAACTGGCTGACACAGGCGTCGTTTGACCCTCCCCTGGTGGTCCTGGCCCTGATGAAGGAGGCCCTCTCCACCGAAATGGTGGCCGAGACCGGGGAATTCTCCGTGAACATTCCCGGGGCGGACCAGGCTGCCTTCGCCAAGACCTTCATCCGGCGGCGGCCCCGCGAAGGGAACCGCCTGGGCGGCTATGAATTCTACACCAAGTCCACCGGTGCGCCCATCTTCACCGACGCCCTGGCGTTCATCGAGTGCCGGGTCGTGGCGACCGTAGACCGCGGCGACCACCTGATCTTCGTCGCCGAGGTCATCGACGCGGGCGTGCACCGCCAGGGCGATCCGCTGACGCTGCGCGCCACCGGGATGCACTACGCAGGGTAGACCATGGAGAGGGGGGATCGGGGTGGGGGTCGAGGTTGGACAGCAGGCACCCGACGTCACGTTGGTGAGCGCGGACCGCAAGGCGGTCAGGCTCAGCGAATTTCGCGGCCGGCCCACGGTGCTGGCGTTCTTCCCCGGTGCCTACACCGCCACGTGCACCAAGGAGATGTGCGCCCTCCG
>JAVKID010000137.1:0-5788 GCA_031459655.1 Candidatus Fervidifonticultor octavus | reverse complement strand
CTGGTCGGCGGTCATGATGGCGATGTGGAAGCCGTAGTCGGTGTAGGCGCGGCCCTGGACAAGACCCAGCACCTCGGGGAAGATGTCGCGGTAGGGGCCGGTCCTGTTGAGGTAGTGCTGGCCGGTGCGGAAGTAACTGATGACCGAGGTCACGCCGCCGACCAGCGCCGACCGGGTCTCGGACTCGGTGTCTTCTGCCATCGAGCGGCAGAGCCCCAGGTGGAAGTGCGAGTCGATCGCCCCGGGCAGCACCAGGCGCCCCGCCGCGTCGATGACCTCGTCGGCCGAGGCGGGGTCGATGGCGTCGGCGAGCGCGGCGATCCGCCCGTGGCGGATGCCCACGTCGGCCCGGACCGCGCCGGTGTAGGGGATCACGACCGTTCCGTTCACCACTGCAAGATCCCACCGTGCCATGGCTGCTCACCCCTCCCTGATCGGTCTCCCTCGCCTCACTCTGCCTGCGCCTTGAGCCGGTCTGCGGCTCCGGCGGCGCCGCGCCCCGCCAGGCGCCCCAGGCCGAAGGCAGCCAGCAGGCCGGTCCCGGCCACATAGGCGTCGGTCCGGCGGGCGGGCCCGGCGACGGTCTCGCCCCCCGCGAACAACCGCGGGATCGGTTTCCCGTCCGTGCGCAGCACCCTCGCCTGTGCGTCCACCACCAGGCCACCCAGCGTCTGGACGAGCCCGGGCGCCACGCGCACCGCCCACAGCGGTGGCCGCAGCGGGGCGCCGAATCGCCTCCGCCCGAAGGGATCAGGGGCTCCTGCCGCAGCCGCGTTGAACGCCTCCAGCGTGTCCGTCACCACATCAGGAGGGGCGCCGATGCACCGGGCGAGATCCTCGGCGGTCCGGCAGCGGTGCAGCAGCCCCCGCGCGTCGGCGACGCGGGGGACGTGCCGGCCTGCCTCCGCCAGGACAGCGTCATCGAACACCTCGTAGACCGCCCGCTGGGCCAGCATGGCGAGAGCGTGGGCGCCGTACCCCTTGGTCTCGTCACCGAAGCGCTTCCCCGCCTCGTTGAGGTGGACGGCTCCGGCATTGACCAGCGCCGCCGAGAGGAAGACCCGCTCCGGCACGATGATTGAAGGATGGAACTGGACGGCGTCCATGGCGGCCACCTGTGCGCCCATCGCCTGCGCCCACCGAATGCCGTCACCCCTGCAACCCGGGGCGGCGACCGGCACGGCCCCGGCAGCGCCCGGGATCCAGGCTCCCACCATCGCGGCGTTGGAGGCGAATCCTCCGGTGGCCAGGACGGCGGCGCCCGCGCGCAGCCCCGCGGGACCCTCCGGCGACGCGACCGCTACCCCGCAGAGCCCGCCCTCATCATCAACGAGCAGGCCCTCGGCCAACGTCCGCAGGCGGAGGTCTACGCCGGCCCGTCGGATGGCTTCGAGGAGCGCCGCCACCACCTCCGTGCCGCGGCGCGCCGGTGGGGCGACCAGCCAGGGCCGGGAGTGCTCCGGATAGCGATAGTCGAGCACGGGCTCCAGCGGGCACCCCGACTGCACGAACCAGTCGACCAGCGCGCCTGAGGTCTCGATCAGGGCGCGCGTGACCCCGTCGACGACCGACCCTGCCGCCCGCAGGTCCTCCAGCAGATCCTCGGGCGGGGCGCGCATGCCGGAGCGGCGCTGCAGGTCCGACCCCGCAGCCACCACCAGGCCTGAACTCGCGGCCGTGCTGCCGCCCGCGGCCGCATCGCCCTCCAGGAGGACGACGTGCGCGCCGCGCTGCGCCGCCTCCAGGGCGGCGGCCAGCCCGCATCCCCCTGCCCCGACGACGACCACGTCGGCGAACCCCATGGACCGGACGGCGCGGTGGTGGACGATCACGCACCCGTCCCCCGCAGCACCGCTCCCAGCGATCGCACAGACGCCATGCCGGGGAGGCCATCCAGCGCCGCGGCCACCGCCTCGGCCCGGGAGGGGTCGAACCGCAGTTCAAGCGCGGCGCGGTGGCGCGCGCGCAGATCGGCAGGACCGAGGGGCCGCTGCGGGCCGCCGAGCGGATCCGCCACCTCACCGGTGAGCGTCCGCCCGTCCCGCAGGTGGACGACGACCCGCGCGCCCCACTGGTGGGGGAAGCGGGCTTCGATCTCCTCGTCCACGTGGACCACCACCCGCCGCGCCAGTGCCGCGATGCGGGCGTCGCGCAGGCTGGCCTCCGAGAAACTCTCGAAGTCCACCCGACCCAGGACAAGATAGGCGGCCAGGACGAACGGGATGCTGAACTTGGCGCTGGTCGGCGTCGGGGTGCGCTGGTGGGCAAACGGGGCTGCGGCGCCAAACGTGTGGACCTCGATCCGCTCCACCGCGTCGGGCGCGACGTCGTCGCCCACCGACCGCAGGGCATCCAGCGGCGGGTGCGTGTAGCGGCAGGACGGGTACGGCTTGAAGTATCCCCGGGTGATCTCGTACGTCTCCCCCAGCGAGCCGAACCAGCGGTCGAACGGTTCCGGACCCGTCTCCACGCGCAGCGGCGTGTAGATGCCCCAGACGGCCTCGGCCGACCCGCCCATCCCGGCCTGCGCGAACCGCGCCGCGCTCACAGCGGCCTGGGCGCTGAACCCCGCGGTGAGATTGCGGGACAGCGAACCTTCGACGAAGGGATCCCACAGGCTGAGGACCGCCAGGTTCGTGGCCAGGCGCCAGGCGGCCCGGAGGGCTTCGCGGTCCAGGCGCCACAGCAGCGCGGCGGCCAGCGCCGGCCCCACCGCGGTCCAGGTGCTGTGGGGGTTGCGGATGACCCAGGAGGTGGCGGCCGAGGTCCGGGCCTTGGCCGGCATCATCAGGCGCTCGACCCGCGCGCACACCTCGTAGGCGCGCAGGACCGCGTCCAGCAGCGCGGCCCCGTCGGCGTCGACCTCCTCGGCGGCGGCGAGCGCGCCGGCCACGGTGGCGGCGCCGACGTGACCGGCGGCGTTGTGACCTTCCTCGGTCTCCTGGGCAATGGCCAGCACCGTGTTCACCATGGCTGCCTGGCCGGGAGAGACGGTCCGACCGCACCCGATGAGGGAGCAGGGACCGGGGTCGGCGACCAGCGCCCCGACCGCGGCCTGGACTTCGGGGATCGCGCTGCCTGCCGCCGCGGCGCACAGGACGTCGGTGACCACGAGGTGCGCCCGCGCCACAGCCTCCCCAGGAGGACGAGGTCCTCTTCCCGTGAGGAAGTCCAGCAGGTGCGTCTCGTCAATGACCATGGCGAGGTGACGCCTCTTCCTGCGCGGTGAGCAGCGCGACGAGGTCGCGGATGGGCCCCGCCTCCGCCTGCTGCCACCGCGCCACCGCCCGGGCCGCGGCCTCAGCGCCCAGGACACGGCCGGCCAGACGAGTGAACTTCTCCCTCACCTGGTCGTCTTCGTACGCCAGATCGTCCTCGCCCCTCGGCAGGGAGACCTGCGCCTGGAGCCTGCGGCCGTCCCGCAGGAGCACCGACACCGCCGTCGGCCTCCGCGCGGGCTGCGCGGCGGTGAACTCCGGCCGCTCCCGCACGACGACCCGCTCGGCCAGGGCGAACGTCTCAGGGGTGAGGGCCCCGGGTTCGAACGCCTCAGCCGATGAGGTGCCGGTGACGAGGCGCGTGGCCACCGCAAACGGCAGGCTGAATTTGGCTGCCAGTCGGGTCTGGGGACGGCGCCCGGTGAAGGTGCTCGCCGGCGCGTAGGTGTCCACCTCGACGCGGACGACCTCCTCGGGAGCCACCGGGTGCGTTCGCAGGATCTCGTCCAGGCAGTCCAGCGCGCCGTGGAGGTGGCGGCAGGCGGCGTGCATCTTGAAGTAGCCGCGAGCGACCTCGTAGCCGTCACCGAGCCGGTGGGTCAGCACCTCCGCATCGGGCGGCGAGGCCGCCAGCGGGGCCAGCGTTCGGAGCAGGTCCGGCATCCCGGTGATCCCCGACAGCGCGAGCCGGGCGGCCAGGACCCCCAGGAGGTTGCTGGCGCCCGCATAGGTGTCGCGCACGGTCGCGCCTTCGGTGGCGGCGGCGTAGTGCGTGTGGATGGCGTAGTGCGCCGCGAGGCGTAGCGCTTCGGCGACGGCCTTCGGCTCCGCTCCCAGGAGCACCGCCGTGGCTGCCGCCGCGCCCAGCGTTCCCCAGGTCCCGTGCGGGTGGAGCGGCGGCCTCAGCGGCCCGATGGCACGGCCGGCCCGGGCGGCGACCTCATAGCCGGCCGCCACTGCGGCGAGAAAGCGTTCACCGGTCGCGTCGGTCATCTCCGCGGCGGCCAGGGCCGCAGGGACCACGTGGATGGCCGGGTGCCCGGCGGCGAACCGGTGGCCCTCGTCCAGTTCGAGGGCGGTGCCGGCGCTGCCGTTGAGGAACGCCGCATGGCCCGGCTCGGCGCGCCAGGGCGTCCCGAGGATGGTCGCGGCGCCCGGGGAGGTACGGGCCAGGTGCTCCGCAGCCTGCAGGATGGTGGGCATCCCGCCGATGATCGCACCCAGCGTATCGAGCACCACCAGCCGCGCGCGCGCAGCGACCGGCTCGGGCAGGTGGTCAGACCGCAGCGTGCACGCGAACGTCGCCAGCTGCGCTTCCGGCGTCATGCTTCCCTCCGGAGCTGGCGGGCTGCGGTCAGGCCCGCGATGCGGCCCCATCCCAGCGCGGTCAGCAACCCGTTGCCGGGCGAGTACCCGGCGGCGCCGTGGCCCGAGATGCCCACGGCGCTGCCGCCGCCGGCGAAGAGATTGACGACCGGCCGTCCGCCGGGCCGCAACACCCGGCCCGCGGTGTCGATGGCCAACCCGCCCTGGGTGTGGAACAGCGCCCCGGTGACCTTCACCCCGCAGTAGGGTGCTTCCAGCGGCCGTCGCTGTCCGGGCGAGCGGCCCAGCGGGTCGCGCCCTCCCTGGAGGCCGGCGTTGAGCGCCTCAACGGTGCGGGCGAGGGCTGCCCCCGGCAGTCCCAGCCGGTCGGCCAGTTCGACCAGCGATCCCGCGCGGCGGATGCCGGCCAGAGCGTCCAGTTCCCGGTAGTTCTGGTCGTGGGATGTCATCTCCGCGTCGATGCGGCCGTCGAAGATCACGAACGCCAGCCCGTCCGCCTGGCGCATCACCAGGGCTCCGAAGGCGCTGTAGCCGAGGTCCTCGTTGGCGAACCGCATCCCCTGGGCGTTGACGAGGCACCCGCCCTTCTCGACCGCCGCCCAGCTCAACAGGATGCCGTGGGGGATCGCCACGGTGCCGTGGCCCTGATAGGCGTCCATGCAGCGGGTCTCTGCCCCCAGCGCCATGCCCCAGCGGATCGCGTCTCCGGTGACAGTCCGTTCGCCGAAGTAGAGGGCGTCGGCGATCTCCGGACAGTAGGTGCGCACCATCTCGGGGTTGCCGCCGAACCCGCAGGCGGCGAGCACGACGGAGCGCGCGCCGATCCGCTCGTGGGCCAGGCCGGCCTCGACGCCGACGACCGCGCCGGCGTCATCGACGATGAGCCGGTGCACCGGCGCCGAGGTGACCACGGTCACCCGGCCGGTGGCCGCGACGGCGGCGCCCAGCGGGTCTGCCAGATCCTTCCCCTGACGCGAGGGCGGAGCGTGGAAGCGCGGGACCGACTGTCCCGTGTAGAGGAAATCGGTCACCAGCCCAAGCGGCACGCCGGCGTCGACCAGCCAGTCGACGAGTTCGGCCGACCGCCGGCAGAGTTCCAGGACGTGATCCCGATCCGCCCCGGGCCCCGCCTTGGCCAGGATATCCGAGGCCATCTGCTCGGGCGAATCCCGGATGCCCACCTCGCGCTGCTGCCGCGAGGCCGCGGCCGGGATCATCGCGGTGCTGATCGCGGTGTTCCCGCC
>JAVKID010000136.1:0-5825 GCA_031459655.1 Candidatus Fervidifonticultor octavus | reverse complement strand
TGCGCTACCGCCTGCTGCCGTACCTGTACACCCTGGCGTGGGAGGCCAGCCGCACCGGGCACCCGCTGGTGCGCCCGCTCTGGTGGCCGGAGGCAGGTAACCCGGCGTTATGGGACGTCCAGGACGCCTTCTTTCTAGGCGACGCGCTGCTCGTCGCGCCGGTCCTCGACGAGGGGGCGCGCTCGCGCGAGGTCACACTCCCCTCTGGGACCTGGTACGAGATGGGCAGCGACCGCGCCCACCGCGGCCCGGGTCGGGTTGCGCTTGACGCCCCCCTGGACCGCATCCCGGTGCTGGCGCGCGCCGGCAGCGTCCTGCCCATGGCGGGGCCCCCTGAGGGATCGGCTGGCGAAACGCTGGCCCTGCAGGTCTACCGGCCCGACGGATCCCCAGGCGGCGGGATCCTCTACTCTGACGCAGGCGACGGATACGGCCCGGGCCGGCTGGATCACTTCACCCTCCACCCTGACGGCGGAAGGCTGCGTATCGTCTGGACCACCGAGGGGACGTACCCCTTCCCCTACGGGGAGGTGGACGTGCACGTCTACGGGCTGCCCGTCTGCCGGGTGACCGTCGACGGCGGCCGGGTCCCCTGCGAGCACAACCGATTTCGCACCGGCCCCTTCAGGGAGGCGTCCTGTGAGCCCTAACCATCATCACGAGGCCTCGGCGCCTTCCACCCCCGCCAGCACCTCCACGAACCGCGCGATCCCGGAGTGGTCCAGGTCCCCCAGACCCTGCGCCGCCATGGCGCCCAGTACTTCGTGCACGAGGGCCGTCGTGAGCAGCGGGACGCCGTGGGCCTTCCCGGTCGCCAGGGCGATCCCCAGGTCCTTGTGATGGAGTCGGATCCGGAATCCGGGCTGGAAGGTCCGGTCGAGCATGCGCTGGCCGTGCACCTCCAGGATCCGGCTCTGCGCGAACCCGCCCAGCAGCGCCTGGCGGACCCTGGCCGGATCGGCCCCGGCCTTCCTGGCCAGGGTGAGCGCCTCGGCCACCGCCATGATGGTGATCCCCACGATGATCTGATTGCAGGCCTTGGCGATCTGCCCGGCGCCGGGTTCCTCGCCGATGTGGACGATGTTCTTCCCCATGGCCTGGAAGACGGGCAGCACGCGGTCGAAGGCGGCCCTGGGCCCGCCGACCATGATCGACAGCGTGGCCTCGATGGCGCCCTTCTGCCCGCCGCTGACCGGCGCGTCCAGCGCCTGCACGCCCCGGGGCGCCAGCGCCTCGGCCACCTCCCGGCTCGTCTGGGGGGAGATCGTGCTCATGTCCACGACGACCTGACCGGCACGGGCCCCTTCGACGACACCATTCGCCCCCAGGAGCACCTCCCGCACCTGGGGGGAGTCGGGCAGCATCGTGATCACCACATCGCTCTGCTCCGCCACCGCCTTCGGGGATCCCCCATCGGTCGCGCCGGAGGCGACCAGTTCCTCGACGGGACCGCGCGACCGGCTGTGAACGACGACGGGAAACCCGGCGTTGCGCAGATTGAGGGCCATGGGCTTGCCCATGATGCCCAGCCCGATGAATCCAATCCGTTCGGTCATCCTCGCCTCCTCCTACGCGCGCGCGTAGCCCATCGCCTCGATCCAGTCGAAGGACTCGTCCGTCGGTCCGGTGGGTCTGTACTCCAGCCCGACTTCGCCTTCGTAGTCGGTCCGGTCCAGGACGCGGAACAGGTACGCGAAGTTGATCTCGCCGGTGCCCGGCTGGTTGCGGTCGGGCGCGTCCGCCACCTGGATGTGCCCGATCCGGCCGATGTTGTTCCGCAACGTGTAGGTCAGGTTCCCCTCCATCCGCTGCGCGTGGTAGACGTCGTACTGCACCTTGAAGTTGGCCGCCCCCACCGCGTCCTGCAGCGCGAACGCCTCGCCCGAGGTGCGGAGGAAGAAGCCCGGGATGTCGAAGGTATTGATCGGCTCCACCAGCAGGACCAGCCCCTCCCGCTCGAAGGCTCCCGCGGCATACTTCAGGTTGTCCACCAGGCACGCCCACTGCTCGGCGAGCGGGACGCCGTCGAGTTGCTTCCCCACCAGGCAGTTGATGCGGGGACAGCCCAGCCGGCGCGCCACATCCATGGCCAGGCGCACGCCGTCGCGGAACTCCTGACGGCGGCCCGGGTCCGTGGCGATCCCGCGGTCGCCGGCCGCCCAGTCGCCGGCCGGGAGGTTGAAGAGGACCTGGCGCAGCCCCAGCCGGCGCAGCTCCCCGGCGATCGCGTCGACGTCGTGCTCGTAGGGAAACATGTACTCGACCGCGGAAAATCCGGCACGGGCCGCGGCATCGAAGCGGGCCATGAACGGTCGGTCGGTCCACAGGAACGTCAGGCTGGCAGAAAACCTCGGCATCGGCACCTCCGCCATGTAGTGTGCAAACCCGCCTTCCAGTATACGACACGCGCCCGCGCCGCCATCGGGCCTCACCCCGATGCCGTCGGCGCGCCCGGCGGGTATCCTGAATGGGTGGGGCCGCCCGGCGTGCCTGCTCGGGCGCGCGCCTTCCTGACGGGACACGAATCCGGCAGGGGAAGGCCCGCGCGCAGGAGAAGCGCGATAGGGCGGAGCGCAGGAGGGACGACGATGGCCGTAGTGACCTACGAGATTGGCACCTATACGTTCAAGCCCCAGGAGTTCTTCCCCAGGGATCTCTTCGACCGCATCACCGAGGTGCGGGTGACGCGGCCGGGGGTCGTGGAGGAGGAAGCCCGCCGGCGGCAGCGCCGGAGCCGGCTTGCCACCGACGGCCGCCTGGTCATCCTGGCCGCGGACCACCCGGCGCGCAACGTCACCGGCGTCGGGGACGACCCCATCGCGATGGGGAACCGGTGGGGCCTGCTCGGCCGCATCCTGCGGGTGGTGACGGCCCCGGATGCCGACGGCGTGATGACGACCCCGGACATCATGGAGGAGTTGTTCATCGTCAACCATCTGGTCCGCGAGTTGGGCGGGCCGTCGTTCTTGGACGGCAAGGTCCTGCTGGGCTGCATGAACCGCGGCGGGCTGGCGGGCGCGGTGTTCGAGCTGGACGACCGGATGACCGCCTTCACGCCGGAGCGCATCGCGCAGCTGGGCCTCGACGGGGCCAAGTTGATGTTCCGGCTCGACCTCGGCGAGCCGGCCGCCCTCGACACGATCGAGGCCTGCGCCCGGGCGATCGACCGGCTGACCGACCTGGGCCTCCCGGCCTTCCTGGAGTGCCTGGCGGTCCAGAAGAGCGAAGGCAAGTACAGGATGCTCAAGAGCGCGCCCGAACTGGTCAAGGTCATCGGCGTGGCCTCGGCGCTGGGCAAGTCGTCGCTGGGCACCTGGCTGAAGATCCCCTACTGCGACCACTACGACCTGATCGCCCAGGCGACCACCTGTCCGGTCCTCATGCTGGGCGGTGAGGCCAGAGGCGACCCGACGGGGATCCTGACCGAGTTCGCCGCCGGGATGCGCGCCGGCGCCTCCATTCGCGGGGCGCTGGTGGGCCGCAACGTCACCTTCCCTGGCCACGACGACCCCCGGGCCGTTGCCCACGCGGTGGCCGGGATCGTCCACCGGGGCTGGGACGCCTCGCAGGCCGCCGCGGCGCTGCCGCCCGTGCGAGACCAGGAGATCGACTTCTTCACGCGCCTGCTGGCGCGCGGGAGGTGAGACGCGCATGGCGCCGCTCCGCGGCAACCTGATCGTCGGCCAGTCGGGCGGGCCCACCGCCGTGATCAACAGCAGCCTGGCCGGCGTGATCCACGAGGCCCTCGAGCACGACGCGATCGAAGAGATCTACGGGATGCGCCACGGCGTCGAAGGGCTGCTGGCCGAGCAGATCGTGGACCTGGGCCGCCAGAGCGCCGCGGTGATCGAAGGGCTGCGCGCGACGCCGTCTGCGGCCCTGGGCTCGTGCCGACACAAACTCACCACCACCGACTACGAGCGACTGCTGACCGTGCTGCAGGGGCACAACATTCGTTACTTTCTCTATATCGGCGGCAACGACTCGGCCGATACCGCCTGGCGCCTGGGCCGGCTGGCGGCGGAGCGCGGCTACGACCTGCGCGTGATGAGCGTGCCCAAGACGGTGGACAACGACCTGGTGGACACCGATCACTGCCCGGGGTACGGCAGCGTGGCCCGGTGGCTGGCCATCGCCGTCCGCGACGCCGGACTGGACACCGAGGCGATCGGCGTGGTGGACACCGTCAAGGTCATCGAGACCATGGGCCGCAACACCGGGTGGATCACGGCCGCCACCGCCCTGGCGCGGGACCACGAGGACGCCGCCCCGCACCTGATCTACCTGCCCGAGCGCCCGTTCGTCCGCGACCGGTTCCTGGCCGATGTCGAGCGCGTCTACCGCAGGCTCGGGCACGTGGTCATCACCGTCTGCGAGGGCCTCAAAGACGAGCGCGGGGAGTACCTGTCGGCGTCGGGCAGGGCCGTGGACGTGGACAAGTTCGGCCACAAGCAGCTCGGCGGGGTGGCCGCGGTCCTCTGCGAGATCGTCGCCGAGGGGTTGAAGATCAAGGCGCGCTGGGACAAGCCCGGGACCATCCAGCGAGTCTCGATGCTGGCAGCCTCCCCGGTGGACCTCGACGAAGCCTATCTGGTCGGCCGGATGGCGGTGCGCCACGCGGTCCTGGGCCAGGACGGTCACATGGTCACGCTGGTGCGCGAGTCCGACGAGCCCTATCGGTGCACGACGGGCCTGACCCCCCTGGAGCGGGTAGCCAACGCCGAGCGCACGGTCCCCGATGAGTTCATCGCCCCGGACGGCAACGACGTGACGGAGGCCTTTCTGACGTATGCGCGGCCGCTGATCGGCCCGCCGCTTGCGCCCTATGTCCGGCTGGACCTGACGAAGGTGCCGCAGCGGGTGGGATAGACCACGCGAGCGACTCCACCGAAGCTAGGGCAGTCCACGAGGAGATGCGGCCCGCCGGGGGCATGTGGATCAGGTTTCGGACGACCACACCCATCTCGGGCCGGTCGACCAGCCGGCCCTCGCGGCGCAGGGTCGTGGAGGTGCGGAAGCGCAGGGTGAGTTGCCGGGGGCTCACCCCGCGGGTGCGCTCGTGAATGGCATCGAGTGTCACCACGCAGTCGTGTGCCCGGACCAGGTGGTCATCCTCAGCGCCGATGCACCCCCAGCGGGTGCGACCAACCGGATCAGTCCGCCGCCCCCTCCAGGGCGGCGAGGCGCCGCCGCAGCGCGGCCCGGTGTAGCGCCGCCGCCGCCAGTCCGACCCCGAACCCGCCGATGTGCGCCCACCAGGCGACCCCGGGCGTCCCGCTGGCGGCGAAGGAGAACTGGAGCAGCAGCCACAGCCCCAGGTACCAGACGGCGCGGATGCGCCTGAGCACGAAGAAGATCAGCATGTAGATCCGCCGGTGCGGGAAGAAGTAGAGGTAGGCGCCCAGCACCGCCGAGATCGCCCCGCTGGCGCCGACCAGGGGGACCGGCGAGGTCGGATCGGCGGCGATGTGGGCCAGCGCGGCGCCGATGCCGCCGACGAAGTACAGCCCCAGGTATTCGACGATCCCCAGCCGGTCTTCCACGTTGTCGCCGAAGACGCCGAGGAAATACATGTTGCCGGCCAGGTGTAGCGGGCCGCCGTGGAGGAACATCGAGGTCAGAATCGTCCAGGGCGCCACCCGGTGGACGAACGCTGACGGCACGAGAGCGTACCCGCCGATCAGGCCGTCGGGCGCCCCCAGCTGCAGGAGGAAGACCAGGATGGTGATCCCGATCAGGGCGTACGTGGCGACCGGAGGCCGCCGGACCGGGTTGTAGACTTCCATCGGGAGGCCCAGGAGAAACTGGAAGAGCCAGTGGCGCGC
>JAVKID010000135.1:0-5847 GCA_031459655.1 Candidatus Fervidifonticultor octavus | reverse complement strand
AGGAACTTCCACAGGCGGGCGTCGCCGGGACTGGTGGCGGTCAGGAGGGCGATGTGCTGGAGCAGGGTCAGGCCCTGGCGCAACGAGGCCTTCGTCTGTCCCCGGTGGCGTTTCTCGAAGACATAGGGGACTTCCGCCAGACGCCCGTAGCGGCCGCGCACGAGGACTTCCAGCAGAATCTTGAACCCGAGCGGCCGCAGGGTCACCCCGTCGAGCACGCCGCGTCTGACGACGAAGCACCCGGACAGCGGATCGCTGCTCCTGCGGGCCCCCCCCAGGAGGACCCGGGCCAGCAGCCGCGTGCCCCGCGAGACCAGGCGGCGGAACGGGCCGAGCCCCGGCCGGCCGGCACCCGGCAGGTAGCGGGAGGCGACGACCAGGTCGGCCCCGGTCTCTTCCATCCGGCGCAGCAGCGCCGGCAGCAGGGACGGCGGGTGCTGCAGGTCGGCGTCCATGACCCCGATGACCTCGCCGCGGGCCAGGCCGATGCCGTCTGCGACCGCGCTGGCCAGGCCTGCGCCGCCGTCGCGGTGGTGCACGGTCACGCGCGGATTGGCGCGCGCCAGGTCACCCAGCACCGCGTCGGTCCCATCGGTGCTGTCGTCGACGAAGATGAGTTCGTAGTCGGTCTCCGCCAGCGCCGCGCCCAGGGACTCGACCAGGCGCGGGACGTTCTCACGCTCGTTGCGGGTGGGGATGATGACCGAGAGGGTCAGCGGCATCGGGTTCAGGACGGCAGCCAAATCTCCTCCGGGATGTCCTCGGGCACCCTCCGATATGGCCATCATAGCCAGGCCCAAACCACCGTGCAACGCGTCCGACCGGCTCCGAGATCGGCGTCCAGAGGCCAGGGCGGCAAGGCCGGCTGTCGCGAGCACCGAACTATCTCGCCGGAAGGTCCGACTGCGGTCCCGAGGGCTCCTTTGATCGCCCAGGCGGCGCACACACCAGCCGCAGGTATCCGGCGATCGTCTTCCCCGTCGGCATCTTGCTCCCGCCCACCTTCCAATCGTAGCGCAGGTCCAGCGGCACCTCCACGATGCGCGGCTGGAACACCGCGAGTTTTACCAGGAGTTCGGTCATCACGACGAACCCCTGCGACTCGATGAGGCGATCGCCGTAGGCCTCTAGCGCCCGCTGCAACAGCCCGGCCCGGTAGGCCCGATAGCCGCAGGAGTAGTCCCGGACGCCGGGCAGGCCGAAGCGGAGCCGCAGCAGCCAGCCGATCCCGGCCGAGAGGAACGCGCGGTGGGGCGGCACCCCCGCCTGGCGGGCCCCGCGGACGTACCGTGACGCGATGACCACGTCCGCCCCGCCCCGCAGTGCGTCGAGCATCGCGGGGATCTGCTCGGGTCGGTGGGTGTTGTCGGCGTCCATGGTCACGATGGCATCGTCCGGTGACGCCTGGCGGCAGGCATGCTCCAGGCCGGTGCGGATAGCGGCGGCCAGGCCGCGGTTTTGGGCGTGCGTGAGGACGTCGAGCCGCATCCGCCCGTCAAACCTCCGGGCGACGGCCCCGGTCTGGTCGCGACTCCCGTCGTCCACAACCACGGTGCGCCAGAGGGCGCCCCGCCCCGCGCCCTCGATCGCCTCCAACAAGGGTGCAAGGCCTGCCGCTTCGTTGTACGCGGGCAGCACAAGCCAGACTGTCTCCAGCGTCCTTCCCTCCAGCCGCCGACGGGCCATTGTCACCGCATTCCACAGCCGAGTACATCCTTCCCGCTCCGGATCGTGGCAAGACGCAGCCGTGGTAGAATGAGACAGTACGGTGAGCAATTCGAGGTACCCGACGTGCTCGAAGCACGTGTGGACAGACTGGAGGCGGCGCTGCAGCGCCTGGCCGACCTCCAGGTACAGACCCAGGAAGAACTGCGCGCGCTCGCCTCCGCCCAGCGGCGTGCCGAAGAGCGCCTAGGAACCCTTGCGGCACGGGTGGAGCAACTGGCCGATCATCTGAATCAGCTCACCGCGCGGATGGAGCAGTTGACCGTCCGCCGGGACCAGCTCACCTCCCGGGTGGAGCAGTTGACCGCGCAGGTAAGCCGCCTGGCCACGGTGGTGGGGGTCCTCAAAGACCACAGCCTCGAGCACCGCTACCGGGAACGAGCGCCCGCGTACTTCGATGATCTCCTCCGCGGCATCCACGCGCTCTCATCCGAGGAACTGGCAGCGCTCCTCGATGAGGCCCTCTCTCGTGGGGTGCTCTCACGGGAGGAAGCGCCGCCTCATGCTGGACGCTGACGTCGTTGTCCACGGACGAAGGTGGGAGGACGCCAGCGAGGCCTACCTGGCTGGGAAGGTCTCGTCGGTGGTCGATTCCGAGGACGTGCGGCGCGCACTGCTACGAGCGAGCCTGCTGGCCCGCGCAACCGGGACGCCGGCCATCGCCACCGTCGCCGGCGAGACGATCACCGAGGAGGCCGAGCAGGAGGCGAAGGCCCTGCGGGTCTGGCGGGTACTGGACGGGAGAGCCCTGGCGCCGGAGTAGTGCCTCCGCCGGCGCGATGCAGCTCATTCACAGACGCTCAGCCTTGCCCGACAGCCGCACGACGCCTTCCGAAGGGAACCGTTCATCAAAAGTGTAGATCGCTGGCATCCTCCGCGACCTGGCCGCCGCCCAGATCATCGCGTCCCCGAACGAGATTCGTGCCGAACGGCGGCACATCAGCAATCCGAGCGCGACGTATTCCTCCCCGCGCCCAGACCCCCAGGCCACGGGCCCTGACGTGCGTTTCGCAGGCTTCTCCTTCGAGGAGCTCATACCGCCTTCCGTCATCGGGAAACCGGAGGCAGCCGTCGTACGGCAGCACGATCTTCCCGGCCGGGGGCCGCGGTGCCACCATGGTTGGTGCCTCCTGGCCTGCACTCTCCTGCCCTGGAGTACACCAGCTGGAGGACAATCCGCGTCGGGCCCCCACTCCCTCTGCGTCACGGCGGATGATCGCGCTCCAAGAGAATCAGCACCGCCATGTTCACCGCCTCCCGGCGCGCCACCCGATACGACCGCCGGTCCAGAGCGCGGGTGAGACGCTCCAGCGCCTCGGGGATCGGTGGGACGGTCAGAATCCACACCCGAGGATGCCGGGACAGCGACTCGACGACCCCCGCAAGGCGCGCGCCTTCGGGACCGACCACATCCGCTCCATCGGGCGTCAGGACCACCCGACGGTGCGGTCCGCGGAAGTAGTAGTCGACCGGGATGCGGGAAAACCCGGGCAGGAAGACGATGGCGTCGTCATCCCGCGCGTGAGCAGCCAGCGTGCGGGAGATCAATCGCCAGTCGAAGACGTCCAGCCGCGGCTGACGGTGGAACGCGAGGGTGCCCGTCACGTTGGGCATGACGACCAGGACCGACAGGATCACGCCGGCGGCCCGCAACCAGCGGGTCGGGCCGGCAATCAACGACGCGGCCCCCGCCGCGACTAGCAACGCCACGGCAGGCACGATGAACAGCAGGTACCGCGGGGCGTACACGTTCAGCTCGAGGGACACCGCGAATGCCACCACCGGCGGCCCGAGGGCGGCGGCGAGCAGCAGGGCGACGATGCGTCGGGAGACCGAGGGGGTGCGCACGGCCGCCACGGCCAGCGCCGCCGCCGCCGCCATGCCGAGGACCGCCGGCCAGGACGTCCCGATGGGCTGGATGGTCGAAAGCCGCGGGCCCCACGCCTCAAGCACCGGACGCCCCACGGTCATCGCCGCCAGCGTGTCGGGCAGTGTGGCCGCCGACAGCGGAATCCGGTGCGCCGGCCAGGCCCGCCCGCCCGCGAGTTGCTGCGCAAACAGCGGTCCCCAGGGCAGGAACGCCAGCGCGACCCCGCACCAGGCAGACAGCGCCCGGCGCCATACGCCCGCACCCGGTCGCCACCAGATCAGGTAGCCCACCTGCGAGACCACCACGAGAACCCCGTAGTAGTGGCTGTAGAGCATCACCGCTGTGGCGGCCGCGTACACCGCCCAGGGGCGGCGGGCAGAGGTCGCGGTCCCTGCGTGGCGCGCTCCGGGCACCCCCAGAGCGGCCCACAGCGCCCACCACGAACCCACGGCCGCCAGCGTGAGTAGGCCGTACATCCGGGCCTCCTGCGCCGCCGCCACCTGCGAGGGAGCCAGCGCCACCAGGGCGGCCGCGAGGAGCGCGGGGGCCGGCCCGAGCAGGCGCCGGCCGAACAACCAGGTGAGGAGGACGACCGGCGCGCCGAGGAACACCGAGAGACTCCGGACCGCCGTCTCCCCGTCCCCGAAGACGCCCATCCAGGCATGCAACAGCAGGTAGTAGAGCGGTGGATGCGGGTCGTTGGCCCCGATGACCAGGAGCGCGCGGGCCACGGGCAAGGAGGCGAACAACACGCTGACGGTCTCGTCGAACCAGAGGGCCTTGGCATCCAGCGCCACCACCCGCAGCACGACCGCCAGGACGAACAGCACCAGCCCGGCCGCCCTCCAGGCCACGCTGGATGTCTGCGCGTCCCCGCCGATGCCCGTCCACCTCATCCCAGGCTCTTTATACCTCCGTGCAGCCCATCACGGGCAGAGGCCCGGCCGCAGCCAGGAGCCCGAGGTGGCGAGGGAGAGGACGCGAAGGGATCTGCGGGGAACCGACCAGTCCGTTGTCGGGCCGGGTCCTACGGGAGGACCTGCACGCGGGTTGAGGAGCCGTCGCTTCGGACCGTCAGCGTGATGGTTGCTGCCCCGGACGCGCCCAGGAAGTTGCACCGGGCCGGCCCACCGCCCGGATCGCCCTGCGCCTGCAGCTGAATCTCCGTCGCCGTGCCGGCGGCGGCCAGGGTGAAGTTCCAGCAATTCCCGCCCGGTTCCTGAAACCCAAACGTGGCGGCGAAGTTCGCCGAAGTCAGGCCTGCCCACGTGCCGTACTGCTGGTAGTACGCCCACGCCATGGTCTTGAGTTCCTGGAGCGTGTTGTCCGCTTCGGGCAGGAGGCTGTTCCGACCGCTGGCCGCGTACCGCGGGATCGCCAGGGCCAGTAGAATGCCCAGGATCGCCATCACGACCACCAGTTCGACCAGCGTGAATCCGCGGCTGCTGACAGACACTCGCCGGAGCACGAAAGGCCGCATCGTCTCGCGTCACGCTCCTCTGGAAGATTCAGAGGCACCTGCCATCATATTTCATGCCCACATGAGGCCGCCGTCCAGACGCTTACCGGGTTCCCGCGGCGCCTGATCACAGGGTCGGCCTCGAACCCTGGTGGCGCGTCAGCTTGAAGACGGTGACGCCGTTGAAATCGGCCACGGCCCGGAAGGTGTAGATGCCCGTCAACAGGCCGCGGAGCCTCTCCATCGCCGCGCCGGGCAACGGCTGCGTGGTCACCAGCCACATCACTTCGTGTTGCGCCGCATACGAGCGGAGGATCTCCAGGTTCCGCTCCACGAGGGTCGGATCCGGACGGAGGTCCGCCTGAATCCGCCCGTAGAACTCCTGGGGGGTCATGTGCTCGACCCGCTGCGACCCCTTGAAGTAGTAGGCGAGGGCAATGCGCCCGAAACTGGGAAAGGCCACAATGAGGTCGTTGGGTCCTGCCTGCCTCGACAGCAACGCGGCCGCCCGACGCCAGTCGAACCGGGCGTACCGGGGATTCGTGTAGACCTCATGCAGGGTCCAGGCGTTGATCCCGAGGTATGCCAGCACCAGCACCAGCACGCCCGCCCGCCGCGAGGGGGCCGGCAGCCACGCGCTCAGCCGAAGCATCCCGAAGGCGACCAGCAGGGCAAAGGCCGGGAAGGCGAAGGAGAAGTAGCGCGGGTAGAAGACGTTGAACCGCAACGAAAAGACGAACGCCACCACGACCGGGACGCCAAGATAGCCGGCCAGGAGCCAGAAGGTGCGGGG
>JAVKID010000134.1:0-5922 GCA_031459655.1 Candidatus Fervidifonticultor octavus | reverse complement strand
CCTCATCCTCGGAGACCGTCAGGATGACGATCCTGACATAGGGCATTTCCTCCTTGATGCGGCTCGTGGCCTCCAGGCCGCCCTCCCCCGGCATCCGGACGTCCATCAGGATGACGTCGGGCATGAGTTCCCGGGCGCGGTCGATGGCTTCCTCGCCGCTTGAGGCCTCCCCCACCACCTCCAGATCGTCGCGGTTCGCCAGCAGGCTGGCCAGGCCCCGCCGGAACAGCGCGTGGTCGTCGGCGAGCAGGACCCGGATCTTCTCCATCTGCCGATACCCCCTGGCTAGGGCCGTGCCGGGGATGCCGGCTCCGGTACCGGCACCGAGAGCGCCACCGTCGTCCCGGCTCCGGGTGCGGAGGTGACGGTCAGCGTGCCCCCGATGCCCTCGGCGCGCTCCCGCATGGTCTCCAGGCCGAACCGGGCACCAGCGGCCTTCTGGGTGGCCTCGACGTCGAACCCGCGGCCGTCGTCGACGATGCGCACGGCCAGACGGCCGTCCTCCACGCCCAGCGTGACCCGCACGGCCTTCGCCTCTGCGTGCTTCCGGACGTTGGTCAGCGCCTCCTGCACGATGCGCGTGATCTGCACCGCGGCCAGGGCCGGGACCGTGGGGATGGGACCGGCCACCTCGTAGACGACGGGGAGTCTGGCCTGCTCGCGGAACCGCGCCACCTGCACGCGGAGGGCGACTTCCAGGTCCTCGCGGGCCCCGGAGATCCGCAGGCCCATGATGGCGTGCCGGACTTCATCATAGGCCTCGCGGATCGTCTGCCGGATCTGGGCCAGTTCCTCCTGAGCCTCGTGCGTGCGGCCGGCGCTCACCAGATCCTCGACGAGTTTGACCTTGAGGTTCAGCAACCCCAGGCTCTGTCCCAGGCTGTCGTGCATCTCGCGGCCCAGGCGGTCCCGCTCTTCCAGAATGGCGAGGCTCTGCACCTGCTCGTAGAGGCGGGCATTCTCGATGGCGATCGCCGCCTGGTTGGCCATCCGGCTCAGCAGGTGCACGTCGTCGTCCGTCACGGGCCGCAGGCGGCGGTACGCCACCGCCAAGCAGCCGATCGCGCGCCCGCGGGCGGAGACCGGGACGCCCACGTGGGTCCGCAGGCCCTCCTGCCGCACGATGGGGTCCAGCTCGTGGGAGATCCGGGCCTCGATCAGGTAGTCGGCCACGACCAGGGGCTGGCCGGTGAGGACGACCTGACCGGCCAGCCCCTGGCCCAGCGGCAGTTCGACGCCTACGAGCCCGTCGGTCTGCAGCCCGCTGGCCGCGCCGAGGACCACCCGGCCAGCGGCATCCACCAGGCTGAGCATGGCCACGTCTGCGGCCAGCAGGTCGCGGGCGCTGGAGGTCACCAGGTCCAGGACGCGGTTCACGTCCGAGAGCGCGGTAATCTCGACCCCCAGGCGGTAGAGGGTCTCGGCTTCGCGGCGGCGCGCCGCCGTCTCGTGGAAGAGCCGGGCGTTCTCCACCGCGACGCCCACCTGCTGGGCCACCGTGGACAGCAGGGCGACCTCTCCATCGCCGTACGGCGCGCCGGGCCGGCCCAGGATCACGAGTTCGCCCAGTAGCCGGTCCTTGGCGCGCAGCGGCACCCGGAGGAAGGGCCGGCCCTCCCCTCCCTCCGGGAAGACGATCACGCCCGAGGCGACGGCGCCGGGCTCGAACCCCCCGAGGCGCTCGGCTTCGACGGCTGCCGGCCCCCTGAACACCCGATAGGCCTGCCCGCCGGGCGAAGACGGGCGGAGGGCGATCCCGCCTCCGTCGGCGCCCACCAGGTCGAGCAGGCGGTCCACGGTGGCCTCAAGAATGGCCTGCAGGTCGAGCGATCCCGTCACGGTCGATGCGATGGCGTTGAGGGCGGCCAGCTCTCGCGTGCGGCGCTCCAGTTCCTGCGTCCGGGCGGCCACGCGCTCCTCCAGGGTCCGGCTCCAGTGCTCCGCGGCCTCCCGCGCCGCCTCGACCGCATCCAGCGCCTGCTGCTGCGCGGCGAGCCGCGCCTCGGTGGCGGCGGCCAGGCGCCGGGAGGCCTCCTGTTCGAAGACCCGCAGAACCCGCAACACCAGCGCGGCGATGAGGACCGCGATGCCCGCGCGGAAGAGTTGCGGGGGCACGCCGACGGCGGCGAAGAACCGGTCGTAGTTCAAGACCGAGGCCGGGAAGAACGCCGCGGGCGGCACGACGAGGCCGGCCATCACAGCGTTGGCCGCAAACGCCATCGCCGTCCACCGGCAGTCCTGCGCGATCTGGGGGTAGTCCTCACCGGCCAGGCGGCGTCCCACCATCCAGAAGGCGACGGCAGCCAGCAGCGAGCCCGGCAGGTAGATCAGGTAGCGCAACCAGATGTCCGCCAGCACGGTGGCCGGCGCGAGCGCAGGGAAGGGAGCGCCCGACCCGGGAGGGAACTCGGCGGCGTGGCACTGCAGGCAGGAGGGAGCCCGGGGGACCTCCCCGGCCGGCACCGGAGCCAGGTGCGGGATCACCGCCCAGTTCAGCGTCCAGAACACGACCAGCAGTAGCGGCAGCCAGCGGATCGCCGCCAGCGGGCGACCGGTGGAGGCGATCGCATCGGCGCCGAACTGGGCCAGCGCCGCCGTGGAGCAGGCAAAGAGGGCCAGGCGGAGGATGCGCAGCGTCGGCGAGGCGACCCCGGCCCCGGGCCCGATCATCCACATGTCGATCCACTCCACCGCGGCGTGCAGCAAGCCGAACGCCGCCAGCCAGCGGAGCGGCCGGGAGAGCACCAGCGCGCTGGCGCGGCGCGCCTCCAGCGCGATGGCCAGCCCCATGGCGAAGAAGGCGAGCCCATAGATGAAGAAGACCAGGACCAGCCGCTCCATGGCTCTATCCAGCCCCGGTGGGAGTGGCGCGGTGCCCCAGCCGCAGGAAGTCAGCGGGCCAGCAGGGTTTCGCACTGGCGCGCGGAAGTCCGTCATCTAGCGTCCTGCAGTCGGCTGACGCGATGCTCCCGCACATCGCCCGTGAGGTGCGCCCCTGAACCGGTTGCGCGCGTGGTCGCGCGCTCTGTCCCAGCGCCTCCGTGCCTGGCCGCGCCCCCTGGCCGTCGGTGTCCTGGTGCTCGGTCTGGGCGTGGTTGCGGCTGGCTTCTACGGGGTCGCGCGGGGGGTCGACTATACGATGAACGACCCCAACTTCTGCCGGTCGTGCCACATCATGGAACCGGCCTGGGACCGCTGGCAGGCCAGCGAGCACCGGAAGGTCAACTGCCACGCCTGCCACGAGGCGAGCATCATGGATAGCGCCCGGCAGGTCATTACGTTTGTGATCCGGCAACCGGAGCGGGTCGGCCGGCACGCCGTGGTCCCCAAGGAGGTCTGCGCCCGCTGCCACGAGAGCGGCGATCCCCGGTGGCGGCAGGTGGCGGCCACCGCCGGGCACCGGATCCACGAGCAGCAGCGCCGGATCCAGTGCGTGGTCTGCCATGCGCCCAGCGTCCACCGCTTCACGCCGCCCACGGAGATCTGCGGGGCCTGCCACGTGGCCCAGACCCGCGGCGAACGGGTCATCAAGATTCGGGCCATGGCCGATCAGCACTGCGTGGACTGCCATGAGTTCCTGCGGGCCGAGACGCCGCTGCGTCCCGGCCGGCAGACCTGCCTGGAATGTCACCGGCTCATCCCGCGCGAGGTCGGGTCGTGGCCTCCCGATGCCCCGATGCAGTTCGCCTGCAGCCAGTGTCACCGACCGCACGAGCAGGCCCGACCCATCGTGGTGTGCACGACGTGCCACGAGCGACCGAAGCCATCGATCCACCCGACGGAGGTGCTGAAGACGACGCCGTGCACCGTCTGCCACCGGCCCCACCGCTGGCGCGCGGGCCGGTAGCCCTCCCCGGGCCTCCAGACCGATCGGCCTACACCATCGGCACGCGGGGCAGCAGCCGTCCGTCGATCCGCTCCAGGATGTCCTCGAGGGTAGGGCCGGTGATCGTCAGCCCGTGGTTGCGCTGGCCGATGACCGCCCGGGTGGGATCTGGAGCCGCCCGGACGAGATCGGCGACGGCCTGCGCGAGTTGCAGCGTGCCGCACGGGTACTGGATCTGGGTCGAGGGAATCCCGTCCATCCACGCATGGACGTGGATGATGGCGCCGACCCCGGGGTGCTCGGTGTAAATCATCCAGTGCTCGATGGCGTCCACCGACACCCGGCGCGGTTCGAGGTTCGGCGGGACCGACAGCAGGATGACGTTGCGACCCGGGTCGTAGCCCTTCACCATGAGGATGTCCCGCCCCACGGTCTTCATCGCGCCCTTGTTGACCCCACTGGCACTCATCCAGAACCGGCGGGCGTCCTTGCGGACGCTCAGGTTCCCGTAGGATAGGCCGCCGATCCCGAACAGGCGCCGCACATGCGCCAGTTCCCGCGGGCCCAACAGGTCCTCGATGGGAAACGGGGTCGGCAGCAGGTGCAGTTCGTCCAACCGCCGGCCGGCGGCGGCCAGCGCCTCGGTCAGGCGGTCGCCTCCCCACAGCTCGGGTTCCAGGTCGGCGTGGAACTCATTGTTGATGACCAGTTGCGCCGAGGCCAGCGGGTAGAGCCGGTCGAAGATCTGCTCGAAGAAGACGCCGTCCTCGCGCTCCTGAATCGTGAAGTAGCCCTGCTCCAGGGTCACCACGTAGGCCCGGGGAATCCCGTCGCGGTCGGTCAGGTAGAGCAGCATGTTGGCCAGCGTGCGCACCAGCAGCGGGTAGAGGGCCGCCAGCACGGGAGCCTCGGGGGTCGGGCCCTCGACGATGCCCACGACGAAGGTCGCCTGCGCCCGGCGTCGGAACGGCCGGGGTGCGGTACGGTCGGCCAGGTGGAGGACGATCCTGGGCGCGCGGTCGGGGCTGGTCTCTTCCAGATCGTGGGCGCGCAACACCCGCCGGAGCCCCTCGACGAACCAGCGCTGCCGGGCGCTGCGCGGATGTCCGGAAAAGGCGAAAGTCATACGCCCTCCTACGGCTCGATCAACCCCACCCGGATCGCGTAGCGCACCAGTTCGGTCCGGTCGTGCAGGCCGAGCTTCTCGAAGATGTGCGCCCGGTGGGTCTGGACGGTCTTGATGCTGATGAAGAGGCGGTTGGCGATCTCCTGGTTGGTGTGCCCGTCGGCGATGAGGGTGAGGACCTCCCGCTCCCGCTCGGTGAGCCCGTCGTAGGGCTTGCGCTCGGCCTCGCCCCGCTCGAGGCGCCGCAGGTAGTCCTGGACCACGCTCTTGGCCACCGACGGGTAGAGGAACGCCTCGCCGCGGCTGGCGGCCCGCACGGCGTCGATGAGATCGGTGGCCGCCGCCCGCTTGAGCACGTAGCCGGAGGCCCCGGCCCGCAGTAGCTGGAACACGTAGTGGTCGTCCTCGTGCATCGTCAGCGCCAGGACGCTGGTCTCCGGAACCCTGGCGCGGATCTGCTGCGTCGCCTCGATGCCGTTCATCCCGGGCATGCTGATGTCCATGATGACCACGTCGGGGCGCAGCGTCTGGGCCATGGCCACGGCCTGCTCTCCGGTCCCGGCCTCGCCGACCACCTGGATCTCCGGGTGGGCGGAGAGGATCATGCGCACGCCCTCGCGGACGATGGCGTGGTCGTCGGCGATGAGCACGCGGATCTTCTTCACACCGCCCCCTCGTCGCGGATCGGCAGGGTCGCGGCGACGACGGTTCCGACGCCGGGCGTTGACTGGACCTCCCATCGGCCCCCTACTAATTCTACCCGTTCCTGCATCCCCAGCAGGCCGTACCCCCCGCTGCGGTCGGCCGCGCGGGGCCTGCGGGGATCGAAACCCCGGCCGTTGTCTTCAATGCGGACGCTTAGCTCCCTCCCGGCCACCGTCAGGTCCACCGTGACCTGGGAAGCCTCGGCGTGCCGGACCACGTTCGTCAGCGCCTCCTGCACCACGCGGAAGATCACGGTTTCCAGCCC
>JAVKID010000133.1:0-5958 GCA_031459655.1 Candidatus Fervidifonticultor octavus | reverse complement strand
TCCCACTCGGCCAGCGTGGCCCGGATCGCTGCGGTGGCCTGGCGCTTCTCACCGGCATCCAGCCAACGGCTCTCCATTCCCGCAAAGTTGAGGGCCATCTCCAGCAGGGTCTGGTAGGCGAACTGCCGGGTTCTGATCTTCCTCTCAGCCGTCTCGCGCCCGTCGCCGCCGACGAGGTCGGCGGCCGCAAACTGCAGGTTGAGTTGCCGGATCACCCCCGAAACGACCGCCGGAAGCGCTCCTGTAATCTCCGGGAACAGGAGGTGGTCCGCCGCCAGGGCACAGTGGCCCCACGAGGTGAGCTGGATCACGTGTGCCACATGGTCGCCGGGGATCGGGTGCCTGCCCGGATCTGCCAGCCGCTCGGGCCGGCTGGCGGCCACAACCGCCTGGATCTGCTCTTGGGTCATGCGTCTGCACTCCTGAATGTCCTGATACTGAGAGAGCCTTTTTACCTCTGGGGGGTGATCCCCTGCCCGGCTGGCGGTGCGGGTGCAGGGAAGCGGGGCCGGCGCGGCTAACGCCTAGCCGCAATGCCATGGGATCCTGCACAGTACCTGAAGTTCGCCGCCTGGCGCCTGCGGCCGGCCCTCGACCTCTTGAACCGCATTAACGTCGCCGACCCCTCCGAGGTCTACGATCTGGGCGCCGGCACCGGCGCCGCAACCCGGTTGCTGCGGGCGCGGTGGCCGAACGCCCGCATCACGGGCGTGGACGTATCTGGGGAGATGCTGGCCCGGGCGGCTGCCGAGTTCCCGGAGATCGAGTGGCAGCAGGCGGACCTGACGGCATGGCGGCCACCGCGGCCGGCTGATGTGATCTACTCCAACGCGGCGCTTCAGTGGGTGGGCGACCACGGGCGCCTGTTTCCCGCACTCTTCTCCCTGCTCGTGCCTGGGGGCGTGCTCGCGGTGCAGATGCCACGCAACTTCTCGGCGCCCTCGCACGTCGCTGCCATCGAGGCGGCCCGCAGCGGCCCGTGGCGCTCGAGGCTCGAACCACACCTCCGTCAGGCACCCGTGGCAGAGCCGGCCTTCTACTATGACCTGCTGGCTCCCAGGGCCGCGCACCTCGACATCTGGGAGACCGAGTATCTCCAGGTGCTCGAAGGGGAGAATCCGGTCAAAGAGTGGACCAAGGGCACGTGGCTGCGGCCGCTGCTCGATGCGCTCGACGAGCCAGAACGCAGTCGGTTCGAGGCATGTTACGGGGATCTGGTGGCGCGGGCCTACCCTCGTCGCGCGGACGGTCGGACACTGTTTCCGTTTCGACGCCTCTTCATTGTGGCCATGGCTGCGGAGGAGTAGAGCGGACTGAAGCGCCAGATGGAATGATCTCCGAGCGCTGGCTCCACATCGTCACACTTTCGCTGCGCGCGCCAGCAGATAGTCCATGTGCATGGCATTCTCGCGGAAGAAGGGCCGCAGCGCACTGATGGCATCCCTGGTCCACGCCTCCGCCTTGTCCGGGCCGGCGACCTCGCCCTGGTGCTGTACCCGCTCATCGCCTGCTGGTTGATCGTTCGCGGCATCGCTGTCAAGCACTCCCCGGGCTGCCCGGTAGGACTGATCTTCAGCCTCATCGGTTAGGGGAGGTTGGAAGCACCATCACGCCGAGGAACGAGCCGCGACCGTGTGCGCCGTCCTCGGCGTGATGAACGCGTTGAGCGACCAGTTCTTCATCATTTCTTGAGCCAGCCGGACCGCGCTGATCTTGATCCGCGTCAATGCACGCCCCGCCTACCCGCGCGACACTTTCCACGGGATCCTGATGGGCACCATGACGCGTGAGCTTCTGGATCTCGTTGGTAGACCAGACTCATTGGAGGTGAAACCGATGTTGGTTCTCAAAGATCTAGCCCGAAAGTGGTGGATCATCGTGCTGCAGGGCGTGACTGCCGTTCTGTTCGGCGCGGCGATCCAGCTGCGGCGGGTTATCCAGGGCAAATTCTGGATGATCCTGGGCGGAATCATCTCGATCGTGTTCGGCGCGTGGGTCGTCCTTGCCCCGGCTGCGGGGGCGCTCGGGGTCATCTGGCTGACCGGTCTCTACGCGAGTGTGTTCGGAGCCGTGCTAATCCTGGCAGGGAGCGGGCTCAAGAAACTCAGCATCCAGAGCTGAGAGAGGGCGTGTTTTGGTCATGAAGACACAGCTCGCGCTAGGCTTACCAGTCAATTGCCTGGATGGCAGGGCAGGCCATGTGAGCCGGTTGGTCTTCCTCCAGGGTTGTCGCGAGCCGGCCTACGTCGTCGTCAAGATGGGGCGTGGACCCCGCAAGCGAGAGATCACCGTTCCCATGCCCTACGTCATTGGGACAACGTCTGCGGCGGGCGAGCTTGGGCTCACCCGGCGGGAGCTACGGACGTTTCCTGTGTACGAAGCAAGGGTGCGCTCAGGCGACTACCCGCCACCCGTTCTTGAGTAGCTGGGCATGCTGCCAACGCCACGGGCTACCAAGGGATATATGGTTCTGCGCCAGCGCGGCGTTCCGGACCGGGCGCTCGAGGTTCGGAAAGGCATGCCGGTGCGCGACTCTCATGGGCGCGCCATCGGCGCCGTGGACAACCTGATCGTCAATCGCGCCCACCGGCAGATCACCCATCTCATCATTCGTCGCGCGCGTCGTGGCCACTCCACCGCACCCGGTTTCCCTGGACACCCGATAATGGAGGGAGGTCCACATGGGAGACGGAGGGACAGCGGTGGTCACAGCCCGACGCCCGCACGAGCCTCGATGGTCCGCCCGCAAGAAGGCTGACGCGGTGATCCGCCTGCTGCGGGGTGAGAGCCTGGAGGAGGTGAGCCGCGAACTGCGCGTGGAAGCCCACCGGCTGCAGGCCTGGCGTGAGGAGTTCGTCGCCAGTGGCATCGAGGGGTTGAAGGGCAAGCTCCTGGCGCTGGAAGACCGCCGGTTGAGAGAGGCGGAGCGCAAGATCGGCGAGTTGATGCTGGAGGCCGGGGTGCTACGGGCGGTGGCCCGAAAAAGGGGGCTCCACATCCCGCCCAGGAAGCCATCGAGGTGAGCGCCGAGACCGGAGTGCCGCTGGCCCGCGTCTGGCCGGCTGCTTGGCGCGCCTCGCTCGACGATCTACGCCCGTCGAGCGAGGGCCCTGGCGTCATGCGGGGCGCCCCAGGACCGGATGCCACGGGGTCCCCGGCCGCAGGTCAGCGATGAGGCACTCCTGGCCATGATCCGGGACGTGATCCGAGAGGCACCGTTCGCTGGCGAGGGGCATCGCAAGGTCACCGCCCGCTTGATGCGGCAGGGGCCTGCTGGCCCCGCAACGCGCGCGGGGGCGACGGACACCTCGCCCGCACGACGGGACCATCATCCCGGCGGCCCCCGATCGTCTGTGGGGCACGGACGCCACCATGGCCTACACCCAGGATGACGGCTGGGTGTGGGCGTTCGTCGCCGTGGATCACTTCAGTGCGGAGGCCTGGGCCACGGTGGCCAAGCGCGGTGATCGGTTCGCCGCGACCGAACCGATCTACGATGCCGTCCGGCAGCGCTTCGGGACCGTCACGCCCGACGTGGCCCGCGGGATCGCCTGTCGGCACGACTGGGGGCCACAGCAGACCTCCGGACACTTCCAGGGCGCCCTGCGCTGGTTGGGAATCGAAGCGTCCCCCGCGTTTGCTGGCGAGCCGCCGTGCAATGGGTGTGCGGAGCGGTTCATCCGCACGCTCAAGGAACAGTGCTTGTGGGCCCGGACGTCTGCGGATCTCGACGACCTGCGCACGGCGGTCCGCGCGTTCGTCGAACGGTACACCACCCAGTGGCTCATTGAGCGCCACGGCCACCGCACACCACGGGAGGCCTATGCGCTCGCTACGCAGGTGGTGGCAGCTTGATCAACGAAGCCGAATAAACTGTCCAGGAAACCGGGACCGGTGCAGGGCTTTGAGCTTGTTCAGCAAAGTCCTGGACATCGCCCGTGGCATTCACAGGCTACTCATGGCTGGAGACGTGCCGAAAGGCAGGGCTTATTCGAGGCGTAGCTTCGAACGGGGTCCTCGTTGATTGAAAGGCGCGTCTGAACCTGAAAAAACCGTGCGAGATCCTCGCCACAAGACCCCAAACTGAAAAGTGGCTCCGCGGGGAGGATTCGAACCTCCAACCCTCCGGTTAACAGCCGGACGCTCTACCGTTGAGCTACCGCGGAACGGCACGCAGGTCCTAAAGCCTCCTTATTGTAGGCAGTCGCCTCGAAGGGCGTCAAGACGGGCCGGAGAATCCCCCCTTTCATGAACCCGCGGACCGATCTCATAGTCACGACCGCCATTGTGGTGCTCACCGCCGTGGTGATCCTCGGCCTCACCTGGCTGGTCTGGCAGGTCGCCGAGATCCTGGTCCTGGTGCTCATCGCCGCCATTCTGGCGACCGGGCTGAATCCGCTGGTCGAGCGCCTGCAGGAGAGGCCGTGGGGCAGACGCCGGCGCCATCTGCCCCGGTGGGCCTCGATCGGGCTCGTCTACCTCGGCGTCCTGGTGGCGCTGGGCGTTACGGGCAGCGTGCTGGTCTCCCCCGTGGTGGCCGAGACCCGCCAGTTCGTCGAACGCGCGCCCGCTCTGCACAGGCAATTGGCAGCCATGCTCGGGGACTGGCACCAGCGGTATCCCTGGCTGCCGGATCTCTCCGCCGTCCTCGACCGGCTCCCCAGTGAGGCCGAGCAACTGACCAAGTACGTGGGCGCCGCCACCGGAGTAGCGTTCAGGGTCTTCGGCGCGGTGGTTTCGGCGGTCAGTGTGCTGATCCTCAGCATCTACATGCTCTTTGAAGGGCCGGCGATCAAGGAAGGCTTCCTTCGGGCTTTCCCCAAGCGGCACCACCGGCGCCTGGAGGCGGTGCTGGGGCGCATCGGGGAGAAGTTCGGCGGGTGGCTACGGGGCCAGCTCTTCCTGGGCCTGGTCATCGGGGTCGCCGCCGGTCTCGGCACCTGGATCCTGGGCCTGCCGTATCCGTTCCTGCTCGGACTTGCCGCCGGCGTGACCGAGCTGATCCCGATGGTCGGCCCCATCCTGGGCGCCATCCCGGCGGTGCTGGTGGCGCTCTTCGGGCCCTGGTGGAGGATCCTGGCGGTGGTGGCGTTGTTCACGCTGATCCAGCAGGCCGAGAACCACCTGCTCGTCCCGAGGGTCATGAAGATGTCGGTGGGGCTGTCGCCGCTGCTGACCATCGTGGCCATCATGGTGGGCGCCAAGCTGATGGGTGTGCTCGGCGCCCTGTTGGCGGTGCCGGTCGCCGCAGCCCTGCAGGTGATCGTCGGTGAGTTGCTGCGCACGTTCCGCGCGCCGGACTGAACGTCTCCGCAGGTGCCACCGACGTAAACGTGTCCGTGGCCGCAGGCGCGCGAAATCCCTTGACCGCTCGCCGGCCTCTGTGGTAGCCTTCGTCACGACGCGAGGGGAGTAATCGGTGGCCTGATCGCGGGCCACGGTGCGGCCGTCAGGACGGCGCAGTCTGCGCCCGGCCTCGCTTTCTCGATGAGACCTCCGGATGCGGCTCGGCCGATTCGGAGGTTTTCTTCTTCCCTCGGTGCGGCTGGAGGGGAGCGAGGGGATGGCGGACTCTGTGGGCACGCCGGTGCTGTGGGCCGGGTTCATGTTGTTCGTCCTGGGCATGCTCGCGCTCGATCTCGGCGTCTTTCACCGGAAAGCCCACGCGATCGGCACCCGCGAAGCGCTGGCGTGGAGCGGCTTCTGGGTGGCGCTGGCCCTAGTGTTCAACCTGGGTGTGGCGCGCTGGTTCGGGCCGGAGCGCGGGGTCGAGTTCCTGACCGGCTATCTCATTGAGAAGGCCCTCAGCGTCGACAACATCTTCGTCTTCCTGGTGATCTTCTCGTACTTCGGGGTGCCCGCGGCCTACCAGCACCGGGTGCTCTTCTGGGGAGTGCTGGGCGCTATCGTCTTCCGTGTGGCCTTCATCCTGCTGGGGTCCGCACTGCTTGCGGCGTT
>JAVKID010000132.1:0-6054 GCA_031459655.1 Candidatus Fervidifonticultor octavus | reverse complement strand
TGGCCCGACGCGACGATAAGGTGCGCTCGGGTGTCGTAACGGATGCGGTCCGCCCGAAGGCGTCCAAAACCGACCGGGATCTCCTGGGAGCCCCCGGCCGGTGACGGCGGCGTCGAGGCGCCCGTGACCTGACCGACCAGCTCGATGAGGTGGGCGTCTTGATCCCAGGTGGCCGCCAGGGCAGTCAACCGGTCCCCCCGGGCCGTGACCAGCGTCAGACCGCCGTCGACGCGCACGGTCCTGCGGGCGCGATCGAGCACGATGTGGGCGCCCCTCACTTCTGCGGCCGGCGTGTCACCATCGAAGAACATGGCTCGGGTCCGCCCGGTGAAGACTGTGAACCGCCGGTTCGCGCTGACCTCCACGCGGTCGGCGGTAATCTCGGCCCGCCGGACGCCCCGGTGTCGAAGGACGATGGACGTCCCCGTGGCCCGGACGGCCATGCGTTCCACCGGCTGCACGGGTGCTACCTGCTTGGTCTGCACCAGCCAGAGGACCCCGCCGCCGGCGACCGCCACGGCGACCGCCACGACGGCCAGCCGCCGCCTCACGGGCGTGCTCCCTGGGGCCGCGCGGCGGCCACCATCGGTGCCGGGAGACGAATCCACCCATCGGCCCATGCCACGAGAATGATGCCCGCAGCAAGGAACGACAGATTCGGCGCCCAGGCGGCCAGCAGCGGCGACAGCACCCCTGTCGCACCGAGGGCACGAGCCACGGACATCAGGACGTAATACACGAACAGTAGCACAACGCTGGCGGCCACACCCGCGAATCGGCCACCCCGCATCGCCAACAGGCTCAATGGCGCGGCCACGAATGCAAAGACCACGCTCGCGGCTGGAACGGCAAACTTGCGGTGGTACTCCATCATCGCTCGTGGCGGCAGGCCGGCGCGGAACAGATCCACCTGGGACCGCAGTTCCCTGATCGTCATCTCTTCGGGGGTGCGTTGTGCCTCAAAGAAGCCCGACGCATCGAGACCGACGGTGATCTGGAGGGTGGCAAACGTCGCCTCGTAGGCGGTGAATCCTTCGGCATCCAGCTCGCGTAGCACTCCATGGTGCAGCACCCACGTCCGGGTGGACCACTGGGCCCGCTTGGCGGTGATGAGCCTCGGGAGCGGTCCTTCGGATTCGAAGATCATCACGTCACGCAGCACACGCGCCTCCCGGTCAATCTGGTTCACGTACAGGACGCGGTTGCCGGGTGCGCGCAGGAAGATCTGCTCGCGCACCTCGGGAAAGGCCTCACCCAGCAGCGCCCGGCGGATCAGCGCATTGGCCCGCTGGTTGGCCCACGGGGAGATGACCTCATTGGTCGCCAGGGTGAGGCCGGTGATGCCCAGACCGAAGGCGATGACCGGCGCGAAGAGTCGCGGCAGGCTCATGCCCATCAGGCGCATGGCCTGCAACTCGCAGTCGCGTGCCAGGCGGCCCAGGCCCAGCAGCGTCCCGAACAGCGTCGAGACGGGGAACGTGATAACCATGATGGCCGGCATCTTGTAGGCGAGCAGCCGCAGCACGACGTCCAAGGAGACCCGGCCGCTGGCGATGTACTCCGCGAGGGTGTAGAGGACGTCCCCGACGAGAATGACGAGGAACCCCCCGAGCCCGAGGATGAAGGGGGGCAGGAGTTCTCGGACGACGTACCGATCGATGATCCGCATGGGCCGGTCTTGACAGACCGCGGGCATGAGTCTTCAGCCCGGGCTCAGGACTCTCCTGCCGGGAGGCCCTGTTCGAGCCACTCCACCAGTGTGGATCCACTGCGGTCACCCCGCGAGGTCTAAAACCGCCGCTGCCTGGGGCATAAGTCTTTCCGGCACATGCTGGCCCAGATCTGGGGGACCGGGATGACGACGGCACACAACTGGTTGTTCATGAGCCTCGCAGGGTTTGGCGTCGGTTGGATTCTGGCGCTCCGAGCCCTCAGCCAGCTCGGGCTCCTGGAGACCATGCTCGGGGTGACGTTCCTCGTCCTGGTGGGCTGGGCCCTGTTCCGGTCGGCCAGATTCTAGCGTCCCTCCGGGGCTCCTTGAGCAGGAGCGAGGGCTCCCCGGCGTCGAACTTGTGTTCGCATGGCCGGCGACCGGGGAGACCGATGACCCTCGAGCAGATCCTCGACCGTCTCCGCAGCGACCCGTCCACCGGGCGCCACTTCACGGCGTGGCACCACATCCCCGCGCGGGCCGGCCGTTTTGCCCCCATCCCCCGCGAAGTCGACCCCCGCCTGGTCGCGGCCCTGCAGCAGGCGGGCATCGAGGCGCTCTACAGCCATCAGGCCGCAGCCTTCGAGGTGGTGCGCTCAGGCCAGCACCTGGTCGTGGTCACGCCGACCGCATCGGGCAAGACGCTGTGCTACAACCTCCCAGTCCTCAACACCCTGCTGGCGGCGCCTGAGACCCGCGCCCTCTACCTGTTCCCGACCAAGGCCCTGTCGATGGACCAGGTGGACGAACTGCAGGCGCTGATCAGAGCCCTGGACACCCCGATCCGGACCTTCACGTACGACGGCGACACGCCGGGCCCCGCGCGGCGGGCGATCCGGACCGCCGGCCACATCGTCGTCACCAACCCCGACATGCTGCACGCGGCGATCCTGCCCCACCACACCAAGTGGCTGCGCCTCTTCGAGCACCTGCGCTTCGTCGTCGTCGATGAACTGCACACCTACCGCGGCCTGTTCGGCAGCCACGCCGCCAACGTGCTGCGCCGACTGCGGCGCATCTGCCGCTTCTACGGGACGGCCCCGCAGTTCATCTGCACATCGGCCACCATCGGCAACCCCAAGGAACTCGCCGAGCGGCTCCTGGAAGACGAGGTGGCGTTGGTCGACGACAACGGCGCGCCCTCTGGCCCCAAGGTCTTCGCCTTCTACAACCCCCCGGTGATCAACCGCGAGTTGGGCATCCGGCGCGACGCCCTGGCCGAAGCCGAGCGGCTGGCGGATGAGTTCATCCGAAACCGCATCCCCTTCATCGCCTTCGCCCGCAGCCGCCGATCGGCCGAACTCCTCACGACCGGCTTCAAGCGCCTCGCCAAAGACCACCACATCCCAGGCGAGCGCATCGCCGGCTACCGGGCGGGCTACCTGCCCGGCGAACGCCGCGCGATCGAGCAGGGCCTGCGCAGCGGTGAGGTGCTGGCGGTGGCCGCCACCAATGCGCTGGAGTTGGGCATCGACATCGGCCGGCTGCAGGCGGCGCTGCTGGTCGGCTATCCGGGGACCGTGGCCTCGACCTGGCAGCAGGCCGGCCGCGCGGGCCGCACGCAGGACCTGGCCGCCGCCATCCTGGTGGCGACCAGCGATCCGCTGGACCAGTACATCGTGCGGCACCCCGAGTACTTCTTCGGCCGGTCGCCCGAGGCGGGTCTGATCAACCCCGACAACCTCTACGTGCTCACCAGCCACGTGCGCTGTGCCGCCTTCGAACTGCCCATCGACGACGGCGAGCGGTTCGGCCCGAGCACGCTCCCCGAAATCCTGGACTACCTGGCCGGGCAGCGCATCGTCCACCACGAAGGCGGCCGCTGGCACTACATCGCCGACGCCTATCCGGCGCAGGACGTCTCGCTGCGGGCCGCCTCTCCCGAGAACGTCGTCATCATCGACACCACCGAGCCATCGCCGCGGGTCGTCGGCGAGGTGGACCTGGCCAGCGCCCCGGGATTGGTCCACGAGGACGCCATCTACCTCCACCTGGGCCAGCAGTACCACGTGGACCGGCTGGCCTGGGAGGAGCGCAAGGCCTACGTCCACCGCGTCGACGTCGGCTACTATACGACGGCCCAGATTGCGACCGACATCCGGGTGCTGGCCGAGTTGGCCAGGGGCGACGCCTCGCCGCCCCCGGCCCACGGCGAGGTGGCCGTGACCTACCGGCCGACGATCTTCAAGAAACTGACACTGGAGCGGCACGAGAACGTGGGCTGGGGCCCGATCCACCTCCCCGAGTCGACGCTGCACACGACCGCCTACTGGCTGGCCCTGCCCGACCTGCCAATCCCGCGGGAGGAGGTGGAGGGCCTGCTCGTCGGCCTCTCGCACGCGCTGGCCCATGTGGCGGCGCTGTTCCTCATGTGCGACCCGCGCGACCTGGGCCGCGCCTGCGAGGCGCACTCCCCGCACACCGGCCGGCCGACGGTCTTCCTCTACGATGCGATCCCCGGAGGCGTGGGCTTCGCCGAGCGCCTCTTCCGCCTGCATCCCCAGGTGCTGGCGGCCGCCCGCGACCTGATCGCCGCGTGCCCCTGCGAGGCCGGCTGCCCGTCCTGCGTGGGACCGGTGCTGGAGGTCGGCAACCACGGGAAAGCGCGCGCGCTGGAGGTCCTCGATGTCCGGTTGGTCCCCGGGGCTGTGGGATAACCTGCTGCGGAACGACCCGCGACGGGACAGCGCCGTGCGCGATGGCACCGGAGGGGACAGTGCTGTGCGGCAGAGCGCCTCGCGGGACCGGCTGGAGCGACTTGGAGTGCTCGGCCGCGCGCGGCCCGATCCGTGGCGCCGGGGACCGCTCCACGACGGGCCGCCCTATGAGGTGCGGAGGCGCGTCCAGTTGGTGCGCGAGGTCTTCGGCCGGGAGAGACCGCATCCGTCGGACGCCGGGGCGCTGTTCCTCGACACCGAGACCACCGGCCTCGCCGGCGGCACCGGCACGACCCCGTTCCTCATCGGCCTGGCGACGGTAGACGGCGACGCGGTGGTCGTCGAACAGTTCTTCCTGCGCCGCCTGTCGGGCGAGGCCGCGATGCTGGAAGCCGTGCGGGACCGCTTCCAGGAGGCCGAGACCCTGGTGACCTTCAACGGCCGTCGCTTCGACTGGCCGATCCTGGAGGCACGCTACATCATGAGCCGCCTGCCGGTCGACCCGCCGGCCGACCACGCCGACCTGATGAGCGCGGCGCGGCGCCTCTGGCACCGGCCGTTGGGCACCTACCGGCTGACCGCCGTCGAACGGCTCGCGCTGGGCATCGAGCGGCCTGACGATGTGGACTCGGCTGAGATCCCCGGGATGTATCTCGACTACCTGCGCACCGGCGACCCGGGGCCGCTCGAGCCGGTCTTCACGCACAACCAGCAGGACGTCCTGTGCCTGCTGCACCTGCGCCGCCGCGTCCGGCGGTGGGTCGAGGACGGCGAGGACCCCCCGCCGCCGGTGGACTGGGAAGGCCTGGGCGTGCTGCGCCTCCAGGCCGCCGATGAGGCCGGGGCGCTGGCGGCGCTGCGGCGGGCGTTGACGGTGGAGGACGATCCGGTGGTGCGGTGGCGGATTGCCGGTCGGATCGCCCGGATCCTGCGACGCCGGGCAGGCTGGGACGACCTCCTGGCGCTGTGGGAGCACGAGGTCGGCGGCCGGGGGGCCTGGCGGGTGCGGGCCCTGGTCGAGGCCGCGAAGGTCTACCAGCACCGGCTGCGGCAACCCGACCGCGCGATCGCGGCCCTGGAGGAAGCCCTGGCCGTCATCGAGTGGCTGCACCTGTGCGACGATCCGGCGGCTGCGGAACTGGAGAGCCTGGTCCTGGCGCGCCTGAACCGCTTCCACGCCCTCTCGGCGCGCCGCGCCGACCTCAGCCTGTCAGCCGCGCACGGACGTTGTCTGCAGATGTGAACAATCACCCGCTGCTGGCCGCCCTGCGCGTCGTCGGCGCACGGGGCGTCGCCCGATCGGTGCACTACTCGGTCGTCAGGTGGCTGGTCAGCCGGCGTTTTCGCCTCCCCCAGCCGACCGGGACGCCGGAGCCTCCCGGGCACGGCCAGGGCGCGACACCGCTGGCGGGCGGGGCGCGGTTCCGCTTCGACCGCGCCGACCTCGAGATCCGGTTCCTGGCCGCCGACCTGGTCCGCGTCACCTGGGGCCCGGGAACACTTCCGGTCCCCTACGCGCTGGCGAAGACGGACTGGCCCGAGGTGCCGGTCGGCTTGCGCGAGAAGGCCGGCCGGTGGGTACTGGCCAGTGAAGCCCTCCGGGTTGAGGTCGGGTTGGACGGCGCCCTGCAGTTCCTCGACCCTTCCGGCCGCGTGCTCCGCAACGACGCCCCGCCGCTGCGGCGC
>JAVKID010000131.1:0-6059 GCA_031459655.1 Candidatus Fervidifonticultor octavus | reverse complement strand
CCCCACAAGGCCGGCGGCACGTCGATCGGGGTGGCGCCGTAGCGGAGGAAGGGCCGCTGGGACCTCGAGTCGGTGGCCTCGCACAGGGCGGGCCGGCCCGAGATACAGAACTCGCAGTGGCCGCACGGGAGGAACTCCTCGACCGCCACCCGGTCGCCCTCCGCCACCCCCCACCGTGCGGCCGCCCGCTCGCCCACGACCGCGACGCGGCCCACGATCTCATGGCCGAGGATGAGCGCTCCCAGATGCGCGCCCCGACGCCGCGTGTAGAAGTCCCAGTCGGTCCCGCACAGCCCGCAGGCCTCCACCTCCAGCAGGCCGTCGTCGGGGCCCACGGGCGGAAGGCGGAAGGCCCGGACTTCGGTGACCAGCGGGGCAGGAGTCACCGCGGCCCGCACCGTCTGATCGCCGGCGTTCACCAAAGCTAGACCTCGTCGATGTCGGGGTCGGGAATCGCGACCAGGTCGCTGGTGTCCACCAGCGGGGCGAAGTCCATGTGGCGCACCCGCAGCAGGGCCTCCAGTTCGGCCGGGGTGAGCAGGATGCCCAGTCCAGCGTTCATGTCGCGGATGAGCAGGCCCTCGCTGGCGGGCGACCGCGCCACGGCCACGCCCACGAGGGCAAACTCGTTCTGGAAGCGCTCCAGGTGCTCGCCCGCTGGGGCGCGAAGCACGGATTCCTCCGGCCCCGCGCGGGCCCCCGGGCGGCCTGGCACGCCGCCCAGCAGCGGGAACGCCTTGTGGCGCGCGCGGGTGAGGCCCTCGAGCTCCAGGGGGTCAAGAAAGGCCTCCATCGGCTCCGGCGCTAGGTTCCGCAGGCGGAGCCGCGCCCCGGTCGCCGTCTCGTATCTGCTCACCTCGACGTTACCCAGCCGGGCGAGGGACGTGGTGCTGGTGGCGGACCGTCCGAAAGGCGCCATCCTCAGGGGATGAAGGAGAGGTTGTACTGGGGTTCGTCCGAGGTCAGGAGGACCACCTGTTTCAGGGCGATCTTCCAGGCGCCCCCGACCTGGCGCAGCCGGTACTGGCAGCGCGCCGCGAAGAGCCGCGGCGCGTTCAGGCCTTCCTGACCCGGGCCCCCGGGGCGCATCTCGGCGATCAACTGACGGCAGTGGACAACCGCCTCGTCGGCCCTCTCGCCGTCGGCGACCTCGACGTTGGAGACGAAGCGGATGGTCCGCGACGGAGGATTCTGGTCGAGCACCGGGGTCTTCGTCAACCGGTAGACGCGCTCATGGAGACGCTGGCGGTCGTCGTAGATGATGGCGACGGCCTGCGAGGGGTCCTTGTCTGGATCGATCGGCAGCCAGTAGACGGCGTCGTCGGCGAAGAGGGCCTCCCACTCCTCGAAGCGCCGCTCGTCCAGGAGCCGGGCTTCGGCAAACAGGAAGCGCTCCGCCTCCTCGGCCCTCAGCCGCTCAGGCATCGGCGCGCTCACCGTCCGCCATCATGCGCCGCCACTGGCGGTACAGCGACCGCTGCGGCGCCTCATCGGTCGTGTGGCCGATCCACTCACCCGCTTCGAACCGCTCCCGGTGCTGGCCCCGGTTGAGCAGGTTCCACTCGACGCCGCGCGCCCGCACCCCCGTCTGGACCTCCGTGAAGACCTCGATGTCGTCAGGCGTCCCGAAGCCGGCCGGGCCGAAGAACCGCTCGTGCCCGCGGAACCGCCCTTCGTTGATGGCGTCGGGGACGCCCCGCAGGGCGTACACATAGAGATGCACCTCGGTCCGATCCGGAGCCCTGGGCACGATCACCCGGCAGTGGGTCTCGAAGAGGTAGAGGTTGGGGAACACGAAGATGTTGCGCCGTGCCGAAATCTCCACCAGCTCCTCGTCTGAGAATCGGGCGCGCATGGCCTCCGCATAGGCCGGATAGCGGTGCATCATCCGGGCGGTCCAGCTCGAGTTGGGGTTGAGGCTGCCCGGGCGCTCCAGGACGCCGTGGCCGTTGGCCAGGCCACGGGTGCACCCCGCCTGGCGGTACTGCTGGGTTTCCTCCACCGTCGACTCTCTCGCCAGCGCCAGGACGCGCTGCCACGAGAGGTGCACGTAGTTGCCGTGATAGCCGTCGGACCCGTTCTCGGCCTGCAGTTTCCAGTTGCCCGGATACTCGTACCGATGGGGCGGCAGGCAGACCTCGATCTCTTCGACGGGAGAGCGCCCGAACCAGTAGTCGATGTACCGGCGGACCGGGGCCAGGTGCTCGGCCAGTCCGGGCCCCCGATCCGACAGGTTGACGAACAGCATCCCCCGGTAACTCTCCAGTCGGGCCGCGGGGACCAGGCCGTAGGCGCGCCTGTCGAAGTCGTCAGGATAGCCCGTGCTCTGGGCCATGCCAATGAGGGCCCCGTTGTTGGCGTAGACCCAGTTGTGGTAGCGGCAGCGGAAGAAGTTGGAGTGCCCGCGCTCCTGCCGACAGACCACGGCGCCGCGGTGCCGGCAGCGGTTGTACAGGCAGTAGATGCGTCCGTCCTCGTGGCGGGTGAGGATCAGCGGCTGGGTCCCCACCACCACCGTCTTGTAGTCGCCGGGCGCCGACACCTCTGACTCGTGCCCGACGTAGACCCAGCACCGCTCGAAGATGCGCTGCATCTCCGCGACGAAGAGCTGCGGATCGGTATAGATGGACCCGTGAACCCGAAACTCACGCGGATCATCGGCTACCAGTCCTGCATAGGACCCCAGTGTCTCCTCCCTGACCGCCATGGTCCGCGACCCTCCTGCCTCCCCCGTCCCGACGCTCCGACCCGGACCGCCGCTTATCCGGAAGTATAGCATGCAGGGAGGCCCGGACATGCGGCGAACACAGCGCCCAAAGCCGCGCGACGGGGGGGAAATGCGATGCGCGCAGGACGGATCGTCTCTGCGGTCTCGGCCTGCCTCCTCGGTGGGGTGCTCGTGTCCTGGGGGTCGGATGCGCTGGCGCAGGCCGACCTGGTGGGCGCCGCCAGACGGGAGGGCAGGGTCGTCGTCTACGGGTCCCTGGAGACCGACGTCTTCGAGGTCATCCAGAAGATCTTCGAGGGTAGGTACGGTGTCCGCGTGGAGTACTGGCGGGCGGCCAGCAACCGCGTCACCGACCGCGTGCTCACCGAAGCGAGGGCCGGCCGGCCCCAGTTCGATGTGGTGCTCACCAACCGCAGCCCGATGCTCATCATGAAGCGGGCGGGCGTGTTCGGGAAGTATACCGCCCCATCCTATGAAGCCTTCCCCGTGGCCACGCACGACCCCGATGGCATCCTCTCCCCCTCCTATCGGGTCGTCGTCGTCAGCATCCTGTTCAATACGCGCCTGCTGAGGCCTGACGATGCGCCGAAGTCCCTGGCGGAGTTGCTCGATTCCAGGTGGAAGGGCAAGGTGGTCATGCCCGATCCCACGCAGCACACCACGACGGCCGTGTGGCTGTCGAATCTCCAGAAGGTCCTGGGGCCGCAGCACCGCCCCTTCGTCGAGCGCATCGCCGGGCAGGTGGGGCTGGTGGAGTCGTTCATTCCGTCGGCGCAGAAGGTGATTGCGGGGGAATTCCCCTTGGGGATCAGCTACGTCAAGTACGTCCACGTCTTCGGGCAGGACGGCGCGCCGCTGGACTACGTGCGCCTGAACCCGGTGCTCGCGGAGGCCCACCACGTGGCCCTGGGGGCGAGGCCCGACCACCCCAACGCCGGCAAGCTGTTCATCGACCTGCTCACCTCGCGGCTGGGGCTGCTGGCCCTGGCGCGGGCGGGAGAGTTCGTCCTGGTGCCGGGGGTCTACCCCCCCATCAGGGACGCCGACAAACTGCGGATCGTCATGATGGACGACCTCGACGACGCGGAGCTCAGGAAATTCCGGGAGGAGTTCGGGAGGTACTTCCTGAGGCGCTGACCCTCCGATGGCCTCCGGCACGGCGCAGGTCCGGCGCATCGCCGGCCTGAGGGTCCAGGTCGACCCTGCGCTGGTCCCCGCGCTGGCGACCGGGGCGGTGCTCGCCTTCCTGGCCCTGTACCCCACGGTGATGCTCTTCGTCGGCAGCTTCAGCGACGCACCGCTGGGTGTCGCCGGACGGTTCACCCTGGCCCACTATGCGGCGGCCTATGGCGATCCGCACACCTACCGGCTGATCGGCTCGTCGGTCGTCTTTGCAGCCGGCGCCTCGGCCCTCTCGCTCGCCCTGGCCGGCGCGCTGGCCTGGATCACGGTGCGCACGAACGCGCCCGGGCGGGGCCTGTTCGAACTCGTGGCGCTGGCGCCCAACGTCCTCCCGCCGCTGTTGATCGCGACGTCCTGGGTCCTCCTGCTCAGCCCGCGCATCGGGCTGTTCAACTTGGCCGTGGTGCAGCGCCTGGGGCTGCCGCCGCTGAACGTCTACTCGATGCCGGGCATGATCTTCGTGGAAGGGCTCGTGCTGGCGCCGCTGGCCTTTCTCGTCATCGCCGGCGCCCTGCGATCCATGGACCCGTCCCTGGAGGAGTCGGCCCGTATCGCCGGGTCCACCTCCCTCCAGACCGCCAGGCGGATCACGACCCCGCTGGTCCTCCCCGCCCTGCTGGCCGCCGGCATCCTGAACTTCGTGCGCGCCATCGAGAGTTTCGATGTGCCCGCGATCATCGCGCTGCCCGCCCGCATCGAGGTGCTGACGACCAAGATCTTCCGGGAGGCCCTGGCGGAGTACCCGCCCAACCACAACCTAGCGGCCGCCTACGCCATGAGCCTGCTGGCCATCACGATGGCCTTCGTCTACGTCTACCGGCGACTGGTCGGCCGCACGGAACGCTTCGCAACCATCACCGGCCGCGGGTACCGTCCCCAGGCCATCGACCTGGGAGGCTGGCGCTACGCCGCCTCGGCCGTCGCCCTGCTCATCCTGGGCCTCATCGTGCTGCTGCCGATCGGCGTGCTCGTTCTCACCTCGCTGCTGCCGTTCTACGAGGTCCCGACCCGCGAGACGCTGCAGGCGCTCACGGGTAAGCACTACGTCTACCTCATGGAGAACGACCGGGTGGCGCGGGCGCTGCGGCTCAGCGTGACCCTGGCCACCGTCGGCGCCACCCTCGCGATGCTCCTGAGCTCGGTGGTCGCCTACCTCACGGTGCGCACCCGGGTCCCCGGGCGCGGCGTCCTGGAGGTGCTGGCCTTCGTCCCCTGGGCGTTCCCCGGAACGGCCCTGGCCATCGGCCTGCTCTGGGGCTACGTCCGCTTCCCGGTCCCCCTTTACGCCACGATCTGGATCCTGCTCATCGCCTACATCACCCGGTTCCTTCCCTATGGGCTGCGGACGATGACCAGCACCATGGTGCAGGTCCACGGCGAACTCGAAGAGGCCTCGCGCATCTGCGGCGCCGGGCTCGCCCGGACCTTCCGACGCATCCTCCTGCCCCTGCTGCGCCCGGGGTTTGCGGCGGGATGGGTGATCCTGGCCACGATCTTCCTGCGGGAATTCAGCACCTCGCTCTTCCTCTACACCCCTCGATCGGAGCCCGTGGGGCCCCTGCTCTACCACCTGTGGCTCGACGGTCACCAGGGCCGCATGGCCGCCCTGGGCGTCGTGATTAGCCTGACGTCCCTGGCGATGGTCGTCGCAGCGCGCCGGGCGATGGGGAGGCTTCAGGCGGGTTGAACCCGGCCGGGAGATCGGGCAGCAGGATGACCTGGGCCGGATCGATGACCGCGCAGACCCGCTCGCCCGGGGCGAAACCCGGCGGGCCGTACGCCAGCACCGTCAGGCCGTCCAGCGCGATGCGGTACTTCGCGCGGCCCCCCTCGAACAGGGCGGAGAGGATCGTCCCTTCGAAGGTATTGGGCTCCCCGACCGGGTGGTGTCTGCGCACACTCACGTGCTCGGGCCGGACGCCGGCCACCAGGGCCGTCCGCCGGCTCATCGGGTGCGGGTTGAGGCAGCGGAGCGGGCCCGCCGGGGTGAGGACGGTAACCGTGCCGTCGTCCTCCTGGCTGACCGCGCCCAAGAGATAGCTGATCTCTCCCAGGAAGGTGGCCGTGAACCGGGCTGTGGGCCGGGCGTAGAGTTGCTGGGGGGTGCCGACCTCGACGATGTGTCCCGCCTGCATGACCACGATCACGT
>JAVKID010000130.1:0-6068 GCA_031459655.1 Candidatus Fervidifonticultor octavus | reverse complement strand
AGCTCGGCCCCGTCGAATCCCAGCGCCCCCAGGCGCGCGACCGCGGACTCCCACCCGCCGCGCATCGCCACGGCATCGAAGGCAGTCTCCTCGACCGAGACGACCAGGCTGAGTTTCACGGCGGATAGGCCAGCGTGTAGATGCTCTTCCCGCCCTTCGTCGGGCCCTTGAGGACGGCGTCCAGTTCGTCCTTCTCGCGCTCGGTGACGTACTCGATCGGCGGCAGCACCCCGGGCGGGAACGTCTTCAGGATGTCGGTCACGAGTGTCTCCAGATAGTCGAGCAGCGCCTCGACGCCGGGTTGTGCCTTCTCGGCGGCCGCCAGCGTCGGCTTCCCGACCACCCCCTCGGGGTAGGCCCGGACCTCGATGGGCCCGGCGCCCACGTGGCCGTACCAGTTGATCGGCCGGCGCAGCAGGTTGCCGGCCTTGTCCACGTGGCCCTCCGGCAGGAAGCCGAAGGGGGTGTTGTCGACCGCCCACTCCTGCTTCATCAGTTCGGGGAAGAGCGCCAGGCACCACGAGGTCTCCACCTCGTCGGCGTGGATGAAGGGCGTCTCGTAGGGCCCGCCCTGGGCCTTCAGCGAGAAGTGGTCGGGGATCGCGTGGTACCAGTTCACGTTCACGATCAGCGCCGGGACCCGGTAGCGCTTGCCGAACTGGTGGATGGCCACCGGGATCACGTACTCCTGGCCGTGGCCGTTGAGCAGGATCTGCTTGCGGAAGCCCATGTTCCAGAACCCCGCGATCATGGCCCGCACGAAGCCGCAGAAGACATCCTCGGGGATCACCACCGTGCCCGGCATTCCCAGATGGTGATACGGATGTGACCCGAACCACAGGGGTTCGGACACCGTGCACCCGGTCCGCTCGGCGACCGCCTCGGCCATGCGCGTGACCAGGAAGATGTCCTCGCCGATGGGCGCGTTGGGCCCGTGGGCCTCGGTGGCTCCCAGGGGCACGATCAGGACGTCGTTGGTCTTCAACCGCTCCTCGATGTCGCGCATCGTCATCGTCTGCAGGTAGATGCCCGTGCGCCTGTCCATGTGCCCGCCCGGCGGCGGGAGTTGCCACTTGCTCATGAGCCGTCCTCCCTCTCCTCTCTGCCCTCGTGGTCGTACAGCACGTGCATGCGGTCAGGGGCCAGCGCCAGGTAGACCTCGCCCGAAAACGCCGTCTCGCCCGGGGCGGCCTGGTCCACCACCCACTCCATCCCCATGGCCCCCACCCAGTACCGGGCGACGCCGCCGAGGAACGCGCTGCCCAAGACGGTGCCCCGCAGGTGGGGCCGCCCCCCCTCGGCCGGCGGTGCGGCCGCCAGCGTCACGGTCTCCGGTCGGACGACCAGGGTGGCGGGACCGGGCTTCGTCGCGGCGGCGACGGGCAGGGTCAGGTCGCCCAGGCGCACGCGGCCTGGCGCCTCCACGGCCGTCCGGACGAAGTTGGCCAGCCCGACGAAGTCGGCCACGAACCGGTCCGCCGGCCGGTAGTAGATCTCGCGGGGGGCTCCCACCTGCACGATCCGGCCGTGGTTCATCACCGCGATGCGGTCGGAGATCGACAGCGCCTCCTCCTGGTCGTGGGTGACGTAGATCGTCGTCTTCCCCAGGCGCTGCTGCAGTGCGCGGATCTCCGTCCGCACGCGCACCCGCAATTTGGCGTCCAGGTTGGACAGCGGCTCGTCCAGCAGGAGGACCTCGGGCTCGACCACCAGGGCGCGCGCCAGCGCCACCCGTTGCTGCTGGCCGCCCGAGAGCTGGCTGGGGAACTTGCCCTCCTGCCCGGCCAAGCCCACCAGGTCCATCACCGCGGCGATCCGCCGCCAGGCCTCGGGCCGGGGAATCCCGCGCATGCGCAGCCCGTAGCCGATGTTCTCTTCCACGGTCATGTGGGGGAACAGCGCGTACTCCTGGAAGACCATGGCCATGTTGCGCCGGTGGGCCGGAATGTCGGTGACCCGGACGTCGCGGACGAAGATGTCCCCGGCATCCGGCGCGTAGAAGCCGGCGACCAGGCGCAGGGTGGTGGTCTTGCCGCAGCCCGACGGCCCCAGCAGCGTCGTGAACTGGCCTTCGGGCACATCCAGGGAGACGTGGTCCACGGCCAGCGTCGCCCCCAGGCGCTTGGTCACCTCCACCAGGCGGACGTGCGCGCCCGCCGCCATCATCCCATCCTCATCGGCCGGATGGCCCGGCCCGCCGCCGCCTGGGCGACCCCCACCGACGCGAAGGTGAGGCCGAGCAGCATGGTGGTCAGCGCGGCGGCCGCGCCCCAGATGTTGTTGCCGATCATGTTCAGGATGGCAAACGTGGCGACCACGTTCCCCGGCGCGACCAGGAAGATGACGATGCTGACGTTGGTGACCGCCCGGATAAACGATACGGTAAACGCGCCGACGAACGCCCGCTGCAGCAGCGGCAGGTAGATGTCCCACAGCACGCGCAGGCCGGACGCCCCCAGGTTGGTGGCGGCTTCCTCGATGGCGCGTTCGATCTGCTTGAGGGTGGCTGCGGCCGCCTGGTAGCCCATGGGTAGGTGCCAGAACGCCAGCGCCAGCGCGATGACCCACACGGTCCCGACCAGTTCCAGCGGCGGCCGGTTGAAGGCCAGCACGAACCCGACGCCCACGAACACGCCCGGCAGCGCGCCCGGCAGCACCGCCAGGAAGTCGAGGACCTGGCGCAGCGGCAGGGCGCGGGAGGTCAGGAAGGCGACCACGACGCCCACAATCCCGGTGATGGCCCCGGCCAGCGCGCCGATCTTCACGCTGGCCCACAGCGTGTCGAGGCGGTCGGCGGCCAGGCGGTAGTGCGCCAGCGTGGGTGTCCAGTCGCGTCCCCAGCTGGTCGTGAATCCTCCCGCGATGACCCCGAAGTAGACCAGGATCACCATGACGCTCATGGCGGCGCAGCAGGCCGCCGCCCCCCACTTGAGCACCGGGGGCGTGGGAGGCGGCTCGATGCGCGATCCGCGGCCCGTCACCGTGGTGTAGACGCGCCGGCTCACCCAGTAGCGCTCCAGCAGGAACAGGACCGTCGTGGGGACGATCAGCATCGAGACCACCAGCGCCGCGCCGCGGAGGTCGGCCATCCCCTCCATGCGGAACCACGCCTCGGTGGCCAGCAGCGGATAGTTGCCGGCGATGACGACGGCGTTGCCGAAGTCGGCCAGCACCGAGATGGCGACCACCAGCGCCGCGCCGGCGATACCGGGCCGGGCCAGCGCGAACGAGATCGTCCGGACCACGGTCAGCTCGTCGGCCCCCAGGTTCCGGGCGGCGTGCTCCAGGCTCGGGTTGATCGCCTCGAGCACGCCCATGATGATCAGCATCGCCAGTGGGAAGAAGGCGACGGTCTGCACCAGCCACAGGCCGTGCCAGCCGAAGATGTTGACGTCGGCCCCCAGCAGCGTCTTGGTGATCAGGCCCTGCCGGCCGAACATCAGGATGTAGGCAAAGGCCACCATGAAGGGCGGGGCGAACAGCGGCAGCATGGCCACGTGGCGGAAGAGCCTGCGGCCCGGGACGTCTGGGCGGGTGATGGCGAAAGCGAAGATCAGGCCGGCCAGCGTCGCCGTCAGCGTGGAGATGACCATCATCACGAGGCTGTTGCGGGCGGCCTGCATCCAGCGCAGACTCCGGGGGATCTCCAGGTAGTCCTGCAGCCCGGGGTAGACCAGGACCCGGACGGTGGGGTAGAGGACGAAGAGGGCCAGCACCGCCGCCGCGCCGGCAAAGGCCACGACGACCCCGGGGTCGCCGGCGTGGCGGCGGACCTCACCCCAGCGGATGACGGCCATGGGTGCGTGGCGACGGCCGGGGATGACCGGTGCCGGCGGGACCGACCCGGTCACCCCCGCACCGCACCTGTGTCCTCCCGTGCCCTGCTACCGGCCGATCTCCCGCTGCCACCGCTCCAGGAGCCGCGCCCGGTTCTCCGCCGCCCAGGTCAGGTCGTACCTGACGAACTTGAGCTGCTCGAAGGGCGTGGCCCCGGTCGGCACCGGGACGTCTGCCCGCACGGGGTACCGGAAGCCGTAGGCGGCGTTGATCACCTGGGGCACCCGGCTCATGAGGAAGTCCACATAGGCCTTGGCGCCCTCGGGGTTGGGGCCGCCTTTGATGATCGAGACCGCGCCGATCTCGAAGGCGGTGTCGGGCGGAACGACGGTCTCCAGGGGCTGCTGGGCTGCCAGGCGGGCGCCGATGCCCTCGTGGGCCCACATCATGCCCACGATGCCCTCGCCGCGCGCCAGCAGGGTGATCGTGCCCGGCGCGGTCGGCGTGTACTGCGAGGCGTTGGCGTTGAGCGCCCTCATGAAGGCCCACGCGCGGTCCTCTCCCAGCCGGAAGATCTGGGCCGCGAGGAAGATGAAGCCGCCGCCGGTCGTGACCGGGCTCGGCATGATGAAGTGCCCGCGGAACTCAGGCCGCGTCAGATCGTCCCAGGTGGTCGGCTTCGGCACCCGGCGCGGCGCCATCTCGCGGTCCCACCGGTCGGTGTTGATGATGATGGCCAGCGCCCCGAGATACCAGCCGTGCCAGTACCCGTCGGGATCGCGGTAGGTGGGGCTGATCCGGGCCTCCACCGCCGCCGGCGACTTGTAGGGCAGCAGCAGGCCCTCGCGCGCCAGCGGGATGTGGATCACGCGGTCGCCCCCCACGAAGATGTCCGCGCGCGGCCGGTCCTTCTCCGCCCGGATGCGCGCCGCCAGGGTGCCGGCGGCCGCCACGCTCAGGGCTTCGACGGGAATGCCGGTCCGCCGCGTGAACTCGCGGTTGACGAGGGTCGTCTCGAGGTCGGGCAGGGCCGAGTAGACGACGACCCTCGACACCTGCGCCTGGGTGGCGCCGGCGCCGGTCAACACCAGCGCCGCCAACAGCAGGATGCTCACCACACGCTTCATGTCCTCCCCCCCTTATGGGTGATGTGCGTCAGGTTCCTCGCAGCCGATCCTGGCGAACTCGGGCGTGCGGCAACAGGATGAAGCGCTCGATCACCTCCCGCAGGCCGTGGTCGTCGTTGCTCGGTGCGACGACGTCGGCGCGCGTCCGCAGGGCGTCGGGAGCATTGGCCATTGCCACGCCGACACCCGCAAACTCGATCATCTCCAGATCGTTGAGGTTGTCGCCGACCGCGATGATCGCCTCGCGGGGAATCCCCAGGCGCTCGGCGGCGGCGCGCAGTGCAAAGCCCTTGTTGACCCCGGGCGGGAGGATCTCCAGGTAGTTGACCTCGGAGAACACGTGGTTGACCCGGTACGGCAGGGCCTCGATGTCGCGGGCGAGGGCCTGGAGGGCCGGCCGTTCCCCGATATTCAAAATCTTCATGGGCACCCGGGCTGGATCGGCCTCCAGCCAGTCGGCCAGGTCCCCTACCGCTTCGGTCTGGAGGCTGTCCTTGCGCTGGTAGAGGCGCGTGGCTTCCGTCATCGCCGGGACGTAGACGCGGTCGTCCACGTACAGGTGCGGCTGGACCTCGGGGTGGCGCCGGAGGATGCGCAGCACGTCCAGGGCGTGCCTGACCGGCAGTGGATGCCGCAGCCACACCTCATCGCGGGTGAAGTCGTAGACCATCCCTCCGTTGTAGAGGATGACCGGCGGATCGGCACCGAGGGCCTCCACGAACCGGCGCGCCGACGGCCAGATCCGGCCGGTCGCCAGGCACACGCGCACGCCCAGAGCCTGCGCGGCCCGCACCGCCGCGTGCACCGGGGGAGTGATCTCGCGGCTGGCGTTGACCAGCGTCCCGTCGATGTCGGCCACCACGAGCCGGTAGCGCACCGGATGGCTCACCCCTCCAGCGGCAGCGTCACAGCCTGGCCTGTCCGCGCCGCCCGGTAGACGGCCTCGACCAGTTCGGTGGCCCGGTACCCGTCGTCCGCGCCCACCGCCGGCGGCCGGTCGCCCAGGACCGCGTCGATGAACAGCCGGTCTTCCTCGACGTACCCCCACTTCTGCTCGAAGGGCATCTGGAAGCAGTCGATGGCCTCCACCTGATCGCGCATGCCCGGGGAGAACCAGGCGCGTTCCAGTTCCTCGGTGACCACGGTGCAGTGGTCGCCGTAGAC
>JAVKID010000013.1:0-37881 GCA_031459655.1 Candidatus Fervidifonticultor octavus | reverse complement strand
GAGCGCCGCCTCCAGCGCGAACCGCAATGCGGCTTCCAGGGCCCGCTGCTGAGCGAGGTTAATGTTCCCCCCGATGATCCTGGCCTGGCCGGTGGCGACAAACGCCTGTGTTTGAGCCAGGGCAGGTTGGTCTCGCAGTGCAGGAATCGTGAGTACCGCGAGGACCGCAATGACGAGCCACCTTCGGCTTGCTCTCATGGCAATCCCCTCCCCGACGCGTCGGTTGCTGGTGGACCAGCCCTGAGTCGACTGAAACAATCGCAACCGGCAGCCCCGCGGGATGTGGATTCATCTTGTGATTGAGGCGCGGCTCGCGAAGGCAGGGTCAGATGCAGTTCTCAGGAAGTCAGACGCTTCTGTAGGGGCGACACGCGGTGGAGATCCCCTGGGAGTCGGTACACATCATCCCTCACGCATTGGATCCCTGCGGCGGGACCCCGGTAATCTGCATCACCACCTTGGCGTTAACCGTCTGAATCTGTCTTGCAACTCTTGACATTGCGGCGTAATTCGACGGGACGACCCCATCCTCCTTCAGTTCTCCGCCCGCTGAATCGCCTTCTTGTCTTCCTGCATCGAGGCCGGGCTGACGTGCTCGCGGGCGGCTTGCGGAGGCCCGATCCATGCAGGGATTTCACGCCCGCCGCGGAATCGCCAACTCCGAAGACCTGACGCGGGAGGTGGATGCATGGCAAAGCCGATGACGAAGGCGAAGATCGCCGACTACCTCGCGGGAAAGGTTGGCGTCACCAAGAAGGTCGCCAACCAGTTCCTGGAACACCTGGCCCATCTGGCCTACCGGGAGGCGAAGAACTCGTTTACGATCCCGGGCATCGGGAAGCTGGTTCTGGTCAACCGCAAGGCCCGGATGGGACGCAACCCGCAGACGGGGGAGCCGATCAAGATTCCGGCCCGACGCGTCGTCCGCTTCCGCGTCGCCAAGGCCGCCAAGGACGCCATCCTCGGCGGGCGGTAGTCGTCTGCCTGCACGCACCCCGACAGCGGCGGGCGCGGGACCACCGCGCCCGCCGGCCTGGTTTCTATACCCGTTTTGTCCTCGCGCCGCATCCGGGTGACCCCACTGCGGGGTAGACTCCCAGGCCCGCCTCATCTGCGCTCATCCCCCGCCATGCCCCCGGGGGACTCCATGGATCTAGACGTGACCGGGCCCGCAGGCTGAAGCAGGGCGGCAGGGGCCGTCCTGGACAGCGTGGAACGTCCCCTCCAGGAGCCCATTCGGGTCATGGAGACCGTTCACGCCGCGCCGGTCCTGCTGTTCGGGCTCATGGTGGGGTACGCGCTCCTCGCAGTGATCGCGGGCGCCTGCGCGGTCGGGCGCCGGTCGTTGCCGCCGTGGTTCTGGACGCTCAGCCTCGTCGCACTGCTCCTGGTCGCCCTGCAGGTGCTGGTCGGCGCTGGCCTGTTCCTGGGGGGCGCCCGGCCCCGTCGCGGCCTGCACCTGCTCTACGGCGTCCTGGTGCTGGCGGCCGGGCTCGTCCAGTACGGGCTGCGCCCGGGCGGGTTCTTCCGCCGGACGTTCGCCCGTGAACTCACCTGGGACGAGGCCCGCGCCATGGCCCTGATCGCCCTCACGCAGGCCGCCCTCATTGCGCGCGCGTGGACGACCGGAGGACGATAGTCGGCAACCCCAGGAAAGGAGGCGAGGCATGCGCGGACGTGAACGTCTCGAAGCCTACCTTCGCGAGCAGGGCGTCCGGTACGAGGTCACGCCCCACCCTGAAGCCTACACCGCCCAGGAAATCGCCGCCGTAGAGCACGTGCCGGGCCGGCAGTTCGCCAAGGTCGTCATCGCCGACGTGGACGGCCAGCAGGTGATGCTGGTGTTGCCGGCGGCCTCCCGCGTGGACCTCGTGCGCCTGCGGGTGGCGCTGGGGGCCAAGGTCGCCCGGTTAGCCCGCGAGGAGGAGTTTGCCGCCAAGTTCCCCGACTGCGAGACCGGGGCGATGCCGCCCTTTGGAAACCTGTACGGAATGCCCGTGTACATGGACCGTCGCCTTCACGAGCAACCGCGGGTGGTGTTCAACGCCTGCTCCCATCGGGAGACGATCTCACTCGCGACGGCGGACTACGTGCGGCTGGCCGGCCCCAAGGTGATCGAGTTCACGGTCCCGCACGCGTAGGTGATCGCGCGGATCCCATGGGAGGTGGCGGAGATGAGAGGCGACCGCCGGCTGGAGCCCGGCGAGCGTCGGCACGGTTTCGTGCTGCCGGTGCCGCACACGCGCTCCGCGAGGAAGTCCCTGCACATGTACCTGACCACGCTCCGCCCGCACGTCCACGACATCGTTGCGACCCTCAAGGTCCCCGACGAGGTCCTGCGGCCGGGGACCCCGGCCCAGGAGGTCGGCGCCGCCTACCTGTCGGCCTTCCTGGACGAACTCAGCGTGCACCTGTTGAACCGTGAGTGACGCCCCGGGGCTGCCCGCGCCTTTGCGGCCGGCCAGGCGGTGGCCTGGCCGGCCGCTGTTGGCCTCGCGCCTGCGCGCCATCCTGCGCCGCGAATTCGGCGCCACCGACGCGTGGGTCGTCCACACGCCCGGCCGCTGCCGGCTCGAAGCCCGCATCGGCTCGCGCGTCGTCATCCTGCTCGAGGGTGACGAGCAGGCCTTCTGGGCGCCGTTCTACACCACCACCGTCCGCACCAGGTACGCAGAGGGACAGCCGGCGTCCGTCCCGGTGCCCACGCAGCGCCGCCGCGGTGAACTGGTGGAGATCGTCCGGACGCTGTGGGCCAGGGCGAACGCCGCGGCGGGACCGCCGGCGCGCGGAGTGGGGCCGTCTCGTCCCTCAAATTGACCCGACCCCCGCGGTGTCCTACAATGGCCAGGGCCGCGCTTCCCTGAGGGTTGTTGCATGCCGCCGTCCTATGCCACCGTCATCGCGGGACTCTTCGCCCTCGCCGGCTTCCTCCCGCTCGCCTGGCCGGTCCTCCGGCGGCCGGGGGTGTGGCTGTGTCTGGTGGCCGGCGCCGCGGTGAGCCCCATCGCCCGGGAAGCCGCGCAGATGGCCTGGGACTGGGCGGGCCCCTACGTCGGCCAGGTCACCACCCCGGGAGGCGCCGCGGCCTACCTGCTCATCGTCGCCGCCGTGAGCGAACTCGTGAAGGTCACCGCGCCGCTGCTGGCCATCATCGCCCGCCCGGCCGATGCCCTCGTGGGCCTGGCGTACGGCGCCGCCGCCGGAGCCGGATTCGCGTTCGTCTCGGCCCAGCCGGTGCTCGCCAGCGCGCTGCAGCTGGTCGGATCGCCGTACATCACCGCCGTCTCCAGCACGGCTGCCGTCATGGGGTGGCTGTTCCCGATCCTGGCGCACGTCTGCACGACGGCCTATCTGGCCCGCGCGGGCGCGCGCGGCGGGTTCGCCGTGGCCTTCCTCTTTGTGTGGGCGCTGCAGTTCGTCCTGGGCTTCGCCCAGCAGCACCTCCCGGTGTGGGCCGGCATCCCCGCCGGCCTGCTGGTGACCATGGTCGCCTCCCTGTGGCTGTTCGGGTTCCTCTGGGCGGCGCGCGTCCGAGCAGGACGGGCGTGGTGAGGGGCCGTGGGCGCGAGGGCGGTGGAGGCGGAGCCGCTGGAGGCGGGCTGGACCTCGCTGCGGGCGTTCTTCAGCGAAGGGCACCCGGCGCTCGAGCGCGCGCTCGAGGCGCTGCAGGCCGCCGAGGATCGCGTGCGCGCGTCGGGCGACCCCGCGCGGCTGACCCTCTGGTTGCTCGGGCTCTCAACGGCGCTCAGGTACACGCGCCGGCCCGAGCCGATGGAGACCGCACTGGAACGCGCCCGCGAACTGGTCAACGTGGTCGCCCGGGCGCAGGGGGACGCGGCGACCATTCCCTACCGCACCCTGGTGGAAGCGATCTACCGGGATCTGGCCGACGTCGTGCCGGTCCGCGCGAACGCCGCGCTGGCTGCGGGCCTCGCGTTCTCTGACCGGACGATGCGTCTGGCTCGCCGGGTCCGCCGGGACGAGTATCTGGCCGCCGCATCCGCCAGCCGCGGCGACCTGATCGTCCGCCATACCCCTACAGATCGCCGGGCGGTGCGCCGGGCCGTCGCGCTCCACGAGGAGGCGCGGCGGCGCTGGCCCGCCCGCGACCCTTCCGGCCGCGCCGAGGCCGGCCTGGGATACGCCGGCGCGCTGCTGGCCGCCCGCGAGGCCGCCAGGGCCGAACTGGTCGCGCGCGAGGCCCTGGCCGTCTTCCGGCAGCAGGGCGACCGGTACCACCAGGCCGCCGCCCGCCTGGTGCTGGCGCGGGCGCTCTTGGTACAGGATCGTCCCGAGGCCCTGGACGAGCAGGCCGCGGCGGCAGACCTCTTCCGCGCCCTGGGCTGCCGGTGGGAACTGCGGCGGGCCGAGGGGGCTCTGGGATGAGTGCGGCCCGACCGGGTGCGATGGTACGCGGCGCGGTCGCCGCCGCCATCTGCCTCTCCGCGGCGCTCCTGGCGCTGTCGGCCGCTGCGGGAACCGGGCTCGCCGCGCCCACCCTCGAGGATCAGGTCCACAGCATCGCCCGGGACCTGATGTGCCCCGTCTGCGCCGGCCAGACGGTCGCCGAGTCCAACAGCCAGCTCGCCGAGCAGATGCGCCAGATCATCCGCGAACGACTCCAGGCCGGCCAGACCCGCGAGGAGATCGTGGCGTACTTCATCGCGCAGTTCGGGGAGGGCGTGCTGGCCGCGCCGCCGCCGCGGGGCAGCGGCCTGGTGCTGTGGTTGTCCCTGCCCGCAGCGCTGATCCTCGGCGCCCTCATCCTCCGGCGATTCCTGCGCACCCAGAAGACGGCGCCCCGCCCGACGCCCCCGCCCCCCGGCCCCGACGAGGTCCAGGAGATCGAGCAGGCGCTGCGCAGGCTGGACTGATCCCGCCGATGCGCATCGGGGTCGTCTCCGACATCCATGCCAACCTGGAGGCCCTCGACGCCGTGCTGGCGCACCTGGACCGCGCGCCCCCGGATGTGCTGGTCTGCCTGGGCGACTTCGTGGGCTATGGGCCGGATCCCAACGGGTGCATTGAGCGGGTGAGCCCGCGCCTGCGCGCCGCCGTGCTCGGGAACCACGACCAGGCGGCCCTGGGCGGCCGTCCCATCGACGACTTCAACGTCCTCGCCCAGGCCGCCATCGTGTGGACCCAGCAGGCGCTGACGCCGGCCTCCCGCGCCTTTCTCGCCGGCCTGCCCCCGCGCCAGGACCTGGAAGGCCTCCTGCTTGTCCACGGGAGCCCGCGTCAGCCGGTGGACGAGTACATCCTGGATCTCCGCGCCGCCCGCGCCAGCTTCGTGGCCGATCAGTTCCGCGTCGCCCTGGTCGGGCACACGCACCAGCCCGTGGTCTTCGTGGAATCGAAGCACCGGGTGAGCGCCCAGGGCCTGCTGGCCGGGGTGCCGCTGGCGTTGCGGCCCGACCGCCGCTACATCCTCAACGTGGGCAGCGTGGGCCAGCCCCGCGATGGCGATCCCCGGGCCGCGTACCTGGTGCTCGACACCGACGCGCAGACGGCGACGCTGCATCGGGTCCCCTACCCGATCGAGGAGACCCAGAGGAAGATGGAAGCGGCGGGCCTGCCGGCCCCGCTCATCGAGCGGCTGGCGTGGGGGCGGTAGGTCGAGTCCTCATCATCGCGATGGACTACCATGAGCACATGCCGCTTCATTCGCGCTCGATACGGTGAGCAGCAGGCGATCATCGCCAGTGAAACCCTGGACCTTGAAGAGGATCAAGCCCCTGGAGTGACGGCCATGCTCAAGGACATCGGTGACGTTCGACCTCGCGAAGCATGCAGGCTCGTCCTCCGCTTCGAGGGAGTGTTCGCTCCCTGACGTCACCGTCACATGGAGGCTGCATGAGCGCGCGACGGATGACCATCGAGGATCTGCTCTCGTTCCGGTGGATCACCCACGTGGCGACCTCGCCCGACGGCCGCACCATCGTCTACGCCCAGGAAGTCATCGAGGACCTCCCGCGCGCCGACGGTCCGCCGACGCCGGGATATCGGTCGGCGCTGTGGCTGGTAGACGCTGCGGGCGGGACGCCCCGGCAGTTCACGACCGGCGAGGCGCGAGACCAGTCCCCGGTCTGGTCGCCCGACGGGACGCGCGTGCTCTTCCTCTCAGACCGCGGGGCCGCGCCCTCCGACCGCAGGCCGCCGAAGCACCTGTGGGTCATTCCCGTCGACGGCGGGGAGGCGCGGCGGATCACACAGGGTGAGCACGGCCCCTCCGAGGCCGTCTGGTCGCCGCAGGGGACCCAGATTGCCTTCACCGGCAAGCCCGTGCGTGTCGAGCAGCCTTCCAGCGACGTGCGGATCATCACCCGGATGAGGCACAAGTTCGATGGCGAGGGGTTCTGGGACGGGCGCTACAAGCACATCTTCGTCGTCCCGTCCGAGGGGGGACCGGCCCGTCAGGTCACCACCGGAGACTTCGATCACCGGGATCCGGCGTGGAGTCCCGACGGGACGCACCTGGCGCTGGTGGCGAACCGCAACGACGACGCCGACTACACCAACGTGGCCGACATCTGGGTCCTCGCCCTGGCCGGCGGGGACCTGCGGCGGCTCACCGGTGGGGTCGGACCGGTCTTCGCGCCGGCCTGGTCGCCCGACGGGTCGATGATCGCCTACCTGGGCCATGAGAACGCCTGCATGCAGGCGTCCAACGTGATGCTCTGGGTGGTTCCTGCCGACGGGAGCGGGCCGCCTCGGTGTCTGACCCGCCACTTCGACCGCTCGCTCGTCCACCACATCATCTCGGACATGCGCGCCCATCCCACCGCGGGGCGGCCGGTGTGGTCGCCTGACGGCCGGTTCGTCTTCGTGATGGTGGCCGACGGCGGGACGACGCAGCTGGCGGCGGTGGACGTGGCGACGGGCGGCGTGCGGCTGTTGACGTCGGGCCGGCGCGAGATCTACGCTGAATCCTACGACGCCGCCCGCCGCCGCGTGGCGATGGCGATCTCGGATCCCGCTACGCCCGGCGACCTCTGGGTCGGCGAGGTTGAAGGACTCGACGAGGGCCGGCCGGTCGTCGTCACCGAGCGCCGCCTCACCGCGGTGAACAACGCCCTCCTCGACGAGGTGGAACTGGCTGCGCCCCAGCGGTTCGCCTACCTCGGCGCTGACGACTGGACGATCGAGGGGTGGGTGATTCCGCCGGTGGGCTACGACCCCCTCCGGCGCTACCCGACGATTCTGGCCATTCACGGCGGACCGCACGCGGCCTACGGGGAGACGTTCTTCCACGAGTTCCAGGTGCTGGCCGCGCTGGGGTACGCGGTGGTGCTCACCAACCCGCGCGGCAGCCAGGGCTACGGGCAGACGTTCACCGCGGCCACGCACCACGACTGGGGCGGCAAGGACTTCGCCGACATCATGGCCGGTCTGGACGCCGCGCTGGCGCGGTTCCCCTTCCTGGACCCCGACCGCCTGGGCGTGGAGGGCGGCTCCTACGGCGGCTACATGACCACCTGGGCTATCGGGCACACGCAGCGCTTCAAGGCTGCCGTCACGATGCGGAGCATCGCCAACTGCCTGAGCCAGTGGGGGACGAGCGACCTGGCGTACTTCAAGGGCTACTGGGAGTTCCCGGGTGACCCGTGGGACGCCCCGGAGTTCTACTGGGAGAAGTCCCCGCTGGCCTACGTGAACCGGATCACGACGCCGCTGTTGATCCTCCACAGCGAGAACGACCTGCGCTGCCCCATCAGCGAAGGCGAGCAGCTCTTTGCCGCGTTGAAGAAGCAGGGCAAGGAGGTGGTCTTCGCGCGCTTTCCCGACGAGAGCCACGACCTCTCACGCAGCGGGAAGCCGCAGCACCGCGTCGAGCGCCTGCGGCTGATCGTGCAGTGGTTCACCAGCCACATCCCGCCCGTGCCTGCGGCAGGGCGGCGAGAAGACGCGCCGGCCGCCGCTGTGGGGGCCGGCGAGGCGGACGGTGGAGCGGAGGGCGATGCCGAAGATCTACACCAGGACCGGTGATCGCGGCGAGACGGGCCTGTTCGGCGGCGGCCGGGTCCCCAAGGACGATCCCCGGGTGGAGGCCTACGGCGCGCTGGACGAGGCGAACAGCGCGCTGGGGCTGGTGGCCACCCACCTCGACGCCGACCTGGCGGCGGTCGTGCGCGCCATGCAACGGACGCTCTTCGAGGTCGGCGCCGAACTCGCCACGCCCCAGCCCGGTCGGGTTCCGGCCCTCGGCGCCGAGGCGGTCGCCTCGCTGGAAGCGCTGATCGACGGCTGGGAAGCCGAACTCGATCCGCTGCAGACCTTCATCCTGCCGGGCGGCTGCCGGGAGGCCGCGCTCTGCCATCTGGCGCGCGCCCTTGTGCGCCGCGCCGAGCGGCGAACGGTGACGCTGGCCCGCGAGCAGCCGGTCAATCCTGAGATCCTGCGCTACCTCAACCGGCTCTCCGACTGCCTGTTCATCCTGGCCAGAGTGCTCAACCGCCGCGCGGGCGTGGACGATGTGCCCTGGGAGGGCCGGCGGGGCGGCCCCAGGGGCTCGTGAACCGCCCGGGTCAGGTGCCGCCCGCCGGCCAGCCGGTCGTGGAGGTTGGTCACCACGCAGGTGTGGTTGGGGATGACCGAGACGATCTCACCGACTTCCGGCCGCGCGCGGCAGGCGCTGAGGTCCACGGTGCCATGCTCCTCGTTGAGGCGGGCGATCACGGCGTCCGGGTACCCGGCGATGCGGCCGTGCCCGGTCTGGCCGGCCAGGGCCGACGACAGGGTCTTGGAGCCGGCGTCGAGGATGGCGCCCGCGGCGACGGTGGCGCGGTCGTTGAACACGTAGGTCCCGGCGCGGTTGTGGGTCTTGATGTGGGGCCGGTTCGCGATGCCGTGGGCGTCGCAGTAGCGCTGGAGGCGGCGGATGTTGGCCTCCAGGATGTCCAGATCGACGGTCACCACCGGGGTGTCGCGGAGATCCACCACCGGCTGCGCCTCGGTCAGCGACATCGGCTCACACCTGGCGGTGCCGGAACCGCCGATATCACCGCGTCCCTCGACGGACCCAGGCGGCCTCCACGATAGCGCAGATCGCGTGGCCGATGGCGATGTGGGCCTCCTGGATCCTGGCCGTCTGGGTGGAAGGGACGCGGATCACCACATCGGCCAGGCGCGCCAGCGCGCCGCCCTCGCTCCCGGTCAGGACCACCACCCGCGCCCCGGTGCGCCTGGCGGCCCGGACCCCTTCGACGACATTGGCGGAGCGGCCGCTGGTCGAGATGGCGATCACCACGTCGCCCGCCCCGACCAGCGCTTCCACCTGCCGGGCGAAGACGCGGTCGAACCCGTAGTCGTTGCCGACGGCGGTGAGCACCGCGGTGTCCGCCGTGAGCGCCACGGCGGGCACTGGCGCCCGCTGCCGGCCGAACCGGCCGACGAGGTCGGCGGCCAGGTGCTGGGCGTCGGCGGCCGAGCCGCCGTTCCCGAAGAGGACGGCCTTCCGACCTCGGCGGAGAGCGTCGAGGATGAGGCGCGAGGCGTCGGCGACGGCGTCCGGCACGCGCTCCAGGCACCCCTGCAGCGCCGCGGTGCTCTCGCGCAGCGAGTGCTGCGCCTGCTCCACCATGGCCGGCTCTCGCCGGGTCCTCCTGGCCACGCTAGGGGGAATTCGATACGGCCGGAGGGCTTCCTATACTGGTACTGGGGGATGCGCGCCGCCCGGACCGCGAACGGTGCAGGGTGCGGAGCCGGGAAAGGGGAACCCAACGCTGAGGACGTCTAAGGAGGATGAGGCGATGCCACGACGGATCGTGTGGATGCTCGTGATCTTCCTGCTCCTGTCAGGCGCCGCCCACGCGCAGGCGCCGACGCTCACGGTGTACTCCAGCGTGGACGAGGAGAACGCCCGCAAACTGCTGGGCGCGTTCAGCCGGGCGACCGGCATCGAGGTCCGGATGACCTTCCTGTCCACCGGCCCGGCGCTTGCCCGCATGGAAGCGGAGCGCCACAACCCCCAGGCCGACGTCTGGTTCGGCGCGCCGAGCGAGAACCACGTGGACGCCAAGATCCGGGGGCTGACCCAGCCCTACAAGTCGCCGGCCGCCGCAGCGCTGGACGCCCGCTTCCGCGACCCCGACGGCTACTGGACGAGTTTCTACATGAACCCCCTCGGCGTCGGTCTGAACACCAGGGTGCTGGCCGATCGCGGCCTCAGGCGCCCGGCCTCCTGGCAGGACCTCCTGCAGCCCGGGCTGCGCGGCCTGATCCAGATGCCCAGCCCGCAGACCTCGGGCACCGCGTACAACATGGTCGTGACCCTCGTCCAGATCATGGGCGAGGACCGGGCCTTTGCCTACATGAAGCAGCTCCATCCCAACATCCAGACCTACACCGCCAGCGGCACGGCGCCCTCGCGCGCGGTGGCATTCGGCGAGGTCGCGGTGGGCATTCAGTTCACGCCCGCGCTCTACCAGCTCTACTTCCGCGGGTATCCCCTGCTGACGATCTTCCCCAAGGAGGGCGTCGGTTTCGAGGCGCCCGCCATCTCCATCATCCGTGGGACCCGCCGGGAGGCCGAAGCGCGTCGCCTGGTGGACTGGTTCGTCTCGATAGAGGGCCAGAACGCGCTGGCCGAGCAGGAGACGTTCTTCTTCCCGGTGACCGACAAGGCCAAGCGTCAGGCCGGCCTGCCGTCGTTGCGGTTGATCCCGCTCATCAACTACGATGTGGACTTCGCGGGGAAGAACCGCCAGCGCCTGGTCACCCGCTGGGTCAACGAGATCCTCGGCGGGCGGTGAGGGTACGGCCGTCAGGACGCCTCCACGACGCGCCCATGGCTGAGGCGGGCACGCTGACCGCCGGCCCTCCCCGGAGGAGCCAGGAGTGGCGCCGGCTGCTGGCGGACCCCGTGGTGCTGCTGGCGGCGGTGCTGATCTGGGTCGCCCTCCTCATCTTCATCGTCTGGCCGCTCGTCCGCGTCCTGATCGTCAGCCTCACGCCGGGCGGACCCTTCTCGCTCGACGCCTACCGCGTGCAACTCGGTTCCTGGTACGTCCAGCGCGCCGTCGCCAACAGCCTGCTCGTGGGTGTCCTGACGGCGGCGGCCAGCGTGGCGGTCGGGTTCGCCTACGCCTACACGCTGGTGCGGACGGCGGTCCCCCTGCGGCGGCTGCTCCACCTGCTGGCCATCCTGCCGATCGTGTCGCCGCCGTTCGTGTCGTCGATCGCCATCATCCTGCTGTTTGGCCGAGGCGGCATCATCACGGCGGGCCTGCTGGGGCTGCGAGACTTCCACATCTACGGCTTCAAAGGGTTGCTGCTGGCGCAGGTCATGACGTTTGCGCCGGTGGCCTACCTCGTGCTGCGGGGCGTGCTGGAGGGGATCGACCCCACCCTGGAGGATGCGGCGCTCAACCTGGGTGCTGCGCGCGCGACGGTCTTCCGGCGGGTGACCCTGCCCCTGGCGATTCCGGGCATCACCAGCGCCTTCCTGGTGGTCTTCATCGAGTCGCTGGCGGACTTCGGCAACCCGCTGCTGCTGGCCGGAAGCGCCTTTCCGGTGCTCTCGGTGCAGGCCTACCTCCAGATCACCGGGATGTTCAACCTGCAGGCGGGCGCGGCGCTCTCGGTCCTGCTGCTGCTCCCCTCGGTGGCGGCCTTCCTGCTCTACCGGCTTGTCGTGGGACGCCGGCGCTACACCACCGTCACCGGGAAACCCGGGCGCTCGTCGCTGAAGGCGACGAGCGCGGTGGCCACGTGGCTCCTGTTCGGCCTGACGGTCCTGTTCGCGTCGGTCGTGATCATGTTCTACGCAGTGATCGTCGTCGGCGCGTTCGCGCGCACGTGGGGGGTGGACAACCGGCCGTCGCTGGAGGCGATGCGCTACGTGGTGAGCGTGGGGTGGGAGACGATCAAGGACACGCTCGCCATTGCCGTGACCTCGACGCCAATCTCGGGCCTGCTGGGGATGGCGATTGCGTTCCTCGTGGTGCGCCGGCGCTTCCCCGGGCGGGGCGGGCTCGAACTCACCTCGCTGCTCAACTTCGCGCTGCCGGGCACGGTGGTCGGCATCGGCTACATCCTGGCCTTCAACCAGCGCCCGCTGCTGCTGACCGGGACCATGGCCATCCTGGTCGCCTGCTTCGTCTTCCGGTACGTGCCGGTCGGCATCCAGGCCGGCATCGCGGTGCTGCGTCAGATCGACCCCGCCATTGAGGAGGCGGCGCAGAACCTCGGGGCCTCCAGCGCCCTGACCTTCCGGCGGGTGACCCTGCCGCTGGTCCGGCCGGCCTTCTTCTCGGCGCTGGTCTTTGCCTTCGTGCGCGCCATGACCGCCATCAGCGCCGCGGTCTTCCTGGTTTCGGCCAACTGGAACTTGATGACCGTGCAGATCCTCAGCGAGGTGGGCTCGGGCCGGTACAACGCGGCCGCGGCGTACAGCCTGGTGCTGCTGGGCATCGTTGTGGCGGCCATCGGCACCATCGGCCTGCTGCTCCGCGGCGGCTACAGTCCGGTCCAGGGGAGGTTCCTGTGAGCACGGGGCGCGCGACGGCGCCCGGCGCCTCCGGTCCATCGGGGAATGCGACCCTGCTGGTCGATGGCGTCACCAAGGTCTTCGCCGACCCGACCGGCACCCCGGTCCGGGCGGTGGACGACGTCACCCTGGAGGTGGCATCCGGCGAGTTGGTCTCGCTGCTGGGGCCCAGCGGCTGCGGCAAGACCACGCTGCTGCGCATCATCGCCGGCTTCGAGGCGCCGACGGCGGGGGAGGTCTTCCTGGCCGGCCAGCGTGTGACCCACCTGCCGCCCAATGCGCGGGAGTGCGCGATGGTCTTCCAGTCCTACGCGCTGTTCCCGCATCTGGATGTCTTTGAGAATGTGGCGTTCGGCCTCCGCGTGCGCGGCGTTGGCGAAGCCGACGTGGCCGACCGCGTGGCCGAGGCGCTGCGCCTGGTGGGGCTTGGCGGGCTGGAGCGCCGCTCGCCCGACCAGCTCAGCGGCGGCCAGCAGCAGCGCGTGGCGCTAGCCCGTGCGGTGGTCACGCGCCCGCGGCTGCTCCTGCTGGATGAGCCGTTGTCCAACCTGGACGCGAAACTGCGGGAGCAGATGCGGGTGGAACTGCGGCGGATCCAACGGGAGTTGGGCATCACCGCAATCTACGTGACCCACGACCAGGTCGAGGCCATGACACTCGCCGACCGGATCGCGGTGCTGGACCGCGGCCGCGTGCAGCAGGTGGCCCCGCCGGCCGAACTCTACGCGCGGCCGGCTACCCCCTTCGTCGCCGAGTTCGTCGGCAAGGTCAACCTGCTGGAGGGCACCGTCATCGCCGTCGGAGACGGCCAGTGCCGGATCGCGCTGCGCGGCCTGGAGGCGGTGGTGCCGTCGCGCCGGCCCCCGGCGCCTGGGGCGCGGGTCGGGGTGGTGGTGCGGCCGGAGACCGTCCACCTGGGCCGGGAGGGCCTGTGGCGGGGCGTCGTGCGCCGCGCCATCTACCTGGGCTCGCAGGTCGAGTACGAGGTGGACATGGGCGACCTGCGCCTGCAGGCCATCGGCCGCAGCCCTCTGGAAGAAGGCATCTTCGCCGAAGGCGAGACCGTCGGCGTTACCATCGGGTTCTACGTCGCGCACCTGCTGGACCTCGATCGTCGGTAGCATCCCCAGATGCAGGAGGATCGGATGCCTCGCCGTCCCGTTGAGATCGACGACCTGCTGCGCGTCCGCTTCCCCCACGCGCCCGCTCTGTCGCCGGACGGCCGGCGCGTGGTCTGCGCCCTCGGCCGCCTGGACCACGAGGCGAACGACTGGCGCAGCCAGCTGTGGGTGGTTCCCACCGCTGGCGGCCCGCCCGTCCCCTTCACCGCCGACGAGGCCCGCGACACCCAGCCGGTGTGGGCGCCGGACGGCCGGTGGATCGCGTTCCTCTCCAACCGCGGCGGGAAGCGACGGGGCCGCCGTCGGGCGGCGATGCAGCTGTGGCTCATCCCCTCCGACGGCGGGGAGGCGCGGCAGGTGACCTTCTTCGCGGCCGGGGTTGGTCAACCGGCCTGGTCGCCGGACGGGCGCACCCTGGCCTTCGTCACGCGGGGGACGTCGGACCGGCGTGAGCCCGAGGCGGCGGACAGAGAGGACGAGGTGATCGTCCGAGAGATCACCCGCGGCAAGTACAAGTTCGACGGCGTGGGGTTTCTGGAAGGCTACGCGCACGTGTGGACCGTCGCGGTCGATGGTGGGGAGCCAGTCCGGCTCACCGACGGGGAGTTCGACCACGAGTTCCCGGCCTGGCTGCCCTCGGGCCGCGAGATCGTCTTCGTGGCCAACCGGTCGCCTGACGCCGACTTCTCGTTCGTGCGCGACCTCTGGGCGGTGGATGTCCAGACGCGCGCCCTGCGGCGGCTCACCCGGCACGCAGGCCCGGCGACGTCGCCCGTGCCGTCCCCCGACGGGCGGTGGGTCGCCTTCGCCGGTCACGACTTCCACGCCAAGAGCGCCACCAACATGGGCATCTGGGTCGTGCCCGGCGCCGGCGGCGACGCCTCCAACCTGACCGCGGCCTTCGACCGGTCGGTGGGCAACGCCGTGGGGAGCGATGTGCGCATCACCCCGCAGGCCCCCTCGATCGCCTGGACCGCCGATGGTGCCGGCCTCGTCTTCTACGCCACCGACCGCGGGAGCACGCACCTGTACCGGGTCGCCCTCGCCGACCGGACGATCGCGGCGCTCACCGAGGGTGAGGAGGTGATCGCCGACCTCTCGGCGTCAGCCGGGCAGGTCGTCTACCAGCGCCTGACCCCGACCACGCTGGATGAACTGTGGCTCCTGCCGGAGGTCGGCGGGCCGCGTCGTCTCACGGCGTTCAACGACGACCTGCTGGCCCAGCTCGAGGTCCCCCACCTGCGGCGTTTCACCTTCGAGGGCGTCGGCGGGTGGCCGATGGAGGGATGGATCCGCACCCCGGCGTCGTTCGACTCCCGCCGGAAGCACCCGGCGGTCCTGCGCATCCACGGGGGTCCGCACGCGGCCTTCGGCCACGCCTTCAGCCACTATGCGGCGGTGCTGGTCTCCCGCGGATACGTGGTCGTGGAGACGAACCCGCGGGGCAGCCAGGGGTACGGGGAGGCGTTCACGCAGGCGGTGATCGGCGACTGGGGCGGGGATGACAGCCAGGACATCCTGCTGGGGCTCGATGCGGCCATCGCGCAGGGTTTCATCGACCCCGACCGCGTCGCCGTAGCCGGCGGGTCGTACGGAGGCTTCATGACCAACTGGCTCATCGGACACACCGGGCGGTTCCGGTGTGCGGTCAGCGAGGTCTCTGTCAGCAACCTCCACAGTTTCTACGGGACCAGCGACATCGGGGCCACCTGGGGCGAGGTGGAGTGGGGGGCCAGTCCCTGGGATGACCCGCAGCGGCTGCTGGCGCATTCCCCGCTGATGTCCGTCACGCAGGTCACCACGCCGGTCCTCATCACGGCCAACGAAGCCGATCACCGCTGCCCGGTGGAGCAATCCGAGCAGTTCTACGTGGCCCTGCGGAAGTTGGGCAGGGAGGCCGTCTTCCTGCGCTTCCAGGACGAGAGCCATACGATGGCATCCGGCGGCCGGCCCAGGCCGCGGATTGAACGGCTCCGTCGGCTGGCGGCGTGGTTCGACCGGTTCCTCAGGGCGGAGGATGGGTAGGGGGCTCCTGCAGGAGGAGTCTGGAGCGGCGGGTAGTAGTTTTGGTCATTACTGGTCATTACCAGTCCGTACCACACGTTGGTCGAGCGCCCAGGAGGGTCACCGCCGGATGAAACTCCACCGCGAGGCCGCTAAGCCGCTCTACAAGCAACTGGAGGCCGACCTAGTCCGCAGCATCCGGTCCGGGCGGTTCCGTCCCGGACAGCGCATCCCCTCCGAACGGGAGATCTGCGCGACGTACGGCGTGAGCCGGACCACCGTGCGCCAGACCATGAGCGACCTTGTGGCATCGGGCCTGTTGATCCGTGTGCCGGCGCGGGGGACCTTCGTGGCCAGCCCCAAGATTGATCAAGACCTGACGCGGGTGGTCCGGTTCTCCGAGGCCGTCGCGGCGGCCGGATACAGGCCGTCGGCGCGGCTCCTCGGCATCCGCACGGTCCCCGCGCCGCCTCCGGCCTCACAGGCCCTGGGGCTGCCGGCGGGGGAGCCGGTGGTTGTGGTGGACATGTTGAGCCTCGGCGACGGCGCGCCGCTGGCCTTCTACCGGATCCACCTGCCGGTCGAGACCGGCGACCCCACGGCCCGCGCCCTGCTCGCCGCCGAGGCCGAAGGGCGTGTGACCTTCGGGCTGGTACTGGAGCACGTCAGGCGTGTGTGCGGGCTTGAGCCAGCGCAGGTGGTGCAGACCTATGAGGCGGCCCCGGCACCCGAGGAGATTGCCCGGGTCCTGGGGATCCCCGAGGGCGCGGCCATCGTGGCCAGCGCTCGCACCGTGCTCACGGCATCAGGGGTTCCGATCACCCATGACCAGGCATACTATCGCGGCGATCGGTACCGGTTCACGATCCGGCGCGCGTACTCACTGTAGGCGCTTGTGTGAGCATTTCAGGCGCGTTGAACCAGGCATCACGTCTGGGGAGGGGGGAGGCGCAATGCACCGACAGCGTCTTACGGCAGCAGTGGCGGTGGCGGTCCTGGCCCTGGGGATCTGGGCGCCGGCCGGCGCCCAGGAGCGGACTCTGGCGTTCGCGCTCGACACCGAGGCGTTCCGCCGTCCCGAGGCCGAGGCCGTCGCGGACAACCTGCGCGCGCTGGGCATCCAGACCGAGGTCCGCGTCTGGGAGCGCACCAGCCTGATCGCACGCATCCAGGCAGGCGAGCGACAGGCGTACCTGACCGACTGGGGCAGCGCGTTCTTCGATCCCTATGACCTGGCCGAACCCAAATTCACGACGGGCGGCAGGGGCAACTACTCCTTCTACACCAACAAAGAGGTGGACGAACTCCTGGTCGCCGGATCCACCGGGATCGACAACGCACGCCGCCGCGACGCGTACTTCAGGGTCCAGGAGATCCTGTTCCGCGAGGCCCCGTGGGTCTTCGGCTACTTCCGGCAGGACACCCACGGCGCCAGCGCGCTGGTGGAGAACTGGGAGCCCGCCATGGACAGCCGGATCAACCTCCACGACGTCCGGCTGGCGCGCGGCGGTGTCGTCGCCGTTGGAATGAACACCAATGCGATCGTGACGTTCGACCCGGCGATGTTCCGTGACCGCAAGACTGAAACCGTCCTGCGCAACATCTTCGACGGGCTGGTCACCCGGACCACGCGGGACAAAGTGGTCCTCGAGCTGGCGGCGGCGATGCGACAGCCCTCGCCCACGGTCTACGAGTTTACCCTCCGCCCCGGCGTGGTGTTCCACAACGGCGATGCCATGACCGCCGATGACGTCGTGTTCACTTTCGAGCGGATCATCAAGGAGGGTGCCGTGGGCGGCCAGAGCAGCCCGCGCAGGGCCCTGCTGGGCCCCCTGGACAGGGTCGAACGCGTCGGCGACAACGTCATCCGGTTCACCCTCGCGCGGCCCTTCCCGGTCTTCCTGCAGGCGCTGGTCCACTTCCAGATCGTCCCCAGACGCTACATCCAAGCGGTCGGCGACCGGGCCTTTGCCGAGCGGCCGGTGGGAACCGGCCCGTTCAAGTACCTCGCGGGCCGCGTGGATTCCCAGATCGTCCTGGAACGGTTCGAGCCATACTACGGTGGCGCGCCCGAGCTCCCGCCGGTGGGCCCGGCGTCGCTGCGAGGGGTCGTGTTCCGCATGATGCCGGAACCGGCCACCCGCGTGGCGGCGCTCAGGGCCGGCGAGGTGCATATCATCGAGGACGTACCGGTCGACCTCATCGGCGAACTGGAGCGCGATCCGCGGACTGCGGTCAGGGCGACCCAGGGCACCCGTGTCTTCGGCATCGAGTTGAACAACGCCAGGCCGCCCTTCAACGACGTGAAGGTCCGGCAGGCACTGAACTACGCGGTCAACTGGGAGGCCATCCTCCGGGCGGTCTACCGCGGCTACGCCACGCGGCTGTCCACGGCGTTTCTGCCAAGCGGCTTTGGCTACAACCCCCGCCAGCAGGCGTATCCCTACGACGTGGCCCGGGCGCGCGCACTGCTGAGGGAAGCGGGGTACGCCGTGCGGTAGGCCATGCGGGCGGTCGTCCTGGCGCGCCGCGTTCTGACGACGATCCCGATCATGTTCGGGGTGGCGGTGATCGTCTTCGTGGTGATGCGTATGCTGCCCGGCGACCCGGTGGACATCATCCTGGGACAGGCGGGGGCGGCCTCGCAGCAAGACCTGAACCGCCTCAGGCAGGATTTCTACCTGGACCGCCCGCTGGGCGAGCAACTGCTGCGCTTCATCGCCGGGGCGGCGCGCGGCGACCTCGGCATGTCGTTCGCGCGCCGCCGGCCGGTTTTCGCCATGCTGGTGGAGGCGCTGCCGGCGACCGTCGAGCTGGCGCTGGCCGCCACCCTCATCGCGCTGGCAGTGGCCATCCCGGTCGGCGTCCTCTCGGCCGTCTACCAGCGGTCATGGCTCGACCGCCTGGCGATGGGCGGGGCCTTCCTTGGCATCTCCATGCCGGCCTTCTGGCTGGGGATCGTGGCGATCATGGTGTTTGCCGTGCAGCTGGGGTGGTTTCCCACCTCCGGCCGCCTGAGTCACGAAGTCTTGCTGGCGCCCACCACGGGCTTCGTCCTGGTGGATAGCGTGCTGGCGCGCAACTGGGCGGCGCTGGCCGACGGGCTGCGCCACCTGGTCCTGCCGGCCGCCGTGCTCGGCGCGGGCCTGCTGGCCATCGTGGCCCGCGTCATGCGGTCCAGCATGCTCGAGGTGCTGCGCGAGCAGTACGTGACGACCGCCCGCTCCAAGGGGCTGGCTGGCCGCCTCGTGATCTGGCGGCACGCGATGCGCAACGCGCTCATTCCTACGGTGACCGTGGTAGGTCTGCAGCTCGGCGTGTTGCTGGGCGGCAACATGATTGTCGAGACGGTGTTTGGGTGGCCCGGGATGGGCCGTCTCGTGGTCGAGGCGATCTTCAACCGCGACTACCCGGTGGTGCAGGGAGCGGTCATGCTGTACGCGATGACCTTCGTGCTGGCCAACTTGGCGGTGGACCTGTGCTACATCTACCTGGACCCGCGCATCGCGCTGTAGGGGGACGCGCCGTGGCCACGATAGCTGCCGCGATCCCTCCCCTGGGGACCCGGCGCGGCGTCGGCACGGTGGCTCGCCTGGCGCGCCATCCGTCCGCGGTGGTCGGCGCCGTCGTCGTCGCCGTGATGGCCGGCCTGGCGGTGCTGGCGCCACTGGCGGCGCCGTTTGACCCGGGCGCCTCACGGCTGGAGGGTCGTCTGGCGCCGCCCTCGTGGCTGGCCGGCGGGGCCGCGGGCCACTGGCTGGGCACCGACGGTCTGGGACGCGACATCTGGTCGCGCATCATCTACGGCGGCCGCGTCTCGCTGCTGGTCGGCCTGGCGGCCACGGTGCTGTCGCTTGTCCCCGGGCTGATCCTGGGACTGGCCGCCGGGTTCTTCCGCGGTGCGACAGACGCAGCGCTCTCACGCTTCGCCGAACTGCTGATGGCCTTTCCACATCTGATCTTCGCCATCGGTGTGATGGCCGCGCTGGGGCCCGGGTTCTGGAACCTGGTCATGGCGCTGGCCTTCAAGGGATGGGTGGAGTTCTTCCGCGTGGCGCGGGGGGACACGCTCAGCCAGAGCTCACGCGAGTACGTGGGCGCGGCGCGGGCCCTGGGGGCCTCAGGTGCGCGCATCCTGGGCCGGCACATCCTTCCCAACATGATCCACACCAGCCTGGTGCTCGGCACGCTGCGCATGGGCCACTTCATCGTGCTGGAGGCGTCGCTGTCGTTTCTGGGCATGGGCCTGCCCCCGCGCCTGCCGGCCTGGGGCTCGATGGTGGCCGACGGCCGCGAGGTCATGCTGACCGCGTGGTGGGTGTCCACCTTCCCGGGACTGGCGATCGTGTTCCTGGTCCTGGCGGTGAACCTGATCGGGGAGGGGCTGCGGGATGTCCTGGACCCGCGGCTGCAGTCGGAATGAGCCCGCGCACGCCGAGGGTCGCCGCGCGTCCGGTGGTGGGGATCGCCGTGCCGACCGCCGCGCGGCGCGTCGGCGCGGGCGTTGGCAGTGACGCCCTCTACGCCGCGGCGGTGACCCGGGCGGGCGGCATCCCGGTGCTCCTGCCCGCAGACGGCAGGGGGTCCAAGGCACGGACACTCGCCCGTCGGCTGGATGCGCTCCTGCTGACCGGAGGCCGACGTCTGCCTCCGGGCTATCTCGTACAGCATCCCAGGCCGACGCTTCGGGAGACGGATCCGGTCCGTTACCGGTTCGACCGCGCGCTGGTCGTGGAGGCGTGCGAGCGCGGCCTGCCGGTGCTGGGGATCTGCCGGGGCATGCAGGTGCTCAACGAGGCCCTGGGCGGGACCCTGGTGCCGAATCTGGCCCTCGATTGGCCGGGCGCGCTCGAGCACCGGCAGGCAGAGCCCGCGCAGCAGACGACGCACCAGATCCGGATCGCGGCGGGCAGCCGGCTGCAGTGTGCGGTCGGCGAGACGCAGATGGGCGTCAACTCGCACCACCTGCAGGCCGTCGCCACGCCCGGGGTGGGGTTGACGCCCGTCGCCTGGGCCGGCGACGGCGTGATCGAAGCCGTCGAAGCGTCCGGCGCTCCGTTCCTGGTGGGAGTCCAGTTCCATCCCGAAGCCCTGATCCGTCGCGACAGACGCTGGCTCGGCCTGTTTGGGGCGCTGGTTGCCGCGGCGGGCCGGCGGACGACGTGAGGAGGCCTCCATGGACCGCATGACCCTGCTCTCGCCCACCGGGCACCTCGGCTTCACGCCCATCGAGCCTGGCAGTTTCCACGTCGGCGTGGCGCGCCGCCCGGACGCCTACGTGGCCGACTCGGGCAGTTGCGACATCGGCCCCTACCCGCTGGGCGCCGATGCCCAGCACAGCCCGGTGGAGTGGCAGCGCCACGACCTGGCGCTGATGCTGGTGGCCGCCCGACAGCATCGCGTCCCGATGATCATCGGGTCGGCCTCGGATACCGGGAGCAATCGCGGTGTGGATCTGTTCGTGCGCCTGGTCGAGGAGATTGCGCGGGCGCACCGCCTGGCGCCCTTCCGCATGGCCGCCATCTACGCGGAGGTGTCACGGGACGCGCTGCTGGCCCGGCTCCGTCGGGAGACGGTCCCGGGCCTGGGCGGCCGGGCCGACCTAACGCCCGAGGTCGTGGAACGCACCGACCACATCGTGGCCATGATGGGGGTCGAGCCCATCATCCGCGCGCTTGAGGCCGGCGCCGAGGTGGTGATCTGCGGCCGCTCCTGCGACGACGCCATCTTCGCCGCCCTGCCGCTGCGGGCGGGGTTCCCCCAGGCGCTGGCGTTCCACCTGGGGAAGGTGCTGGAATGCGCGTCGCTGTGCGCCGAGCCCTTCATGGCCAAGGAGACGGTGCTCGGCACCATCACCCGGGACGGGGTGGAGTTCGAGCCGATGCATCCGGACCAGCGCTGCACGCCGGCCTCGGTGATCAGCCACAGCATGTACGAGCGGGAGGATCCCTACACGCACGCGGTCCCGGGCGGCGCCCTCGACCTGCGCCACTGCCACTATGAGGCGATCGGTGCCCGCCGGACACGGGTGACCGGGGCGCGCTGGATTCCAGCGCTGGCCTACACTGTCAAACTGGAAGGAGCCGGCCGCGTGGGATCTCGCGCCTTTGCCTTCGCGGCGCTGCGCGACCCCCACGCCATCGGGGTCGTGGACCAGATGGAGCGATGGGCCCGGGCCAAGGTGGAGGAACGACACGGGCCGCCCGGCGCGGGCCGCTACGAGCTGTTCTTCCGCGTCTACGGCCGGGACGGGGTGCTGGGCCCCCGGGAGCCCCATCCGGAGGCGACGGGCCGCGAGGTCGCCCTGATGATCGAGGTGGTGGCGCCGACCGACGACGAAGCGGCGACCATCGCGGCGTTGGCCCAGCGCAACTTCTTCTTCGCCCGGTTTCCCGGGCTGCGGGGCACAGCCGGCACCGCGGCCCTCCCGGTGGACGAGGTCTTTCTGGGGCGCCCCGCCTACTCCTGGACGATCAACCACCTCCTCACGCTGGAGGACCCGTGCGAGTTGTTCCCGATGCGCGTTGTGGATGTCGGCGCTCCGGTGCCCTGAGTCAGAGAGCCCCGCGATGCCCCGATTATTCGACCTGGCCAGCACGATCCGGAGCAAGAACGCCGGTGTGGACCACGTGACCTTCGACGTGATCTTCACCGATCACGCCGCCTACACCCGAGTCCGGGCCAGCGGCGCCCTGACGCGGGAGACGGTGGCCCGGCTCTACCGCGTCGCACCGGAGGACGTCACCCACTTCGTGTACGTGGATGCGGCACCGGCAGTCAAATTCACGATGCGGCGCCCGCGCCCCAGCGGCGACCCGGGCGAGACGGACGTCTTCGGGTCGCAGCAGTACCCGCCGCTCTTCGACGTCGAGATCCCCTGACGGCAGGCCCGGGCGTCCGTGCCGGTACCCGGTGGGCCGGGCGCCCGGGCGCCTTGACCCGTTCCGTAAAGCGTGGTTTACTTGAGTGTAGACATTCGTCTACATCCGAATTTCACCGTGAAAGTCATCGACCTGACCGCGCCCCCCCGCGAGCTGCGGGTCCGCATCGACCCCTCCCCGGCGTACGACTTCCTCGCCTGCCTCTACCTGCTGAGCTGCGGCGAGGAGTCGCTGGACTTCGAGATGTCACCCCGGTGGATCGCCCAGGCGAGGGCGGCGCTCGGTCCCGAGTTGCGCGCCGACCTCTCCCTGCTGCTGCCCTGGCGCGGACGGACCCTGGGGCTGGTGGGTGTCATGGACGGCCACCAGGGGCTGTCTGTGCGCGAGTTCATCAAGCGCGTGGCCGCCACGCCGGCCGACGACCTCCTGGAGTTGATGCTGGCCGAGTCGCTGGCCGACCGCCACGCGCTCCCCCTCCTGCGGTCGGCCATCGGGCGCTCGGGCCAGGCCGTCGAGGCGTTCGTGGCGGCCATCCATCCCGACATTGATCGCCGGCCGCTGCGCCGGCTGGTCTCGATGCCGCCGGCCGAGGTGAAGGCGCGGTTGGCGCGGTTGCTGCGAGAGGGCTACGCGCGGGTGTACGCGCCGAGGGAAGGCGAGGTGGTCCCCCTCCTGGAGCGCGACGCCGCGGCCCTGGTCCGGCGGGCCGCGACGGTCTCGGGTAGCGAGCTGATCGAATACGCGACCGGCGGATTCGTCGTCGGCCCGGACGCCCCGGTCATGGGCGTGGTGCTGGCCCCGACCTACTACTTCCGCCCCTACAACCTCATCACCGCCTACCACGGGGTCCGCGTGTACGTGTACCCTCTTGAGACCTCGCCGCACAGCGGCGCGCCGCCGGCCGACCTGGTCCGCTTCTACAAGGCGCTGGCCGACGAGACCCGCCTGCGGATCCTGCGCCTGCTGGCCGGCCGGGAGATGTACCTGCAGGAACTCGCCAAGGCCCTGGGCCTCTCGCATGTCACCGTGCTGCACCACATCGCCCTCCTGCGGGCGGCCCGGCTGGTGCAGATCGTCGAACGCGGGAACGCCAAGTACTACCGCCTGCGGGCGGACCGTGCGCGCGAGGCGGCCACCCTCTGGCAGGAGTTCGCGGGCCCGCAGGAGGGGTGAAGTCCCATGGACCGACATCCCCCGACCCTCGACCGTGAGATCCTGACCGTGGAACAGGCGGCGGAGGTGCTGCAGGTCCACAAGATTACGATCTACCGGTACATCCGCGAGGGCCGGCTGCCGGCGGTGCGGCTCGGGAAGATGTACCGACTCTTCAGCAGAGACGTCGAGGCCTTCCTCCGGGCGATGCGCCACCATCCCGAGGAGACGCCCTCCGGCAGGCGATGACGCTGGCCGGGCTCTCCTCGGCCCAGACCTTCAGCGCGCTGCGACATCCCTTCTACCGGCGGTTCTGGTGGGGCGGGCTGGTCTCGCTCACCGGCTCGTGGATCCAGATCACCGCCCAGCAGTGGCTGGTCTACGACCTGACCGGTTCGGCCCTGATGCTGGGGACCGTGACGTTTGCCAACACCGTCCCCACCATGCTGCTGACCCTGTTCGGTGGCGCCGTGGCCGACCGTTCGGAGAAACGCCACCTGCTGATCGGTACACAGTCCGTTTTCATGGCGGTCTCGGTGGTCCTGGCCCTCCTGACGCTCGCCGGCCGCATCGCGGTCTGGCACATCCTGGTCCTCAGCGCGGTCAGCGGGATGGCCGCAGCCCTTGACATGCCATCGCGCCAGTCGCTGATCCCGCACCTGGTCGGGCGCGAAGACCTGGCAAACGCCATCGCGCTGAACTCGGCGGTCTTCAACGGGTCGCGTATCATCGGCCCGGCGGTGGCGGGGCTCATCATCGAGCACCTGGGGCCGCGCGGCGGCCCGGGGTGGAGCTTCGCGATCAACGCCGCCTCGTACCTGGCGGTCATCGCCGCCCTCGCGACCATCGCCGTGGACTCCCGGCCGGCTGGGGGCGAGCGCCAGCCGGTGCTACAGGAGGTCCGTGACGGCGTCGCCTTCGCGCTAGGGCACTCCACCCTGCGGGGGTTGCTGGGGTTGCTGGCCGTCGCCGGAACGTTCGGCATCTCCTTCACGGTGCTGATGCCCGTCTTCGCCCGCGACGTCCTGCACGTGGCGGCCAGGGGGTTTGGCATGCTGCTCACGGCCAGCGGGATCGGCGCCACCATCGGCGTGCTGGCGCTGGCCACGGCGCGGCCCGCCCGGCCGATCGGGGTAGTGGCGGGGACGTTTGCGGGATTCGTGGCGCTGCTGGCGGCGTTTGCCGCAAGTCCCGCCTACCCGCTCTCGCTGCTCTTGATGGTCGGGGTCAGCGGGATGATGACGTCGTTTCTCTCGGCGACCAACACCGTGATCCAGGGCATCGTCCCCGACGCCCTGCGGGGCCGGGTGATGAGCCTCTACGTGCTGGCGTCCTTTGGGACGGCGCCGCTGGGAGGCCTGCTCATGGGGTCGCTGGCCTCGCTGCTCGGGGCTCGGGAGGCCGTCCTCCTCGGCGCCGGCGCCTGCGCGGCGGCCGTGCTGATCTTCCGGGCGGCCAGCCGCGACGGCGCCCGCCGGCCCGCCCCACGGGTCGACGGCCAGCCGGAGCGGGCCAGGTCGATCCGCCCGTCCGGTTCGAGCCGGACCCCCTCCCGCCGCAGCCGCCGCACCTGTTCCCGGGCGTGACGGCGCTCGGCGATGGTGCCGTCGGCGCGCACCACGCGCCACCAGGGGACGTCCTCAGGGTCGGGCACGGCGTGCATGGCCCAGCCCACGGTGCGGGCCCCGCGGCGCAGGCCGGCCAGGCGGGCGATCTCCCCATAGGTCGCCACGCGCCCCCGGGGGATCCGTCCGACGACGGCGTAGACCCGGTTGAAGACGGATTCCGGCAGGGGGATGTCAGCCTATGCGCCGGAGCAGGATCGCCCGCTTCACGTCCTGGATCGCCCGCGTCACGTCGATCCCCCGCGGACAGGCGTCGGTGCAGTTGAAGGTCGTCCGGCACTTGAAGACGCCGGACCGCTCGGCCAGGATCTGCAGCCGCTGTGCGGCGCCCTGGTCCCGGCTGTCGAAGATGAACCGGTGGGCGTTGACGATGGCGGCCGGCCCCACGTAGGCGCCGTCGGCCCAGAAGATGGGGCAGGCGGTGGTGCACGCCGCACAGAGGATGCACTTGGTGGTGTCGTCGTAGCGGGCCCGGTCCTGTGGGCTCTGCAGGCGCTCGCGCGCCGGCGGCTCGTCGTGGGTGATCAGATAGGGCTGGATCGAGCGGTACTTCTCGAAGAACGGCTCCATGTCCACGACCAGGTCCTTGATGACCCGCATCCCGCGGATCGGCTCGACCGTCACCCGGCGGCCGACATCCTTGAGGAGCACCTTGCAGGCCAGCTGGTTGCGGCCGTTGATCATCATGGCGTCCGAGCCGCAGATGCCGTGGGCGCAGGAGCGCCGCAGCGCCAGCGTCCCGTCCACGTACCACTTGATGTAGTGCAGACCGTCCAAGACGCGGTCGGTGGGCTCCAGGGGCACGTCGTACTCCTCCCAGCGCGGGGTCCGGTCGCGTTCGGGATTGAACCGCTTGACCCGGAAGCGGATCGCCATGGTCAGTATGTCCTCTCCTTGGGCTGGAAGCGGGTGATCACCACCGGCTTGTACCGGAACTCGTGCCGGCCGTCGGGCCTCCGGTAGATCAGCGTGTGCTTCAACCAGGTGGCGTCGTCGCGGTCGGGAAAATCCTCGCGGAAGTGCGCCCCGCGGCTCTCGGTGCGGTTCAGGGCGCTGGCCACGGTGGCCTCGGCCAGGTCGAGGAGGAATCCAAGTTCCAACGCCTCCAGGAGATCGGTGTTGAACCGGCGGCCGCGGTCGTCGATCTTCGCCCGCCCGTAGCGCTCCTTGAGGGTCCTGACCGTCTCCAGCGCGTGCTGCAGCCCGGGCCCGGTCCGGAAGACCGACGCCTCGTCCATCATGACCGTCTGGAGGGCGTCCCGGATCCTGGCGACCGACTCCCCCTCGGTGCGGGACCGGAGGGCCTGGATCTCCGCCCCCACCGCGGAGTCGGGATGGCTGCGGACGGCCGCCAGGTCCGCCTGGCGGAGGTAGTGGGCCATGTGGCGACCCGCGCGCCGGCCGAAGACGAGGATGTCCACCAGCGAGTTGGTCCCCAGCCGGTTGGCGCCGTGGACCGAAACACAGGCGCACTCGCCGGCGGCGTACAGGCCCAGCACGGGGGTGTTCCGCTCGTCCTGGATGACCTGCCCGTCGTTGTTGGTCGGAATGCCACCCATGGCGTAGTGCGCGGTCGGCTGGATCGGCACCGGTTCGGTGGCGGGATCGATGCCGAGGTAGACCCGCACGAACTCGGTGATGTCGGGCAACTTCTGGTCGATGATGTCCCGGCCGAGATGGCGGAAGTCCAGGTACAGGTAGTCCTTGCCCTGGATGCCGCGCCCCTCGCGGATCTCCAGGTGCATGAAGCGCGAGATCATATCGCGCGGAGCCAGGTCCTTGAGGGTGGGCGCGTAGCGCTCCATGAACCGCTCGCCCTTGCCGTTGAGCAGGACCGCGCCCTCCCCGCGCGCCGCTTCCGACAGCAGGATGCCCAGTTTGTAGATGCCGGTCGGGTGGAACTGGAAGAACTCCATGTCCTCCAGGGGGATACCCCGCCGCCAGGCGATGGCCACGCCGTCGCCGGTCAGCGCGTGGGCGTTGCTGGTGACCTTGTAGATGCGGCCGAAGCCGCCCGTGGCCAGCAGCACGGCTCCGGCCCGGAACACATGGAGGTCGCCGGTGTCGATCTCGTAGGCGACCAGCCCGCCGCAGCGACCGTCCTCGACCAGCAGATCCACCATCTGGAACTCGTCGAAGAAGTGAACGCCGTGGCGGATGCACTGCTGGAAGAGGGTCTGGAGGATCATGTGCCCGGTGCGGTCGGCGGCGTGGCACGCGCGCCGGACCGGGCCTTCGCCGAAGTTGCGGGTGTGCCCGCCAAATCGGCGCTGGGCGATGCGGCCGTCGGGAGTCCGGTCGAACGGCAGCCCCCAGTGTTCCAGTTCGTAGACCGTCTCGACGGCCTCCTGGCACATCAGGTCGGCGGCGTCCTGGTCCACCAGGTAGTCGCCGCCCTTGACGGTGTCGAAGGTGTGCCACTCGGGGGAGTCCTCTTCCAGGTTGCCCAGGGCCGCGCCGATGCCGCCCTGGGCCGCGCCCGTGTGAGAGCGCGGCGGGTAGAGCTTGGTGACCACCGCGACCCGGCGGCCGGCCAGCTCCACCGCCGCCCGCAGTCCGGCGCCCCCGGCCCCCACGATGACGGCGTCGAAGGTGTGCTCAATCATCCGTCGTCGCCGGCGGGGGGCCGTAGTCGAGATACCGCAGCACCGTGTGGTCGGTGATCGAGTCGAACCAGCGCTTCCGGAACTCCTCGCCGTCTGCGGAGAGCAGCCACTGCCGGAAGCGATTGGCGGCTTCCTCGCCGACCCAGAAGGCCTCGTTCAGGTACTTGGGGCGCCGGACGGGCCGCGGCCGGTCGTAGGTCCCTTCGAAACCCTCCAGGAAGACCCAGGTCTTGCGCCCGATGCACCCGAACCGGCGGGTGATCTCGTCGAGCCGGCCGTCCAGCCACTCCACGAACGACCGCTCGTCTACCCCAGGTTTGATGTTGTAGGCGTGGATCACCCGGAGCACGGACCTCCCCCCTTCCTAGAGCCTGATGAGGGCCAGCGCGGCCAGGGCCACCCCGACCACCGCGGTGCCGTACGTGCCGACCTCGACCGGCAGCCACGACGCCTTGAGGTGCAGGCCCTCGGCGAGCGTGTAGCGGAACCGGTGCGCCCAGTGCAGCAGGGAGAGCGCGATGAGGACGAACAGGTAGAGGCGGCCCAGCGGGTGGGACGCCAGCGCCAGGATGCGGTCGTAGGCGAAGGCGTCCCGGGTCCACCCCGCGGCCAGCCCGACGCCGCCCAGCAGGATGTGCACGGGCATCAGGACCGCGGCCACCGCGCCCCCGATCGCGAACAGCAACCACCAGAGCGGTTCGGTCGACCGGCGCATCCCCTATCCTCGCAACACGATCCACGCCACGCCCACCGATGCGACGACCCAGACGGCGTAGGCGGCGGCGGTGATGACCGGCTCCGGGATGCGACGCTCGCCGACCCGCACCGCCATCGCCTTGGGGGCCAGCGCGAACCAGGTCACCGAATGGTAGAGAGCTCCGGCCAGCGCCACGAGGTGGAAGATCGTCATCTGCGGCGTGGTGAGGAAGTGGAGATAGGCGTCGTAGGCCTCGCGGCCCTGGCCCAACCGGCGCACGAGCAACAGGAGCAGGACCGCATAGGCGCCGACGAAGACGCTGGTCAACTCCCGGACCACGAAGAGGGTGTAGGCGCGGCGGCCCCACCACCAGGCGAAGCGGACCGGGCGCCGGTAGGGGATCATCGTTTCCCCCACGGCAGGACGACCTCCCGCAGCCACTGGACGGCGCTGGACAGCTTGAGCCGCTGGATGGCCCCGGCGGGGTCCACGTCCTTGGGGCAGGCGGTGCTGCACTCGCCGACGAGCGTGCAGTCCCACACCCCGTCCGGCCCGGCGACGATGTCCCGGCGCTGCGCTTCGCCCTGGTCGCGGGAGTCGAGGTTGTAGCGGGCGGCCAGCGCCAGCGCCGCCGGCCCCACGAAGTGCGGCTCCAGGGCATAGACGGGACAGGCCGCGTAGCAGAGCATGCAGTTGATGCACATGGCAAACGCCTTGTACCACTCCAGGTCCGCCGGGGTCTGGCGGTACTCGCCCGCCGACAGCGGCGGCTCCTCGGCGCGGATGATCCAGGGTTTGACCGCCGGCAGTTTCCGCATGAAGTCGTCCAGCACGATCACCAGGTCGCGCGCGACCGGGAAGTTCTCCAGGGGCTCGACGCGCACCGTCCCCGGGTAGTAGTCCTTCAGGAACGCGGCGCAGCTCAACTTGGGGACGCCGTTGATCATCATGCCGCAACTGCCGCAGACACCCATCCGGCACGACCAGCGGTAGGACAGGCTCCCATCGAGCCGGTCCTTGATGTAGTTGAGGGCGTCCAGGACCACCCAGTCCTCCCGGTAGGGCACCCGGTAGGCCTGGACGCCTGGCGCCTCGTCCGTCCCCGGCCGGTAGCGCATGACCTCCAGGGTGATGGTCCGCTCCGCGGTGACGGGCGGCGCGGCCATGGTCACCGCCCGTAAACGCGCTCGGCCGGCGGCCAGCGCGTGATGACGACGTCGAGGTAGTCGATGCGCGGCGCCCCATCGCTGCGGGTGGCCAGCGTGTGCTTGAGGAACCGCTGGTCGTCCCGGCCGGGATGGTCGGTCCGCTGGTGCGACCCCCGCGACTCGGTGCGCGCCAGGGCAGAATGGGCCACCGCCTGGGCCACGTCCAGCATGAAGTCCAACTCCAGCGCCGCGGTCAACTCCGTATTGTAGCTCAGCGTCCGGTCGTCCAGGGCCAGGCGGGCGAAGCGCGCCCGCAGGTCGGCCAGCGTGGCGCAGGTCCGGCGGATGCCGGCCTCGTCGCGGAAGATCCCGCACCCTTCCTCCATGGCCGCGGTCATCTCGGCGCGCAGGGTGGCGATGCGTTCCGTGCCGCCCTCCTTGCGGAGGAACTCCCGGGCGAGGCGCCGCTCCTCGTCGTGGGCCTGGGCAGCCGCCGCCCCGGTGGTGGTGCCGGGGTGCTCCAGCGCGAACGCCGCGGCGGCCCGCCCGGCCCGCGCGCCGAAGACCAGCAGTTCCGGCAGGGAGTTGGAGCCCAGCCGGTTGGCCCCGTTGATGCTGACGCAGGCGCACTCGCCGGCCGCGTAGAGCCCGGGCAGGGGGGTCGCGCCGTGGGCGTCGGTGTGGATCCCGCCCATCATGTAGTGGACCACCGGCCGCACCGGGATGAGTTCGCGGGCCGGGTCGATCCCGGCGTAGTGGAGGGCCAGTTCCCGCACGAAGGGCAGCCGTTCCCTGATCGTCTTCTCCCCCAGGTGCCGGAGGTCCAGGTGCACCACATCGCCGTAGGGACCCTTGACGGTCCGGCCCTTGTGCATCTCGTGCACGAACGCCTGGGAGAGCCGATCCCGCGGCCCCATCTCCATGGCGCGCAGACGCGGCCACGGCTCGGGGGGGCCCAGGCCGTAGTCCTGGAGGTAGCGGTAGCCGTCCTTGTTGAGCAGGATGCCGCCCTCGGCGCGCGCGGCCTCGGTGATGAGGATCCCGGTGGGCGGCAGCCCGGTGGGGTGGTACTGCACGAACTCCATGTCCTTGAGGGGCACGCCGGCCCGGTAGGCCAGGGCCATGCCGTCGCCGGTGCAGATGGCGCCGTTGGTCGTGAACGGATAGATGCGCCCGGCGCCTCCGGTGCACAGGATCACCGCCTTGGCGGTGACCGGATACACGCGGCCGGTGCGCAGTTCGATGGCGGCGGCGCCCTGGCAGCGTCCGTCGTCCACCAGCAGTCTGGTCGCGAACCACTCGTCGTAGCGCGTGATGGAAGGGTACTTCAACGAGGTCTGGAACAGCGTGTGGAGCATGTGGAAGCCGGTCTTGTCGGCGGCGAACCACGTGCGCTCGATCCGCATGCCGCCGAAGGGCCGCACCGCCACGCGCCCGTCGGGCTCGCGGCTCCACGGACACCCCCAGCGCTCCATCCTGAGCATCTCGGCCGGCGCTTCCCGCACGAAGGCCTCGACGGCGTCCTGGTCGGCCAGCCAGTCCGAGCCGGTGATGGTGTCCTCGATGTGGGCCGCCAGCGAATCGTCGGGTTTGATCACCGCGGCCGCGCCGCCTTCCGCCGAGACGGTGTGGCTGCGCATGGGGTAGACCTTCGAGAGGATGGCGATGTCGAGGCGGGGGTCCAGTTCCGCCGCGGCGATGGCCGCCCGCAGACCGGCCCCCCCGCCGCCAATGATCAGGATGTCGTGCTCGGACATGCTCACCCCCGGTGCAGTGTCCGGGCAGGTCTTGCTAGCCGCCGCCGGGGATGCCCCGCACGCCGGGCTCGGTCATGGGTTCGGGGTTCAAGAGGTCGTCCAGCTTCTCCTTCGGGAGCACCCCTCTGGCCAGCGCGACCTCGCGGATCGTCCGGCCGGTCCGTTCCGCCTCCTTGGCGATCTCCGCCGCGGCATCGTAGCCGATGGCCGGCGCCAGCGCGGTGGCCAGCATCAACCCGCGTTCGACCATCTCGGGCCCGCGCCCGGTGGCTTCCAGGCCCGCCACGCACTGCCGGGCAAAGTTGCGCGAGACGGCCGCCAGCAGCGCGATGGAGCCCAGCAGGTTGTGGGCCATCACCGGCATCATGGTGTTCAACTCGAAGGCGCCCCCTTCGTTGCCCAGCGCGACGACCACGTCGTTGCCGACCACCTGGGCGCACGCCTGGACCACGGACTCGGCGATGACGGGGTTGACCTTGCCGGGCATGATGGACGACCCGGGCTGGACCGCCGGGAGCCGGAGCTCCGCGAGCCCCGCTCGCGGCCCCGAGCCCATCCAGCGGATGTCGTTGGCGATCTTGTGGAGCGCGGTGGCGTAGGTCTTGAGCACCCCCGAGGCGAAGGTGACCGCGTCCAGGCAGGCCTGCGCCTGGAAGTGCGCCTTCGTCTCCCAGATCTTGACGCCGGTCTGTTCGCTGATCTTGGCGCACACGCGGGAGGCGAACTCGGGATGGGCATTGACCCCGGTTCCCACCGCCGTGCCGCCGAGGGCCACCTCACCCAGTTCCTGCTCGACATACGCCAGGCGGCGCCTCGCGCCGGCGACCTGGTCGGCGTACCCTTCGAACTCCTGGCCCAGCCGCACCGGCGTGGCGTCCATCAGGTGGGTGCGGCCCGTCTTGATGATCGCCCAGAACGCCCGGGCCCTGGCGCGCAGGGCGGATTCCAGTTCCTCGAGGGCCGGCTGGAGGTCGTCGCGGACCTGCAGCAGCGCCGCCAGGTGGATGGCCGTGGGGATGACGTCGTTGCTGGACTGGCAGACGTTGACGTGGTCGTTGGGGTGGACGGCCTTCGCCCCGCGGGGCGCGCCGAGGAGCTCGGCGGCGCGGTTGGCGATCACCTCGTTGGCGTTCATGTTGGTCGAGGTGCCCGAGCCCGTCTGGAAGATGTCCAGCGGGAAGTGCTCGTCCAGGGCGCCGTCGGCCACCTCGCGCGCGGCCTGCGCGATGGCCTGGGCGATCTTGCGGTCGAGGAGCCCGAGATCGGCGTTGACCTCGGCGGCGGCCCCCTTGATCAGGCCCAGCGCGCGGATGAAGACGCGCGGGAAGCGGATGCCGCTGATGGGGAAGTTCTGGATGGCCCTGGCGGTGGAGGCGCCGTAGTAGGCGTCGACGGGCACCTCCATGGGGCCCAGCGAGTCTTTCTCCGTGCGGGTCAACTGCGCTGCGGATGTCACGGTCCGGCCTCCTTCGGGGCTGGCCGCATGACGCGGCCCGCGCCGCCCCGGACTAGGGGCCCGCCGGCGGCTGGAAGGTGAAGAGGACGAGCGCCCCCAGCGCCGCAAACACGACCCCGACAATCCAGAGCGCCGCTTCGGCGGCCACGCGCCAGCCGCGGTGGTGGATGTAGTCGTCGAAGATCCCGCGCAGGCCCACCAGCCCGTGCGAGAGCGCGAACAGCAGGATGACCAGGTCATAGGTCCGCCACAGGGGCCCGCGGAACCGCTCGGCGACCAAGGCGAAGTCGATGGTGTCGGTGGAGTTGAGCACGTGCATGATGTAGAGGTGGCCGATCACCAGCCCGACCATGGCGATCGCGGAGACCCGCATGTAGAACCACAGCACCAGCGGGAGCCCGCCGGCGGGCCGCTCGCGGTACCCGCGCGCCAGACCGGCCCTCACCGCAGCCCCACCAGTCCGCCGAGCATGAGGTAGGCCACCGGGAGCAGCAGCACGGCGTACAGTCCGGCCCCCACCCAGAACATGCGCCGGTAGGTCGCCGACGGGGTGGGCAGGAAGTCCAGGATCATGACCAGCAGGCCGTTGCCGGCATGGTAGAGCACCGCCGCCACCAGCAGGAACTCCAGCGGCTTGAACCAGGGCTGGCGATAGAGGGCGATGGCGCGGTTGTAGGCGTCGGGACCGACCAGCAGCATCGAGGTCTCGATGATGTGCATGAGGAGGAAGAGCAGGACGGCGACGCCGGTCACGCGGTGCAGGACCCAGGCGAGCATGCCTGGATGACCACGATACACCAGATCCCTCCGAGCGCCATGGTCAAGGCAATCTGCGCACCATTCACTTCGGTGCGTCCGCGCGCCGCTCCTCCGGGCAGGGATCTGGCGGCCACCCTCCGGCCGCGCGCGAACCGCGACCGTCCACTTCGGTTCAGAACGGGTTCGGTCTGTGATGGCCAGCCAGGTTGTTGAACCCCCTCCGGGGTTTGGAGTACAGTGGAGCGGGATTCTCCGCGCGACATCTCATGCCCGGGAGAGGATGCGCTCTATGGTCACCCGCCCCAAGGTCTCGATCATCGGCGCCGGGACCGTCGGCACCGCGACCGCCCACTGGATCGCCAGCCGCCATCTGGCCGACGTGGTGCTGGTGGACATCATCGAGGGCCTGCCGCAGGGGAAGGCCCTCGACCTCATGCAGTCCGGGCCCATCGCCGGTTTCGATGTGAAGATTACCGGGAGCAACGACTATGCGGCGACGACCGGGTCGGACGTCGTGGTCATCACCGCCGGCGTCGCGCGCAAGCCCGGCATGACCCGGGAACAGTTGATCGACACCAACGCCGGCATCATGCGCAGCCTCATCGAGCCGGTGGTGCAGCACTCTCCGAACGCCATCCTCCTGGTGGTGACCAACCCGCTGGACGCCATGACCTACCTGACCTACAAGGCAGCCGGCCTGCCGCGGCAACGGGTGATCGGCGAGTCGGGCGCCCTGGACTCGACGCGGTTCCGCACCTTCCTGGCGATGGAGCTGGGCGTGTCGGTGGAGGACGTCCACGCCCTGGTGATCGGCGCCCACACCGACAAGGACATGGTGCCGCTCCCGCGGTATGCGACCGTGCGCGGCATCCCCGTCGCGCACTTCCTGACCCCGGCGCAGATCGAGGCGGTCGTGGCCCGCACCCGCCGCGGCGGCGCCGAGATCACCGAACTGATGAAGGCCAGCGCGTTCACGGCCCCCGGCGCCTCGATCTGCGAGATGGTCGAGGCGATCCTGCGCGACCGGAAGCGGGTCATCCCGTGCTGTGTCTACCTGGACGGCGAGTACGGCGAGCGGGACGTGTGCGCGGGCGTGCCGATCGTGCTGGGCGCCAGCGGGATGGAGCGGATCATCGAACTGCCGCTGGACCCGTCAGAGCAGGCGGCGTTCAGGGCGTCGGTGGGTGCCATCCGCGACATGCTGGGCGCCCTGAAGGTGTAGAGGGTTCTCAGCCCTCCTCTCGTGTCGACCACAACAGGCGACATGTACGTGGAGCCCGTGGTCCTCGAGGGCACCCATGTCCGGCTGGAGCCTCTGTCCCTCGACCACCATACCGAGCTCTGCGAGGTCGGGCTGGACGAGGATCTGCTGCGCTGGACCGAGGCGTACGAGCCCACGCCGGAGGGTCTGCGCGCCTACATCGAGGCCGCGCTCCGGCTGCAGGCCGAGGGGACGGCACTGCCGTTCGCCGTCATCGGCAAGGCCGCCGGCCGCGCGGTCGGCAGCACCCGGTACGGCAACATCGACCGAGCCCACCGGCGGGTGGAAATCGGGTGGACTTGGTACGGTCGGCCCTGGCAGCGGACCGCGGTTAATACCGAGGCGAAGTGGCTGTTGCTGCGCCACGCGTTTGCGGGACTCGGCTGCATCCGCGTGGAGTTCAAGACCGACGTCCTGAACGAGCGGTCGCGCTTGGCCCTCCTGAGGATCGGGGCCAGGGAGGAGGGCGTCCTCCGGAAACACATGATCTTGCCGAGCGGCCGGATTCGGGACACGGTGTACTACAGCATCGTTGACGATGAGTGGCCGGCGGTTGAAGCGCGGTTGAGGGGATTGCTTCATGCTTGGGACCAGCCCCTGCATGGCTCGGACGGCGGTCGACACCGCCTGTCATAGGCCGTCCGCGACGAGCCCGTGCGCCCTGGCGGTCTCACCGGGCGAGCCTCGCAGCGCCTGATCGGTCTCGCCGGCCAGATGGCGCCAATCCTGGATCTCCTCACACAGCGTCCAGCGCCCGACGGTCCTGCTCCTGCCCTCTTCCACCATGTATTCGCCTCCGCAAACCCTATGGCGACGCTCCAGGCGAAGACACGAAGAAGGCGCCGGTCTGGCCGCGGCTGGCATGGTCGAAGATGCTGCACAGGATCGCAAACGACCCGCGCCCCTGCGCGACGAACTCGATCTCAGCCGACTTTCCCGCATCGAGGGCCACCCACTTCCGGTCCTCGCTGATACCCTGCCGGGCATCGCCACGAACCGTCAGCGGGATGGTCAACCAGTATCTCGTGGCGATGTTGTGCGGCCGGTCGAACGGGTCAACGTTCCGGGGTCATCGGTCAGCGTACCGGGTCCCCAGGAGATCTCCCGCTACCGCGGCCTCGTACCGTTTCCCGTCACCAGGAACACCTGCCCGTCACCACCTGCGCCCCGGTCTTCCTGGCGATCTCCACCGCCATGCCCTGATCGTCCGCGTGACCGCTGGTGACCAGGACAAGATGGGCCACCTCGATGTTCTCGAGACTCAGGGGCGACTCGCGGTTCCTGAACAGCGCCTGCGGGTCGTTTAGGGCGAGGTTGAAGGGGATGACCTTGCCAGCGAGCGAGGTCAGGCGGAAGAACTGCCACCCCAGCCACTCGAGCTGCGCCGGCGCCTCAGGCGGCTGGGTCTGGGCGGGACCCGGACGCAGGCTCCTGGACAGCGACTCGACGGTTGTTCTCGCGGCATCGGGCCGGGTCACCGAGAGCACGAGCCATGCCGTGCTCAAGACGGCCCAGGCGAGGATGCAGGATCTTGAGCGTCTCGTACGGATCGCCTCCATTCCCCGTGCGCGGTGATACTCCCCGACCGAGGCTGGACCCACGGGGTGGGGACTTCCATCTCCTCCTGGGCGCCGCTTCTGACGTCCCATCGTCGTCACCAGGCCCAGGCTGAGCGGGGCGGCCATACGTTGCAGATACGGTTGCTCCGGACAGGCTGCCTGCGCTCACCGTCATCGTGTCCCGATCCTTCTTGCACAAGCGTCAGTTCCAGATCGATGCGCGGGCCGGTCCGGCCGCGCCGAAGGCGGTCGATCAACCCCAAGAGGCGCAACTGCCACGCGGATCGTTGCGGATGCGCCGGGCCTTTCCGGTCTTCCCGCCGGTCACCATGCGGGCTTTCCGATTTCCAAGATTCTCAAAACCAGCCTTGCGGCGGGGGACACGACGCTGTGGTCCCTGCTCGACCGGCTCAACGCCCGGCCGTCGAAGAAGCGTGCAGGCTCGCGCCGCTCGCTGTTCGACGTGCTCGACCGCCCGCGTGCACCCGCTGCCTCAACCCCCTACGCATTCGCGCAGTGGAACCAGGCCAAGGTCAGGCTACTTCACCGAGGATGGGAGGACGCACTTACGCCTGCGCGCGCGATCCCAGGCCCCTCTGTCGCCGATGCCCTGCCGGATCGCGTAGCCCACACGGCCGGGATCGCCCGACAGGCCCCTGAACCACCAAACGGCGGCCATCGGCAGAAGGATCAGGTGGTCGGGCGGCCGAAGGCTCCGGGTGCACGACCTCGACGCTCTCCAGGATCCACCAGGAGCAGGAGGTGAATCGTGGACGCAAGGCAGCGATCCTGGAGTCTTGTGCTGTTCGTGCTTGCCATAGCGCTCGCTGTGTTCATCCGCACGGCGACCCAGCCTCCCACGTTGTGGGGGCTCGTTCCCATCGTGCTGTACGCTGTCCTGGTTCTGCTGGGCACCGACGTGGTGCTCGCCACGCTGGCGGCGCTGGTGGCCGCCATCGTGATGACCGGCATCGGCCCCAAGGACCTGGCCGGGCTGATGGCCGAGTCGCTGGGCGCCTTCATCACCGTGGTGGGATTGATCATCATGCTCGGTGGCGGCCTCGGACAGGTCACGAGAGAGACCGGCGTCGCCGAGCACCTGGTGCGCACCATCATCCACCGCATTGGGGTCAAGACGCGCACGCGGGTGCAGGTTGGCGTCATGATCACCTCGACGGTCCTGGTGGGCGCGCTGGGGACCCTGGCAGGCGCCAACGCCATCCTGGCCCCCATCGTCATCCCCATTGTGGCCGCCGTGGGGTTCACGCCCGCGGCGCTGGCCGCCATGCTCCACGCGGCCGGCGCGCCCGGCCTGTTCATCGGGCCCTTCACGCCACCGGTCGTCACGCTGACTGGCACGGCCAAGGT
>JAVKID010000129.1:0-6079 GCA_031459655.1 Candidatus Fervidifonticultor octavus | reverse complement strand
GGGGCGCCGCGACTGAACCTGCCGGCCTCGCCGTGATCCGGCACGGAGGGCTATCGCCCCAAGCGTGGGCCTAGGGTGCTGGCTTCAACAGTGACCCTCTGCAGCTCCTCGGCGACACCTTCGGTTCCCGCCCGCGCCTGAAGATAGGCCGAATCCAGATCCCTGTGGAGGGCCAGGATCGCGATGCACCACTCGCGGGCCTCGGTGTCGTTCCAGTGCACCACGGCATTGAGCCGATCCACGAGCAGGTCTTCGATGCCGATAATCTGGATAGGTCCTTCGTCGGTGTCCACGCGTGTCAGCCGTGCGGGATCACCCGCCAGGGGAGGGGCCGGGAAGTCCACGACCACGTCGGTTTCGACGTGGACCCACGCCCCGTCGTGGCGCTCGAATCCCAGCAGGGGGAGGACCTCCGCGATCCGCCGGGCGGACACGCTGGTCACCAGGTCGACGTCGCGGGAAAGGTACGCGCCCCCTGTGTAGAACGAGACCGCCGAGCCGCCCACGACCACGACCGAATCTCCGGTCTTGCCCAACACCCTGGCAATGACAGCGGCAGTGCGGAGTTGGACCTCCAGCGGGCTGGCCAGGTCCCTCAGCGCGGCCAGGTCCGCTCGCGCCCGCACGAGCACGGGGTCCTCGCTCATAGGGTGCGGGGCGAAGAGACTAACCGGTAGGCGCGGGGGCCCTGCTTTACCAGCCTGGTTGCAAACGCACGCCGCCCGATCCGCAGGGAGAGTTCGCGCAGGGCCGCCGCCTCGCCAGGATCCCGTGGACGGCGACGAATACCCCGGGGACGCAACGTCCGCGCGGGCATCGCTTCTCGCCAGATTGAGCGGATCAGTCTGCGCAGTTCGCTCACCGCCCGCCCCTCCCGGGTCGCTCCTGCTTCCCGTTCCTACGGTACCCGAAGCTGAGGGGGAACGACAACCTGCGGCCGGGCGCTACGGGCGCGGCCCGGCGGGCCGGCGCGCCTCGATCGCCCGGTGCACCCGCGCCATCACCGGCACGCCGCCCACGATGAGGATCACCTCGCTCGCCAGCAGGGGCGGGAAGAGCACGCCGAATGGGATCCGCAGGATCACCGAGAGCATCAGGCCCACGGCCGCGGCGATCACCAGCGCGTAGGCCAGGGCGCCGATCCACGGAGCGCGCCGGCCGCCGAGCACGCACAGGACGGCACCGAGCAGGTTGGCCAGCGGCATGAAGCCCAGTTCCCAGGGACCCACCTGGGGACTGGTCAGGTTGCTGAGGAAGTTGCCGACGACGAAGGCAGCCACCAGGTGCGGCCGCCAGATCACCAGCGACTTGAGCGCCTCAGGCAGGCGGAACTGGACGGGGCCGTAGCTCATGGGGCCGAGGGCGATCGTCAGCGCCGCATAGGCCGCAGCGACCACGCAGACCTCGGCCAGTGCCTGGAGCCCCCCGGCTCTGGCGGTCACGACCTACTCCCGCCGGTCTGTCCCTGCGCCCGCCTCCCCGGCAGGGCTCCTGGCGCCGGCCTCGGGCCAGCGGACCGTGACGGTGGTGTGGACGCCGCCCCGGATGTTGTAGTCCAGCACGAGTTCCATCCATTTGGGGGCGGTGGCGTCGACCAGATCCAGGAGGATCCGGTTGGCGGCGTGTTCCTGATAGATGCCGACGTTGCGGTAGGAGTGCAGGTAGTATTTGAACGACTTGAGCTCGAGCACGCGCTCGCGGGGGACGTACCGCACGGTGAGCCGGCCGAAGTCCGGCAGTCCCGACCACGGGCAGACGGCGGTGAACTCTTCGGTGGAGATCTCCACCACGGCGTCACTGCCTGGATACTCGTAGGGAAAGGTCTCGAGGCGCGCGGCATTGATCCGCTCATAGCCCGCGATGTCCCACCGCTGCTCGCCGACGGCTGCAGCCTGGCTCCCGGAGCGGTCCAACTCGACGCCTCCCCGTCCTGGCAGTCCCTCGCCAGCATCATACGCGCCTCTCGGGGCAGCAGCAACGGGGGTCTCCCGCCGATAGGCCCGGCGGGCCGCGACGACGAACCATGAGAAATGGCCCGTCACTGAGAGTACGGAACATCAAGGGGGATGTCATGGCCGTCATCGGCAGGCCCACACGCCGCGTCGAGGGTCGGGAGAAGGTCACCGGCGCGGCCCGGTACACCGAGGACCTCCGGCTGTCCGGGATGCTCCATGCCCGGCTGCTCCTGAGCCCCTATCCGCGCGCCAGGGTCGTCCACCTGGACCGGAAGGCCGCGCTGGCGGTCGCCGGCGTCGCTGCGGTGGTCGCGGCGGAGGACCTGGCCCCCCTCGGCGGGGAGGCGGAAGACCTGCTGGCCGGCGCGCTCACGCGGTACACGGGCGAACCCGTGGCGGTCGTGCTGGGCGAGACCGAGGCCGCCGCAGCCGACGGGTTGGAGGCCCTGCGCGGAGGCACCCGCTTCGAGCCGCTGCCGGCGGTGCTCACGATCGAGGAGGCCGTGCGGGATGGCGCGCCGCTCGTCCGCGACGCCACCGAGGTGGAAGAGGGCGACGCCCAGGCCCACGCCACCGTCGCGGTCGAGGTCGAGAAAGAGGCGCGGCCCGGCAACATCGCCGACCGCGTGACGTTCTCCCGCGGCGACGCGGCTGCGGCGCTGCAGCAGGCCGAGGTCGTCATCCGCCGCACCTACACCACCTCGCGCATCCACCAGGGGTACATCGAGCCGCAGGCGACGGTGGCCGTGCCCGACCCGGCCACCGGCGAACTGGTGATCTACACCTCGACGCAGGGCTCGTTCTACGTGCGGTCGGAGGTGGCCAGGGCGCTGGGGCTGTCCCAGCAGCAGGTCCGCGTCGTGCCCATGACCGTGGGCGGGGGGTTCGGCGGCAAGATCCTGGTCTTCCAACCGCTGGCGGGCGCGCTGGCGCTGCTGGTACGGAGGCCCGTGCGCCTCGTGCTGACCCGCCACGAGGACTTCATGGCCACCGAGCCCGGTCCGGCCACGCAAATTGAAGTGGAACTGGGCGCCACGCGGGGCGGCGACCTGACCGCGCTGCGGGCCAGGATGTGGTTCGACTCGGGAGCCTCGCCCGGCTCGCCACTGTCGGTCGCCGGCCTGATGCTGGGGGGCTCCTACCGGTTCCCGAACCTGCACATCGAGGCGGTCGAGGTGCTCACCAACAAACCCCCCGTGGGCGCCTACCGTGCGCCCGGCGTGCCGCAGGCGACCTTCGCCGTCGAGTCGGCGATGGACGAACTCGCAGGGCGGCTCGGCGCGGACCCCGTCGCCTTTCGATTGCGACACGCCTCCGCGCCCGGCGATCCGATGCCGCATGGCCGGCCCTGGCAGAAGATGGGCCTGCGCGAGGTCCTCAACGCGCTCGACCGCCATCCCGCGCGCCGGCGGCCCAGGGGCCCCGGCGAGGGTCTCGGCATCGCCGTCGGCGGCTGGCCCGGCGGGCTGGAGTCCGCCACCGCCTGCGTGCGCGCCAACACCGACGGCACGTTCCAGGTGATCATGGGGGCGGTGGACATCACGGGCACGGCGACCACGATGGCCCTCATCGCGGCCGAGGTGCTCGGCGTGGCGCCCGAGCGGATCCGGGTCCTCACGGCGGACACCAGCCAGGCGCCCTATGCCGGCATGTCGGGTGGCAGCAAGATCACCTACACGGTCGGCAAGGCAGTGCGCCTGGCCGCCGAGGACGCGCGCCGCCAGATCCTGGCCATTGCGGCCAGCCATCTGGAAGCGCGGGTCGACGACCTGGAGATCTCAGACGGGGTCGTCCGGGTCAAGGGGTCGCCGACGTCGGCCCTCCCCCTGGCCGAGATCGCCGCTATGAGCATGAAGTTCGGGGCCAAGTACCCGCCGGTCTTCGGGCAGGGGTCCACGGCCATCACCCGGCAGTCCCCGGGGTTCGCCGGCCACCTGGTCCGGGTCCGGGTGGACCGCGAGACCGGAGAGGTCAGCATCCTGGAGTATGTCGTCGTGCAGGATGTCGGCTTCGCCATCAACCCGGCCGCGGTCGAGGGCCAGATGATCGGGGGCGCGGCCCAGGGCGTCGGGTGGGGGCTGCTGGAGCAGATGCGGTACGACGAATCCGGTAGCCTGCTCACCGGAACGTTCGCGGACTACGCCCTGCCCAGAGCGCCCCAGGTGTCCAGATTCGAGACGATCATCGTCGAGGTCCCCTCCGACGAAGGGCCGTTCGGGGCCAAGGGCGTCGGCGAGCCGCCGGTCATTCCCGCCGCCGCGGCGATCGCCAACGCCGTGGCCGACGCGACCGGAGTCCGGATCACGGCACTGCCGATCACGCCTGGGCGCGTCCTCCTGGCGCTGCAGGACCAGGACGGCCGCCCGGCGACAGGATGAGCCCGCGCCCCAGCGGCTGGGGCGCCGCTCATGGGCCGCATTCGGTGGGGCATCCGGCGCCGGGATCTGCCGAGGCCGTCGCCCGAAGCTGGAGGAGGGCCGGGTCGGGTGTCGAACTGTCTCACCTGGTTCGCAGGGGCCGGCGGACAACACCGGATACCGCCGCCCGCCGCAGACCAATCTCGCATGTTCCACGGAGGTGAAAGATGCGTCGATCCCTGTTTGCGCTAGCGGTGGTAGCCGTCCTGGTCGTGACGACCAGTGTCCCGGCGTCGGCGGCCTCGTGGTTCCAGTTGCGGGTCAACCCGTCGTCGGGCGACTGGCGTGGCGGGTCGCCCGGCTTCAGTGACCTCCCCTACACGTTCACCGCCAACATGTTCGGGCTCACCGGCTTCTGGCAGCCCCCGGGGTTTCGGCTGGGGCTGAGGGGGAACCTCGACACGGGATCGCTGTCGTCGTTCTCCGCGGGCGTCGGCTACACCGGCGGCAACTGGCGTTGGTGGGACCTCAGCCTGGGGTTGCCGCTTCCCCTCGGTCCCGCCACGGCGTTGATCTTTGCCGGCATGGGAGACACCACGTGGCAGGCGGACGTCCCGGGCGGCTTCTCGCGCCAGACCACGAGCGGCATGGTATTCGGCGCCGACGTCTGGGTGCCGCTGCGGGAAGGCCGGTGGTACGTCTACGGCCACGCGCTGTTCGGCCCGAGCCACAACTACAGGTACGCGAACCTCGGCTTCGACCCCAGGTTCACGGGCAAGGCGGACGTGGCCAACTACTCCGCCGCCCTCGGCTACAACTTCCCCGGCACCATGAACAGCATCGAGCTCGGATGGCGATCTGGCGGGTTCAGGGTGAAGGACGCCACGCCGGTGTTCCCGCCGGACTCAAACATCAACGGCATGGAGACCCGCTGGTCGGGCGTCTATCTCGGTGTGGTGGTGCGCCGCCCCTAGCCGGACGGGACGGCGGACGGATGCGAGGGGCGGCGGATGCCGCCCCTCTGCGTTGGGCCCGGAGGCATTCTGCTATAATCCAGGTGCGCGAAGTGTCGACCGTGGGGACGTAGCTCAGCGGGAGAGCACCTGCTTTGCACGCAGGGGGTCGGGGGTTCGAATCCCCTCGTCTCCACCAAGCCAGTCCTGACGCGGGTTTCAGCCGTTGAGCCCCTCGCGAACCCCGCCGAAAAAGCAGGGGCTCACCCTCTCTCTGAGGCCGTCGAGACGTTCCTGCTGACCAAGCGCGTCGCCGGCTGCACCGAGGCCACGCTCCAGGTCTACACCTGGTGGCTACGCCGGCTGACCGCCGAGGTCCCCCGGCCTGACGCTACCCGCGGCCTCGCAGCGGGTCAAGACGGTGGGTGGTCGTGCCGGTCAGTTGCAGCGCGGCAGCTCGATGGTGATGGGAGCGTTGAAGTCCTGGTAGTCCATGATCATGACAGGCTTGCCCTGGTCGAACATCTCCGACCGTCGCGGCATCCCGTCTGCTGTGACGTAGAGGCGCTGCTCGCCGGTGGGCTGTCCCGGCATCCGCCACACGATCCGGTAGACCCGCACGGGAACACCGCCCAGCGTCGCGTCGGAGAGCCGCCCCACCTCGACCTCGGACTCCCCGCCCCCTTGCCCACCGCTGCTCCCGCCGGCCTCGTCCAGGGTCTGGCACCGCCACCCCATGAAGCGCTGCACGACCGCCTGCATCATGGCGTTCACGGCCGCTTGCATGAGGAACCCGGCGAGGAAACCGACCGGG
>JAVKID010000128.1:0-6132 GCA_031459655.1 Candidatus Fervidifonticultor octavus | reverse complement strand
CCGGCAAGAACCCCGTCTCCCACGTGGGCAAGATCTACACGATCATGACCCACCAGGTGGCCAACAAGATCTACCATGAGGTGCCCGGCATCCAGGAAATCTACGTCTGGCTCCTCAGCCAGATCGGCGCGCCCATCGACCAGCCCACAGTGGCGGCCGCCCAGGTCGTGCTGGAGCAGCACGCCCGCCGCAAGACCGTCGAGCGCCGGGCGCGCGAGATCCTCGACCAGGAACTGGGAGAGATCGCCCAGCTCATGCAGGACCTCTCCGAAGGCCGCTATCCGGTGGTGTAGGTCTGCGCCACCGTCCCCCCCATGCGCACGCGAGGGCGCCTGCCGATCCGCACCGCGGTGCTGGTGGCTACGGCGATCGCGGCGTCCGCCTGCCAGGTGGGGCGCCAGCCGGCGCCGGTGGGCGTGCGGTTCCTGCAGGTGGGGGAGGTGGCGCGGGCCACCGATCGCGCGGCGCTGAGCCCCATCGCCTGGTCCCCGGATGGGACCCGGTTCGCCTACGGGGGCCGCGACGGCGTCTGGGTCCATCACCTCGGCGACTCCGCTGGCAGGAAGATCGCGGAGGGCTCTGCGGTCACGGCGGTGGCCTGGTCCCGCGCCGCCAACGCCCTGGCGTTCGTGGATCGCGGGAGCCTGTGGATCGTACACCCTGACGGCCGGTCGTCCCGCCGCGTGCCGGTCGCGGGTCTGGTCACCCTCCCCGTGTGGGCCCCGGGCGGCGACCGGCTGGCCTTTGTCGTTCGCCCGCCCGGCGGGCCCGCGCGCCTGTGGATCACCAGCCCGGATGGTGCGCTGCTCCGGATGATCGCGTGGGATCCGCGCGACCGGACGGTCTCCGCGCTGGGCTGGTTTCCCGATGCCCTCCATCTCTTCGTGGGCCTGGCTGTCCACGCCACCCAGACCACCACCGAGTGGTGGCGGGTGCGGATCGCCTACCCTGATGTCCGGCGGCTGGCGGGTCCGCCCCGACCCGCGCTGGAGTCGGCGCTGTCCCCCGACGGCGCGTGGGTGGCGTTCGTCGCCCAAGAGGGGGACCACGAGCGCGCCTACGTGGTGCGCGCCGACGGCAGCGGGCTGCACCCGGTCTCAGGAGCCGCCCGTCGGATTGCCGGCGCGTCGTGGGCCCCGCACGGGGACAAGGTCGCTTATGCGGTGCTGCGCTCAGACGGGGTCGCCGAGATCTACGTGGCGGCCACCCCGGGCGTAGCCCGGCTCCAGGTCACCACCTACCGGCTGGAATTCCCTGATCCGGCCGCCGGCCTCTCGCTGGCTTGGTCGCCCGACGGGCGTCGCCTGGCGTACGGGACCAACACGGGCGCGATGGCCGGGCCGGTCTGGCTGGCTACGTTTCGGGAGCGGTGAACGGCTGGCGACTCGACTCGGGGAATTGACACGGCGCGAGCGCCGTCTCAATAATAGTAAGCGATTTTCCTGCGGGTCGGAGGATCGGGGATGCCTGTCTACGAATACCGCTGCGCGGAGTGTCGGCACACCTTCGAGCAGTACCAGTCCGTGGGCGAGCCCGCGCCGGCCTGCCCGGTGTGCGGCAGCCCGTCTCGGAAGGTCTATGCGTCCGTCGGGCTGATCTTCAAGGGCAGCGGGTTCCACATCACGGACTACCGCAAGGCCGCGTCTCCCAACGGCGAGCAGCCGCCGACCGGCCAGCAGCCGTCCGGATCCGAAGCGCCCGCGTCGGCCGCATCGTCTGCCGGCACCAACAAGTCCTAGGCGTTCGCCTCCGGCAAGCCTGCCTCGCGGTCCTGGTCGTGGCCGCCGCAGCCGGTGTCGCCTCGTCCGCGCCGGCGGCGACCTCACCTGCGCCAGAGGCGGCCCGGCCCGGATCGGTTCTCGAGGTCGTCGAGATCGGGTTCTCCGGGCGCGCGCGGCTCGGCGCATGGACCCCGGTCTGGATCGATGTCGCGGCTCCCACCGAGATCGACGGCACGCTGATCATTGAAGCTCCAGCGCCGGCCGGCCAGCCGGTCGTGCGATTCGGGGCGCCGGTCCGGGCCGCCGCGGGCGCCCGGGTGCGGACCTTCGTCCCAGCAATCTTCTTCGACGCCAGCGCCCCCGGGGTGGTGCATCTGGTCGACGGGGGTGGCCACAGGGCGTCTGTGGTTCTGCCGCGCCTCCGGCCGGTGGACGAACTCGTCCTGATCCTCTCACGCGAGCCGGTGGGCGTCGAGGAGGCCATCGAGGCCTCTGACCGGCTCGAGGTCGCCTACGGCGCTGCCGAACTCCTGCCGCCGGTGTGGCTCGCGTATGAAGGCGTGCGGCTGCTCGTGGTCCGGACGCTGGACGAACGACGCCTCGACGACGCCCAGCGCACCGCGATCCGGAACTGGGTGTGGGCCGGGGGACGCCTTGTGGCCATGCCGGAGGGCGATGACGCGCGGGTCCTCGCCGGCCCCACGCTCGAGCCGTTCCGGCGTCCGGGCCAGGCGGGCCGCGGCCGCGTCATCGTGTGGGCCGGCGATGCGGCCTCGCCCGGCAGCCGTGCGGATCCTAGGACCCGGCAGGCCTGGCGCCAGGCCCTCGCGCCGAAGCCCCAGCCCCTGTGGCCAGGCCTCGAGGCCACCCTTCCGGGCGGCCCTGTCCTGCCGGTGCGCACCTACCTGCTCGTCGGCGCGTTGGTCGCCCTCTACATCGTGGCGGTCCGCCGCCTCAACGCGGGGCTCTCGTCGTTGCGCCCCACCGGCGCGCTGACGGCGGCGCTCGTGGTGGCGCTGGCCACGGCAGGCGCGTGGCGCCTCGCCGCATTCGTGCGGCGTCAGGCGTCCGGGGTGGTTGCCTCCACCGTGGTGGAGGTGATGCCGCCGACCGGTTCGGGCCTGCTGACCGTGCTGGCCCGCACGTCGGCCGCCCCTGACGGTGCCTTCGAGATCGCCGCGGCCGGGACGCTGCTCCTTCGCCCGCTGCCGACGGCGCCGGTGACGGTGGTCCACGGCACGGAGACGATCCTCAGGGGGCGGGGGGCAGGGATCCAGGTCCTCGGGATGGCTGTGGTGCCGGCGGCGATCTCGGGGACGTACGCGGCGGGGAACGCGGGGGCCACGGTCACCGTAACGAACCGCTCCGGCCGGCCGCTGGAACAGCCATGGGTCTTTGTGGCGGGTCGGGTCCAGGCCATCCCGCCGATCGTCGGGACGGCGCGGCTCGTGCTGGACGAGCAGCACTGGCAACCGCACGATCGGCTCAGCCGCACCCAGGTCCACCACGCCTTGCTGGTCTGGGCATTCTCGCGTCTGGCCGCCGATGCTATACTCAGTGCAACTCCGGCCTGGCTCGTGGGCTGGTGGCGCGATCCGGTACTCGCCTTGCGTTGGGACGGCCGCATCGACGCGCCGCTCCAACTCGTCCTCGTGCCGCTGACCGCGCCGCCATGAGGCTCGCGCTCACCGGGGGGACGGGCGGTCTGACAGGCCGCCAGCGGGGGGGATCGCCACGCCTTCTCTGAACCCCGTCGCTCGGGGCGATCTGCGTGCCCGGCTGGGTTCCGCGCGCGGTACCAGGGTCCAGACCCTCTACCTCCTGGTGTGCGGGACGTTCCTCCTCCTGTCGCTCCCGCCGGAGAGCGGCCGCCTGGAGGTGCGCCAGGCCAACCTGCTGCTCATCTTCCTCGTGGTGCAGCTCGTGGTGGTGACCTACCTGTGTTCTGCGAGCGCCTCGATGGAGGTGCTGTTCGAAGGTGAGAAGGGACTGCCCGACCTCGTGCTCTCCGGGTTCTCCCCCCGCACGATCGCGGTCGGCAAGGCGGCCTCCAGCGCGGCCTACGCGGCGTGGCTCGTCGCCATGGCGCTGCCGCTGGTCGCGCTGGCTTCGGCGGTCCGCGGCGCCGGGATCGGGATGGTGCTGGGCGCATCGGCCGTGATCGCCGCGGTGGGAACAGCCGCCGGCACCTGGGGCGCGTGGCTGGCCGGCCGCCTCGCTTCGGACTTTACCCGCAGTTTCGTCCACTGGGTCCTGCTGGCCGCGCTGCTGGGTGGCACGGCGTTGCTGGGGCCGCGCTGGGAGGCGGTCAGCCCGCTGCGGGTGCTAGACGGCGTCGTGCGGTCCGGGTGGACCCCCACCGCGGCCGCCTCCGCTGTGGGATACTTGGTGGTGGGAGCCGTCGGCGCCTGGCTGATCGAGCGCCACGTCCGGAGGGCGCGCGTCGAGGAGGGCGATTCCTGAGGTGGAGCGCGAGTTGTTGCTGGAGCTCATCGAGCAGGCGCGCCGGCGCCTGGCCTCACGCCGCGCGTGGCGGTGGGGCGGGCGCACAGGCCTGGTCGGCGCGGCGGCCGCGCTCGTGGCGGCCCTGGCGCAGACCGTCGTGCCGCTGGACCTGCCCGCTGCGGCCCTGGCCGCCGCCGGCTTGGCCGCGGGGATTGTGGTGGCGCTCGCTGCCGGGGTCCTGGTGCGGCCGTCCCCGCTGTGGGCCGCCCAGGTGCTCGACTACCGGTGTGGGCTCGCGGACCGGCTGGCCACTGCGGTCGAGGTGATCAGCGGCCGGCACCTGTCCACCGCGCTCACCGAAGCCGCGGTGGCCGATGCAGCCGCTCATGCCGCCGTCCTCGACCTCCGACGCACCGTGCGGTCAGGTCCAGACCGCAGCATGACCGCTGCCCTGGGGCTGGCCCTGGCGGCGGTGCTGGCGGCGGAAGGCCTCGGCGGTCTGTCCCTGCCGGGTACGCCGGCGCGCGAGGTGGCCCGCGCCATCCAGCGCGAAGGCAAGCGGCTGGAACGGGTCGGCGAGACCATGGAAGAACGCGCCCGCGCCGAGCGCGCCAGGATCACCCGGCGCCTGGTCCCGGAGTTGCGGGCGCTGGGCGAGGCCTTCCAGCGCGAGCGCCTGGGCCGCAGTGGAGCCCTCGCCCGCATCGAGTCCCTGGCGCGGAAGATCGAAGACGAGCGGCGCAGGGTCGCGGACCGTCGCCAGCAGAGTGCGGGTGGACGCTCTGTGCCGGCCACCCCCGGCCTTCCGCACGACCTATTCCGCCAGCGGGCCGGGGTCGAGCACGCGATCCGGCAGATCCGCGAGATCGCCGAGCGCCTGGCGCAGAGTCGCTCGCCGGAAGAGCGTGAGGCGTTGATGCGGCAACTGGCGGCCCTGGCCGGAGGCGGCGAGGACGGCGACGTCCCCGCGCGCGCCAGGGAGCAGGCCGAGGCCGCGCGACAGCAGCTGGCCGCCGGCGACGTGGCTGGCGCGCGCCGTACGCTGCACCAGACCGCCACCGATCTGGAGGAACTGCGCGCGATGCTGGCGGACGAAGAGGGATTGACCCAGGCTCAGCGGGAACTGCGCCGGTCTGCCGACCAGATCGCCGGGGCCCGCGCGCCCACAGCATCCGAGGAGAACCAGGTGCCGCACGCCGAGGCGCAGCCCGGAGCGACCGCGCCCGGCAGCCGGCCCGTGCCCCAGGGCGGCCCGGAGGGCGCCGAGCCGCCGCCCGGTCCCCACCAGGGGACCACGCCGGGCCAGGGCACGATCACGGAGAAACTCGGAGAGCGCACGCCCCGGCTGGAGGGCAACCGGCAGCAGAGCCGCCTCCAGGGCCTGCAGGGAGAAGGCCGGGTGACGATCTCAGACCTGTTGAGTCCGGGCCGGCCGGGGCAGGTCCGCATCCCCGCAGGGCCGCTGGTGGCGGCCGCACGGTCTGAGGCCGACCGCTACCTCTCGCGGAGGCGGATTCCCCCCGAGTATCGGGAGATCGTGCGGCGGTACTTCGAGGTCCTGGCGACCACCAGGTAGATCTGCCGCTCCAGGAGACCCCATGATGGACGTTCAGACGTTTCGCGAGACCTTCGCGGCGATCCGGACGGAGGTGCGGCGTGTCATCGTCGGCCACGAGACCCTGATCGAGCACGTGCTCATCGCGCTGATGGCGAATGGGCATGTCCTGCTCGAGGGCGTCCCGGGCATCGGGAAGACTCTGCTGGTCAAGACGCTCGCCCAGTGCCTCGATCTCCGGTACTCCCGCATCCAGTTCACGCCCGACCTGATGCCGGCCGACATCATCGGGACCAACGTCGTCCTCCAGGACGCCGACGGCCGCCGCTACTTCGAATTCCAGCGGGGGCCGATCTTCTCCCAGATCGTGCTGGCCGACGAGATCAACCGGGCCACGCCCAAGACCCAGTC
>JAVKID010000127.1:0-6205 GCA_031459655.1 Candidatus Fervidifonticultor octavus | reverse complement strand
AGCGCGGCGCTGTAGTTGTAGTCGCGGTCCCGGCACTCGTCCTCGGTGTACTTGAGGCGCTCCAGCCGGTACCCCCCGAAGTCGAGCACCTCGTCCCCGTCGAAGACGCTGCCCGGCGTGGGCTTGCGCCGGCCGCCCTCGACAGCGAAGCGGAGCTCCAGGTTCCCCGTGAAGTCCTGGATAGGGGAAATCTCGTCAAAGACCTCGCGGATGCCCTCCCGGAGGAACCAGTCGAAGGATCGCCGCTGCACCTCCACGAGGTCGGGCATCTCCAGGATCTCGGGGATCTTGGCGAAACTGACCCGGGTGCGGCGACCGCGGTGCACCACGCGCGCGTCGGGAATGGTGGGACGGCTACGTGTTGGCCTGCTGGCGTCAATCCTGGCTCGGGTCTTCACGGTGAAGAGTGTCACCTCCGCGTGCCATCGGCGCCGCGCGGCGCAGTCAGTGGTCCGTCGGTCGTGCGGCGTGCCTGCCTGCTCGATTCCGTGGGATGCTCACCAGTGAGGTTCGGCGCTAGGGACGCCGGGCGTGCCGGGCTCTCATGGAAAGACGAAAGCAGGGCCGGTCAGCCGGTCCCCCTGCCTCGCGCTGGACGGTCACGCACGTCTGGATCGCTGGCTCACCCGCACGCGGCGGCCCCGCTTGAAGCCGTATACGCAAGAATACTGCGGGCTCCCATGGATGTCAAGAGTCTCCCGGGTCGGCGCCCGGACTCGCCGCGTCAAGCCTCCCGGGTCGGCGCCGGTGGTCCGGCTACTTGATGACGACGGTCGCGCCTTCGGCCTCGAGCTTCTGCTTGATGGTCTCGGCCTCCTGGCGGCTGACCTTCTCCTTCACGGGTTTTGGCGCGCCGTCCACGAGGTCTTTGGCCTCCTTAAGGCCCAGCCCGGTAAGCTCGCGCACGACCTTGATGACCTGGATCTTCTTCTCGCCAACTTTCTCGAGGACGACGTCGAACTCCGTCTGCTCCTCGACCGGGGGCGCGGCGGCACTCGGCGCGCCGGCGACGGCGGGGGCGGCCACCGGCACGGCGGCCGACACGCCGAACTTCTCCTCCAGCGCCTTGACCAGGTCGGCCAGTTCCAGGACCGTCAGCCCGCTGATGGCCTCGACGATCTCGTCCTTGCTCAGTTTGGTTGCCACGGTCGTCCCTCCCAGTTCGAGTGTCGCGCGCGTTGGTCGTTGTGCCTCAGGCCGCGCTGCGCTGCCGGCGAACTTGATCGAGGGCATAGATGAGGCTGCGCGGCAGGGCCGACAGGGCGCCCGCCAGGCCCGCCAGCGGCGCCGCGACGCCGCCGACGACCCTGCCCACCAACTCCTGGCGGCTCGGGAGGTCGGCGAGCGCCCGCGTGCGGGCCCCGTCGTAGAGCTGGCCCCCAATGACACTGCCTTTGACCGCGAGCTTGCGCGTCTGCCGGCTGAACTCCTGGATGATCTTCGCGGCGGCCACCGGATCGTCGGACACGAAGGCGGCTGCCGTGGGGCCCTCCAGGGTCGGGCCCAGGCCTTCGATCCCCGCGGCCGCGGCGGCGATCCGGAGGAGCCGGTTCTTCACCACGCGGTACTCCGCCCCGGCTTCCCGCAGCCGGGTGCGCAGCGCCGTGATCTCGGCCACCGTCAGGCCCCGGAAGTCGGTGAGAATGACCGCCCTGGCCCGGGCCAGCCGCCCTTGCAGTTGCTCCACCTCGCTGACCTTCTCCGGACGCGGCATCACGCGCCCCCCAGCCTCGAACGAAATGGACCCGCCGAAGACAGGCGGGTCCTCATCTTCTCCGCCCCTCGGCAGGCGACCGACGTCTTTGAGCCCGCGCTGCGGGCACCTGCTGTCTACGGTGCGCGGCCGCCAGCGGCGGCCGTTGGTTTCCACTTACCGCGGGACTCCCGAGGCCTGCTCGGGAACCCGCGCGGATTCTAGCACCCGGGGCTGGAGCCGTCAACCGGCCGCCGGCGGGGGACAGCCGCGTTTAGGCTCTCGCGACCTGTGCCTTGGCCGGGTCGATCCGGACGCCGGGTCCCATCGTGGCCGCCAGCGTGACCGACCGCAGGTACTGTCCTTTGGCGGAGGCGGGTCGGGCCCGCACGACCGCGTCGATCAACGCCGCAAAATTCTCCAGGAGCTGAGCCTCGGTGAACGAGGCTTTCCCGATGGGGACGTGGATGATCCCCGTCTTGTCCAGCCGGAACTCGATCTTCCCGGCCTTGAGCTCCCGCACCGCCCGGCCCACGTCCATGGTCACGGTCCCCGCCTTGGGATTGGGCATCAGACCCCGGGGGCCGAGAATGCGCCCCAGCCGGCTGACCAGGCCCATCATGTCCGGGGTGGCCACGGCGACGTCGAACTCCAGCCAGCCGCCCTGGATCTTCTCGATCAGGTCTTCCGCGCCGACCACGTCGGCCCCGGCGGCCTCCGCCTCTCTGGCCTTCTCGCCTTTGGCGAAGACGGCCACCCGCACCGACCGTCCGGTGCCGTGCGGGAGCACCACCGTCCCCCGAACCTGCTGGTCGGCCTGCTTGGGATCGACCCCCAGGCGGAGGTGGGCCTCGATGGTTTCCGAAAACTTCGCGGATGCGGTGGACCGGACGAGCCGGATCCCCTCCTCAGGGGCGTACAGGCGCCGGGGCTCGACCTGCTTGGCTGCAGTCAGGTAGCGCTTGCCGTGCCGTCCCATGGTCTGCCTCCTCGCGGTGCTGGCGGGGTGCGTCCCCTCCCGCGTGCGTGCCTCCTATTCGACGACCTCGATGCCCATGGACCGGGCGGTACCCTCGATCATGCGCATCGCAGCCTCGAGGGAGGTGGCGTTGAGGTCGGGCATCTTGCGTTCGGCGATCTCCCGGACCTGCTTCCGGGTGACGGTGCCGGCCTTGGTCTTGTTGGGCTCCCCGGAACCCTTCTCGATCCCGGCGGCCTGCCGCAGGAGCACCGCGGCCGGCGGGGTCTTGGTGACGAAGGTGAACGTGCGGTCCGCGTAGATGGTGATCTCCACCGGGACGATGGTGCCGGCCATCTTGGCGGTCCGTTCGTTGTACGCCTTGCAGAACTCCATGATGTTAACGCCGTGCTGACCCAGCGCAGGACCCACCGGGGGAGCCGGCGTGGCCTTCCCGGCCGGGATCTGCAGCTTGACGACCGCCGTAATCTTCTTCGCCACGCCTACACGCCTCCCGCGCCTGCAGCCCAACACGGGCTACAGCTTCTCGACCTGCCCGAAGTCCAGTTCGACCGGCGTCTCGCGTCCGAAGATAGACACCAGGACCCGCACCTTCTCTTTCTCCATCATGATCTCGTCCACGACCCCTGTGAAATCCATGAACGGCCCCGACGTGATCCGGACCGGCGAACCCTTCTGGTAGGTGATGCGGTACTTGGGGGTCTCATCCCGCAACTGACGGAGGAGGGTCCGGACCTCCTTGTCCTCCAGGGGGATGGGCCTGGTGCCCGACCCGACAAACCCGGTGACGCCCGGCGTGTTGCGGATCACGTACCACACGTCGTTCTCCAGTTCGCCGCGCTCGTCGGTCTTCACCTCGACCAGCACGTAGCCCGGGAAGATCTTCCGGTCGACCTCCCGGCGCTTGCCGGCCTTGATCTCCTTCTCCTTCTCGGTCGGGATCAACACCTGAAAGATCCGGTCCTTCATGCCCATGGAGGCGATCCGCCGCTCGAGGTTCGACTTCACCTTGGCCTCGTACCCCGAGTAGGTGTGGATGACGAACCACTTGAGCCGGGGATCCCGAGGCGCCGCTTCCTCGGTCTCCACGGCCTCTTCGACCGGCTCGACGGGTTCGTCGGCGAACAGGCCCTTGAGGGGATCGTCGATCTTGGCCATCGGCTATCGCGCCGTGGGCAGCAGCAGGCGCTTGAGCGCCACCGTGTAGATGTAGTCGAAGAGCCCCAGGTACAGCGACACCACGGTCAGGACCAGGATGACGACGATGGTGGCGCTGACCAGTTCGCGCCGGCTCGGCCAGTCGACGCGGTTCAGTTCCACCCAGACCTCCCGCAAGTAGGTGACGATGCGCTCGACGAACGCCGGCAGGCGCCTCGTCGCCACGACTCTAGCCGATCGCGGGGCAACCTTGACTTCCGTGGTCCGCGCCATCGCCATCTCCTTCCTTGGCGACCTTCGCCGGAGCAAAAAAAAAGAACCTGCGACGCCAGGCCCAGTATACCACGGCGGCCGCCCCTGTCAAATGCGGCGAACCGACCCCCGCCGGGAGTCAACGTCCCGGACCAGCCACCCCCATGGCCGCCACGCCCATCCCCGCAGTCTCCAGGGCGACCGCTAGGGTTTGAAGACCGCCAGCGCCAGCGCCGCCAGGGCCAGCACCCCGGAGATCACCCCCCAGCGCTGCTGGCGCCGGACCAGGTGGGGGACCTGCGCGCTCGCCCTCCGGCTGGACGCGCGCAGCACCGCGACCAGCGCCTGCCCGCTCGGGCGCTGTATGGCCCAGAGCACCACCACGCCCAGGATCGCCAGCGCCGCCTTGGCGATCAGCCAGGCCGGCGGTCGGGCCGCCAGGCCCGCCACGACGGTCAGGCCCACCCCGCTGGCGATGGTCAGCACCATCGCCGGCAGGATCGCCCGTTCCGTGAGCCAGGTGGTGGTCTCGGCGGCGAACTCGACCAGCGAGGGCTGGAGGGTGCGCCGGGCGCGCGCACTCCATGGCGCGAGCAGCGCCCCGCCACCGATCCACAGGGCGACGCCGATCAGGTGCACGACCAGCAGCACCTCGCGCATGGGCCGCTCCTTCGATTATAGGGCGATCACGCGCCAGGCGGGCCCCTACCGGAGCGCCGTGCGCAGGATCTCCCAGACCAGCGCGGTGCCCACCGCGACGCTCACCACCCCGGCCGCCTGCTGGATCCGCAGGTGGACGAGGCCGATCCGGCTCGAGGTCAGCGCAATCGGCAGGCCGATCGCGGCGCTGGCCACCAGCATCCCCACCACGGACCCGAGGCCGAACACCAGGATGTAGCCCAGGCCCAGCGCGATCGAGGGAATCGTCGCCAGCACCAGCACGGTGACAGCCCCGCTCCCGGCGAGGCCGTGGACCAGGCCCACCCAGAACGACCGGCGGGGAAGGGCCAGGTGGCGGTGTTCGTGGGTTTCCCGCCCGCCCACGTGCAGGTGGAGGTGCGCGTGGCGCTCGCCGCCGTGGACGTGGATGTGGCGGTGCAGCGTGATGTCCCGGGCGGCTCGACGCAGGCCGTTCCATCCGAGCCCCACCAGCATGATCCCCACCAGAAACTCGAGGGCCAGGTGCATCCGCTCGGTGATGACGAGGTCAAGTCCCAGGATGAGCATGCCGGCCACCAGCAGCGCGGCGGTGTGTCCGATCCCCCAGACAACGCCCACCAGTGACGAACGCCACACGCTGCGCTGTTCGGCGGCCATGGTGGCGACGGCTGCGACGTGGTCTGTCTCCATCGCGTGCTTCATCCCCAGGAGGAAGCCCAGGGCCAGCATGGAGACAGCAGGCGATTCCATGGCACTTCCATGCTACTCCAGGGGCCGCGGCGCGCGTCCGGCCGCCGCTCTACAGCCCCGACCCGATGGCGCCTCCGGCTGCCCCACGGACCGTCAGCCAGACGCCAACGCGGCTGAGGCGGCGGCCAGCACCGCCCCAGAGCGGACGAGCTCCGCGCCCGCAGCCAGGTCGTCGGCCATCACGCGGTCCGCGGTCAGCCTGGGAAGGGCCGACCGCACCGCGTGGTAGGCGGCAGCCGTGCCCTGGCCCAGGGGACCCTCGCCGAAGTCGATGGCCTGAGCGGCCAGCACCAGCTCGACGCCCACCACCTGCTGGCTGTGGGCCAGCACGCGCAGCGCCTTGCGAGCGGCGGCCGCGCCCATGCTCACGTGATCCTCCTGGTCGGCGGACGTCGGGATCGAGTCGACGCTCGCCGGGTGGCAGAGCACCTTGTTCTCGGAGACCAGCGCGGCGGCAGTGTACTGCGCGAGCATGTACCCCGACCGCAACCCGCCCCGCTCGGAGAGGAAGGCGGGCAGACCCGAGAGCTGCGGGTTCACCAGTCGCTCGATCCGCCGCTCGCTGACGGCGGCCAGCTCCGCGACGCCGAGCGCGGCGTAGTCCAGCTCCAGGGCGAGCGGCTCGCCGTGGAAGTTGCCGCCGGAGAGGATCTCGCCGTCCTCGGGCAAGAGCAGCTGGTTGTCCGTGGCGCTGTTCATCTCGACCGTCAGCA
>JAVKID010000126.1:0-6334 GCA_031459655.1 Candidatus Fervidifonticultor octavus | reverse complement strand
GCTGGCCGACGGCCATCGCGCCGAAGTAGACTTTCGGGTGGCCGTGGCTGAGAAAGATCGCCTGGTGGAGGCGCTCCGCGAGAACAACTACCAGCGCGTGCTGGACGGCCTGCCGGGCGTCCGGTACATCGAGGGGCGCGCCACGCTGCGCTCACCGACCGAGGTGGAGGTGGACGGGACGGTGGTGCGGGGGCAGCGCATGGTGCTGGCCACGGGCTCGCGGACCAGGCGCCTGCCGATCCCGGGCCTCGACGCGGTGGCCTGGCTCGACAACCGGACGGCGCTGCGCCTCCAGGCCCTGCCCCGCGCCCTGCTGGTCATAGGGGGTGGCCCCCTGGGCCTGGAGTTCGCCCAGATCTTTGCCGCCGGCGACGTGGTGGGCAACATGCAGCTGGAAACCGTGGCCGCCAAGGAGGGCTACCTCGCAGCCGGCAACGCGCTTACCGGCAGTCAGGACACCGTCGTCTACGAACACGTGCCCCACGCCGTGTTCACGAACCCGCAGGTGGCCAGCGTGGGGCTCACCGAGGAGCAGGTCATGGAACGCTTCCACTTCTGCGCCTGCCGGACGGTGTGCGTCGAGCAGGTGCCCAAGGCGAAGGCCATCAAGGAGACCCGAGGGCTCGTCAAGATGGTGGTGCACCCCGAGACCGCCCGGGTCCTGGGCGTGCATATGGTGGCGCCCCTGGCCGCCGACCTGATCCACGAAGCGACACTGGCGGTGAAGTTCGGCCCCACCGTCGACGACCTCATCGACACCGTGCACGTCTTCCCCACGTTGAGCGAGGGCATCAAGCTGGCCGCGCAGGCCTTCCGACGGGACATCTCGCGGATGAGCTGCTGTGTGAACTGAGACCGGGACCGGTGTCGCCCGGCGATACAGATTTGCCGGCATCCGGCTGTGGGGGAGGCCTGACGAGCGCGGTACGCGTCGGATCGGTGGGGAAGAGCCGAGGACACACTATGACCTGGCGGTGATCAGCGCAGGGATGGGCCGACTCGGTGCCGCCCATCGCGCGGCGGCGTTGGGCGCACGGCTGGTTCTGCTCGAGGCCGGCAAGCTCGGCGGTACCTGGGTTAACGTGGGGTGCATCTCCGACCAAGACCCTGGTAAGGTCTGCGAAGGCGGTTCACACCGCACGCCGGGGCGCCGAGTTCGGGTTTTGCGCCGGGGAGATCGAGGTAGCCTGGCCGGGCGTCCGGGCCCGCAAGGACGCCGTCGCTTTCACCGGCTGGGCGTACGAGTCACGATCTTGCAGCGTCGTGACCGGATCCTGCCCCGGGAAGACGAGGAGATCGCGCGGGAACTGGAGGACCATCTGCGTGCCGAAGGCATCGACATCTGGACCCGGGCGGTACCCACGCGCGTCGAGCCCGGGCCCGTGGGCCGCGCGGTGGTGATCGCCACTGTGGCTGGCGTGGAGGAGCGGGTCGAAGCGGACCGGATCCTGGTAGCCACCGGCCGGCGTCCCCACCACCTGGGGCTACTGGGTCTGGAGACGGCCGGGACCGACGGCGACGCCGAGCGCGGGATCGTAATGGATCCCACTCCCTACCCGCGGGCGGAGGGGAAGCCACGCGGTCGTCGAAGTGGGGCGAGGTATGTCCTGGTCATTCTGACCTCGCCCCATAGGGGGAGATGAGGTGGCGCGCCGCCGACTCCCCGGGTAGGCCGCATCAGACATCAGGCGACTGCGGTCGTAGAGAGATGGTTGCGCCGGCATGGTTAGCGACCCTCCAGACAGAACCCGGCTTACAGACCTGCTTCCCTTTCTTCCTTCCGCCCCGCCCGGGGCTACACCGTTTCTTTACACACCGTTTGTCGCCCCTTCACGGCGGACGCCTAGCCTGGGGGTCAGCCGCGCACACCGGCAATCTGTCCGTGAGGGGGATGGTTCATGCGCACCCACAAGCGTATCATGGCGGTAGTACTCTTGGCCGTCGTCCTCCTGGTCGGCGCCACCGTCGGCCAGGCCGCGATGATGACCCGGCGGGTGATCCTGGCTCCGACGCCGCTGGCCAAGAACGCCGGGCTGCAGCACGCGACCGGCTTCGCCGACATCGACGTGGAGAAAGGGACGCTGAAAATCACCGTGAACCTGGCCGCGGGAACGAGGCTCCCCCTGGGGTCCGTCCTCGAGGGGTGGGTCGTGGACGCCGGGCGCAAGGGCGGCCCGGGGATGTCCCACGCTTCAGACAAGGACCAGAAGTACGGCGTGGCCTTCGGGAACCCGGACTTCGCAGCGCTCTCCCGGGACATCCCCTACGCGCTGAGCACCGGACTCCTGCGGTTGCGCGCCGGCAGCACCCGGACCTACGTCGGCTCGTTCAAGATCGCCAACACGCTGACCCCCTACAACGCCGTCGTCGTCACGCTGGAGTCGGATGGCAACCGGGGCGCCTACGACCCGCGCCCGGGCACGCCGGTGCTGGCGGGGGAGATCCCGAAGTAGGATCATCGGGTAGGTGAGAGTCACGCGGATCCGGACGCGGCGCGGGATGGCGCTCCTGGCGCTGGTCGTGGCGCTGGCGGCGCTGCCCGCGCCAGCGGCGCCGCGGGCGGCTCCGGCATTCTCGCTGGAGCTGTTCGAAGGCAATACCCTGACGCTGGACGGCCTGAAGGAGCGGGCGGTCATCCTGCTCTTCTGGGCGCCGTGGTGACCCACGTGCAACCGAGACGCCCCCGTGTGGGAGCGTGTCTACCAGCAGTGGAAAGGGCGCGGCGTCGAGTTCGTCGGCATCGGCCTGCTCGACAGCCGGGAGGCCGCCCGCGGTTTCGTGCAGAAGCACCGGCTGACCTTTCCCAACGGTTACGACGGCGACGGGCGGATCGCCAAACTCTACGGGTTTACCTATCAGCCCTGGTGGGCCGTCATCGATCGGACGCACCTGCTCCTGCGGGCCGGATACGGGCCGGCCGGGGAGGCGGAACTGGTCGCCGCGCTGCGCCAGGTCACCCGCTGACCCTCCACCCCTGACGACGATGGCGCAGACCGTGCTCGTCGTGGAGGACGACCCCAAGATGGTCCACCTCCTCCGCCTCTACCTGGAGCGGGAGGGCTACGGGGTGCTGACCGCCGGCGACGGCCCCGCCGCCCTGGAGGCCGCGGCGCGGGCCCGCCCCAGCCTGGTCATCCTCGACCTGATGCTGCCCCACCTGGACGGCCTGGAGGTGTGCAAGCGTCTCCGCGCCGCCTCCGACGTCCCGATCCTCATGCTCACCGCCCGCGTGGACGAGGTGGACCGCGTCCTGGGCCTGCAGCTGGGGGCGGACGACTACGTGACCAAGCCCTTCAGCCCGCGGGAGGTCGTGGCCCGGGTGCAGGCGATCCTGCGGCGCAGCGCCCCGGCGCGGCGGGCGCGGATCCGGCGGCACGGCGACCTGGAGCTGGATCCGGAGCGGTACCGCGTGACCGTCGCCGGGCGGGAGGTGCACCTGACGCCGATCGAGTTCAAGATCCTGCAGGCCTTCATGGAGGCGCCGGAACGGGTCTACTCCCGCGACCAGCTCCTGGGCGCCGTCTACCCGCACCACGAGGCCGCCGTGGTGGACCGGACGATCGATGTGCACGTGGGGAAACTGCGGGCGAAACTCGGCGACGACCCGGCGCGCCCCCGCTACATCGCCACCGTCCGCGGGGTCGGCTACAAGCTCCTCTAGCCGCCCATGCCCCGGACCCTGCTCTGGCGGCTGCTGGCGATCAACCTGCTGGTCGTGGGGGTCGCCGTCGGCGTCTCCGCGCTGACGATCGGGTCCCTGGCCAACGCCATCTTCATGAACCTGATGAAGGAGTTTCACATCCAGGTGGACGTGATGCACCGGCTGTTCGTCGGCGCCATGGCCCGCTCCCTCCTGCTGGTCAGCCTGGTGGCCGGGGGGGTCGGGCTCCTGCTCAGCGTGGTCCTCTTCCGCCGCGTCGTCCACCCGGTGCGCCAGATGATGGCGCTGGCCGAGCGGATCGCCGCCGGGGACTACGCCGCCCGGGCCAGTGTGGGCGCGGGGGACGAACTCGGGCGGCTGGCCGAGTCGCTGAACCGCATGGCCGCCGGGCTGCAGACCCTGGAGCGGCTGCGGCGGGACCTGGTGGCCGATGTCGCCCATGAACTGCGTACGCCGCTGGCTAACCTGCAGGGCTATCTGGAGGCGATGGCGGAGGGGGTGACCCCGCCGTCGGGCGAGACCATCGCCTCCCTGCACGAGGAGGTCCTGCGCCTGGTCCGGCTGGTGGAGGCGCTGCACGAACTCTCGCTCTTCGACGCCCGCCTTCCCCGGGTGAACATTCAGCCGGTGGACGTGCGGGCCCTGGTGCGCCGCCTCCTCGACCGCCGCGCCCCGGAGTTTACGGGGAAGGGGATCGCGCTGCAGCAGCACCTCGTCGACTGCACGGCGCGCGCCGACCCGGATCTCCTGGCCCAGGCGGTGCACAACCTGATCGACAACGCCCTGAAGTACACGCCGGCGGGCGGGGAGGTCTCCGTGGCCGTGGTGCCGGAGGGGACCCGCCTCCGCATCGCCGTCACCAACACGGGGGAGGGAATCGCGCCCCAGGACCTCCCGTTCATCTTCGAGCGCTTCTACCGCGGCGAAAAGTCCCGCTCCCGCGCTTCGGGCGGGGCGGGGATCGGGCTCTCCATTGTCAAGGAAGTGGCCCGCGTGCACGGCGGTGATGTCGGCGCGCAGAGCGCGGCGGACCGGACGAGCATCTGGCTTACCCTGCCCGCCCGCCCCGCCTGAGGTGGGGCGGGGAGCGGGCTGCTCCGTCACCGAGGGGCCAGAGCGTCCCGCTGAGGATGGGTGTGGTCGTGGGCTGCGGCGACCCGCGCGGCGCGGGCTCGACGAAGATGGCCACCAGCCGGTATCGTCCGAAGTCCGCGGCCAGGAGGACGATGGGCGGTCGTCCTGCCGCCGGACAGAAGACGCCTGCGCTCTCCGGCTGCGGTCCGGCGATGAGCCACACCTGGTAGACCCGCCCGGCCCCGAGGTCCTGCAGGCCGGCCGACGACGAGGGCGCCCTGCTCTCTGGCCTGGTCGTCGACCAGCCGGACGTTCGCCAGGACGGCGACCGCCAGTACCGCCGTCTTCGCGGACGGGCCGGCCAGGAGCACAAACGCCAGGAGCACCTAGCTTGACGCCCAGGTGGCGCAACAGGGCCAGCCAGGCCAGCAGTTTGACCAGCAAGGCAAAGTAGGTGTGCAGGACAAAGAAGAAGCGTTCCGCCTCCTCCGCATTGCGGATTTCAAAGCCGGTCTTGCGCACCCATTTCTTCAGAGGCTCCAGTTTGCGTCCGCCGAAGGCTTCTGAGTAATCAATCGCCTCGCTGAAGAAGAGCCGCCACTGCTCAAACAGTTTGGAAACGAGGCCGTCCTGCTGAGCAAGCGCCGGGCCAAGCGCCTGAAATAGCCCGCGCAGGATGTTCCGCGTGCGCCGTTGCTAAATGGCGAAATCGCGGTTGAGGTTTTCGGAGGTAAGGGCAATGCCAGAAGAAAGCCCCGCCAGCCAGGTCAGGAACCGCTCCAACGAGTGCTGGTTGACCTCAAGGGGAGCTTCTTCCGTCCATCTGCCGTTGATATAGCGGACAAAGATGAGGAAGTGACCGTCAAAGGCCACGCCGGCCAGGCGGTCCACTTCATGACGTTCCTTTTTCGCCAGGCCGGTGATGTAATCCCTGACCTGCTGGATAGCGTGCCGGGTTGCGGCGTCAGGGCTCTTTTTCAGGACGCCGGGACGTTCGTACTCGATCACCAGGCGGTTGAAAACGGAGTCTGCGCGGCCGGTGGCGAGGGTGCATTCTGCATGAGCTAGCGGCGTCACTCCGATCTCAGTGCAGAATTTATCCAGCAGGGGCTCAATCGCCCGGCGGAAATCGGCCTCGACAGGAGCAGACGGCAAGATTTCATGTAACCGCTTGTGGATTTTCCGGCTCCATTGAACGATCTGTTTTTCCTGCAAGTTCCTGCTCCTTTGACCGGCTTTCCCCGCTGAAGAAATGCTAACCGATTTAAGCGCCCAACGCCCCGGTTCAGCGGCGGGCCGCGCAGCGGACCGTCCGCTGCAACCGGTTGTTAGGCTGCCCTCAACGACGCACATAGCGCAAATGTGTGGCGGCTGGACTATCAAGAACCCTGTCAATGCGAAACTGCGGCAAGGGCTCGCGCAAGTTCTCGAAGAGACGCCGCCCGCCGCCGAAAAACACAGGGATCAGGGCGATTTCCAGCTCGTCAACGACACCCAGGTTCAGGTACTGCCGGATCACATCCGCTCCACCCGCGATACGAATATCACGACTGCCCGCAGATTCCCTCGCCAACTCCAGGGCGCGCTCTGGCCCGTCAC
>JAVKID010000125.1:0-6362 GCA_031459655.1 Candidatus Fervidifonticultor octavus | reverse complement strand
CCTGACGGTGCCGGCAGTGGGCACCGGCCAGGCGTTCCTGAGGGACGGGCTGAGCCTCTCCAGCCCCGATGCGGCGATCCGACGCGCGGCCGCCGAGCGGATCGCCGGGCACGTACGGCTGGCCGCGCGGCTGGACAGCCTGGTGATCATCGGGCTGGTCCGCGGCCGCATCGAGGGCGGAAGGGACGCGACGGTCCAGAGGTTCCTGGAAGGGCTCCGCCCGATCCTCGACGCCGCGGCCGCATCGGGCGTCCGGCTGGTCATCGAGCCGATCAACCGGTACGAGACCGACTTCCTGGTCACCGTGGAGGAGACGCTGGCGCTCATCGAGGCCACCCGCGCCCCGCACCTGGGCGTGCTGGCCGATACCTTCCACATGAACATCGAAGAAGTGCAGATCGAAGACGCCCTGGCCGCCGCCGGGCGGCGGCTGTGGCACGTGCACGTGGCCGACAGCAACCGGCAGGCGCCGGGCTTCGGGCACCTGGATTTCCGGTCGATCGTCTTGGCGCTGGAGCGGATCGGCTACGGCGGGTTCCTCTCCGCGGAGGTCCTGCCGAAACCCGACCCCGAGGAGGCGGCCCGGCAGACGCTGCGGGCGCTGCGGGGGCTGCTGGCGCAGGAAGCGCGGGGAGGATCGGCAAAGCAACAGCGAGACCTTCCGGGACCGCGGCAAGGCGCGTCTGCCCCGCGAGATGGAGGTGATGGCAGGTGAGCATGCTCGCGCTGATCCTGTCGCTGGTCCTGCCCGCCTCGGCGCTCGTATTCGGGCCGCCTGCGGTGGTGGGCCAGCCGGGCCCGGCTGCCCGCGCCCAGCACGTCCTCCTCATCAGCCTGGACGGCGCCCGGCCCGACGGGCTCCGCGCCGCCGGCATCGGGCCCCTGCTGGAAGAGTCCAGTTACAGCATGACGGCGCACACGACGCGGCCGCCGGTGACGCTCCCGTCGCACATGTCCATGGTGTCGGGCGTGGGGCCTGAGAAACACGGCATTCGCGAGAATGACTGGCGTCCCGGCATGCCCTACCCGGCCGTTCCCACGATCTTCAGCATCGCCAAGCAGGCAGGGCTGCGCACCGCGCTGTTCACGCAGAAGCACTACGTGCTGGCTCTTGCCAACCCGCAGTTCATGGACAAGGTGGAGCTGGTGCGCTGGCGGCCCGCCAGCCTCACAGCGGATCTCGTCGAGGCGGCGGCTGGCTACATTCGATCCGTCCGGCCCCACCTGATGCTGGCGCACATTTCGGAGCCCGACGCCGTCGGCCACGCCGAGGGGTGGATGTCGTTCGCCTACCTCCAGGGACTCCGGCGCTCCGTGGCCGCCGTCGCCACCTTCCGCCAGGCGCTGCGCGACGCCGGGATCGAGGCCCAGACCCTCGTGATCATCACGGCCGACCATGGCGGGATCGACAAGGATCACCGGGTTTTGGTCCCCGAGGTGCTGACGATCCCGTGGATCGCGTTGGGCCCGGGGATCAAGAAGGGCGCGGCGCTGGAGCGGTCCATCATGATCTACGACACGGCCCCCACCGTGCTGCACGCCCTCGGCCTGCCGATCCCGGCGGGCTGGGATGGAAGGCCCGTGGTCGAGGCCTGGGTCAGCGCGCCCGTGATGCCGGTGGCTGCCCGCTGAGGTGTGCAGCCGGGCGTGCTCCGTGCGGGCAGCGCGGCTGACGGTACAACGGTACAATGGAAGGTAGGTAGCCATCTCTAAGGAGGTGCAGGGCATGAGATATCTCACTATTGCAGTCCTGATCGCCGCCGTGGCGGGGTTCGCCCCCGCCCAGGCGGGACCGGCGCCCGGCCGCGTGGTGGTCCTGTGCAGCCCCAACGTCGAGTGGTGCGACACCATCAAGGCGGCCTTTCCCCGGGCGACCGGCATCGCCCTCGACTTCATCCGGCTCAGTTCCGGTGAGGCCCTGGCGCGGCTGCGGGCGGAGCGGGCCAACCCGGTCTTCGACGTCTGGTTCGGCGGAACCGGCGACCCGCACATCGTGGCCAACGAGGAGGGGCTGACCGAGTTCTACCGGCCGAGGGCGTGGAACGACATCCGGCCGGAGTTGCGGGAGGCGGTGGCCGGGAAGTACATCCCGCTCTACGCGGGCATCCTGGGCTGGGCCGTCAACGGCAGCCTGCTGCGGGAGAAGGGGATCCCCGAGCCGCGGCGGTGGGAGGATCTAGCGGACCCGCGGCTGCGCGGGCTGGTGGCCTACCCCAACCCGAACACCTCGGGCACCGGGTACACTATGCTGGCCACCCTGGTCCAGTTGTTCGGCGAAGAGAAAGCCTTTGATCTCCTCAAGCGCATCCACCGCAACGTCGCGCAGTACACCCGCGGGGGCGCCGACCCCGGGGTCCTGACCGGGCGGGGTGAGGTGGCGCTGGGTGTCACGTTCCTGCACGACGCGGTGCTCCAGATCCTCAGCGGCTTTCCGGTCACCTACGGGTCCGCCCGCGACGGCACCGGCTACGAGATCGGCGGGTTGAGCCTCGTGAAGGGGGCACCCAACCGGGCCAACGGGATCGCTTTCATCGAGTGGGCGCTCACCCCGGAGGCCCAGGCCCTGGCGGCGTCGGACACCGCCAAGTCCTACCAGATCCCGTCCAACAGTAAGACGCCCGTCCCGAAGGTCGCGCCCCGGTTCCAGGACTTCGTGGTCATCAAGTACGACTTCCTGAAGTACGGGAGCCGGGCTGTCCGCGATGGGCTCGTCAACCGCTGGACCAGGGAGGTCTTCTCGCTGCCCAAGTAGGGGCCGCCGATGAGTGGGGTTGCCCTCGCGCCGGCCCGGCCCGCGGCTCGGGTCAGCGCAACGCTGGTCGCGTGGGGCGCCGTGACGTGCCTGGGCGCCCTGCTACTGCCGTGGGCGCGGGCAGGGCGCGATCTCGTCGCCTTCGTGCCGCAGACGACGGGGCTCGACCTGCTGGGGCGCGACTGGCCGGTGGCGGCGGCGGTGGTCTGCGGGGCGCTGGCCGGGATGCTCGGCGGCGCCCCGCTGCCGCTCTTTCTGCGCGGGCGGCTGGCGCTGGCCGCCGGCGGCCTCGGCCTGCTGGCCACCGTCGTGTCGGTGGCCTCCCGCGGGGCGCCCATGGGCCCGGCGCCCGTGGTGGGGGTGCTGGGTTTCCTGGCCCTGGTGGGAATCGGGCTGGCCCTGGGCGGCTACATCCGCGCCGACGCCTTCATCAGCGTGTGCATCGTCTGGTCGGCGGCGTTCGTCCTGATCTTCATTCTCTACCCCCTCCTGGCCGTGCTCCAGGCGAGCATCGTCGTGGGGGGCCGCTTCACCCTCGACGTCGTCCGGGAGACGGCCCGCTCCCCGCTCTTCCTGCTCATCGACAACCCGAACACGCCCCAAAACGAGTGGCACCAGGCGCTGCGGGCCGGAGCGCTGCTGACGGCGGCCGCCGCCCTGGTCGCGCTCGCGCTGACCCGGAAGGCGCGGCCGACGCTCCTGTGGACGGCGGGGACGGCCGTCCTGGGGACCGGCCTGATCGCCCTCTACCTGGGCTTTGGCGCGGTGCGCAACAGCGTGCTGCTGGCCGCCGTCGTCGGTGTGATCTCGACGGGGCTGGGGTTCCTCTTCGCGCTGCTGGCCGAGCGGTCGCGGTTGCCCACGCGGCGGCTGTTCGGCCCGGTCTCCATCCTCCCCATCATCACGCCGCCGTTCGTGCTGGGGCTGGCCGTCATCTACCTGTTCGGCCGCCGCGGATTCGTCACCCACCAGGTGCTGGGGCTGTCGACCACGGTCTTCTTCGGGCCGCTGGGGGTCGCGCTGGCCCAGGTCCTGGCCTACACGCCCATCGCCTTCCTCATCCTCCAGGGCGTGGTGCGGGCTCTGGACGTGGCGCTGGAAGAGGCGGCCGAGACCCTGGGCGCGGACCGCTGGCACACGCTGCGCACCGTCATCTGGCCGCTGGCGCGCCCGGGGCTGGCCAATGCCTTCCTGCTGGTGGCCATCGAGAGCCTGGCCGACTTCGGCAATCCCATCATCGTGGGCGGGGGGAAGCCGTATCTCGCCACCGAGGTCTTCTTCTCGCTGGTCGGGCGGTACAACCCCAATGAGGCCGCGGTGTTCGGCCTGGCGCTGCTGGCCATGACGCTGACGATCTTCCTCCTGCAGTACTGGTGGATCGGCCGGGCGTCGTACGTGACGGTCACCGGTCGCCCCAGCCAGGGGGTGGTCCGGCCGCTCCCCCCGGCGCTGGACTATGGCGTCACCGCCATCTTCGTGGTGTGGGTGCTGGTGATCGTCGCCCTGTACGGATCGGTCGCCGTCGGCAGCGTGACCAAACTGTGGGGGTTCGACTACACGCTGACGCTCTACAACTGGGAGAAACTGTCCCCGACCGGCTGGCAGGTGTTCCGCAACACGCTGACGCTGGCCTCCATCGCCGCGATCCCGTCCACGGTGGTGGGATTCCTCATCGGGTACCTGGTGACGCGGTACGCCTTCCCCGGCAGGGGAGCGCTCGAGTTCTCCTCGATGCTCTCCTTCGCGACCCCCGGGACGGTGATGGGCATCGGCTACATCCTGGCGTTCAACCAGGGGCCCCTGCTGTTGACCGGGACCGAACTCATCATCATCCTGGCCTTTGTCTTCCGCAACATGCCGGTGGCGCTGCGGGCCGGCGTGGCCGCGGTCCTCCAGATCGACCGCTCCCTGGAAGAGGCGTCAACCATGCTCCGGGCCGGGTCGCCGGTCACGCTGCGGCGGATCGTGGTCCCGCTGGTGCGGGGCGCCATCCTGGCGGGCCTGGTGTTCAGCTTCGTGCGGGCGATGACGGCGATCAGCCAGGTCATCTTCCTGGTCACGCCGCGGACGAGCCTGGCAACCACCCAGATCCTCTCGTACGTGAACTACGGGACCGTGGGGCTGGCCGCGGCGCTGTCATGGGTGCTCGTGGTCTTCATGAGCCTGGTCATCGTGGCGCTCTACCTGGTCAACCAGCGGCTCGGGGGCCGGCGGCCCGGCGAGATGCCGACGCTGGCTGCGTAGGAGGGAGACGGGTGGCCGTCAGGCTGCGTGAGGTGCTGCATGGAGAGGCGGCGCGGGTCCGCCTCGAGGGGGTCACCAAGCGGTTTGGGCCGGTGGTCGCGGTCGACGATGTGACGCTGGAGATCGCGCCCGGCACGCTGGTGACGCTGCTGGGACCGTCCGGCTGCGGGAAGACCACCACGCTGCGCATCATCGCGGGCCTGGAGCACCCGTCCGGCGGTCGTGTGTTCATCGGCGACGAGGACGTGACCCCGCTGCCGGCGGCGAACCGCAGCGTCACGATGGTCTTCCAGGCCTACGCGCTCTTCCCGCACCTGACGGTCTTTGAGAATGTCGCCTACGGTCTGCGGGTCCAGCGCCGGCCCGAGGAGGAGATCCGCCGGCGCGTCGGAGAGGTCATGGACCTGGTGGGCCTGCCGGGCCTGGAGCAGCGCTACCCGGCGCAGCTCTCCGGCGGCCAGCAGCAGCGCGTGGCCCTGGCCCGCGCGCTCATCATGGAGCCCCGGGTCCTGCTCTTCGACGAGCCGCTGTCCAACCTCGACGCCAAACTGCGCCGGCGGGTGCGCGCCGACATCCGCGCCCTCCAGCGGCAGTTGGGCATCACCAGCGTCTACGTCACCCACGACCAGGCCGAGGCGCTGGCGATCTCCGACGTCGTGGTGGTGATGCACCAGGGCCGCATCGAGCAGATCGGGACGCCGGTGGACCTCTACCGGCGGCCGGCCTCCCGCTTCGTCGCCGACTTCATCGGCGAGGCCAACCTGCTGCCGGCTGTCGTCGAGGAGGGGGCGGTGCGGGTGGGCAGCTACCGCTTCGCGTACCGGCAGGACGGCGTCGCCCCGGGCCCGGCGACGCTGATGGTCCGGCCCGAGGCGATTCGCGTCCTGCGCGACGGGGAGGGCCTGCCCGGCCGGATCCGCAGCGCGTTCTTCATGGGGACCTACGCGGACTACATCGTCGAGACCGAGGTCGGGGAAGTCAGCGTGGCGGATGCGCAGAGCGTCGAGGCCATGCACGGCGTCGGGCAGACCGTCACGCTGCAGTTTGCACCCTCCGGGCTCTACCTGCTGCCGCCGGCCTGAGCGTCTCTCCGGAGCCCACCGGCTTCCAGACGAGCGCCGCCAGGAAATCACCGGCCTGTCCGGGAAGATCTCCGGCCATGCCAGCCCCAGAGGCCGCGACGTGTCCCCGGTGTCGGCTGCACCTGCGACCGATCACCTACGCAGGCGTCATGCTGGACTGTTGCATCGAGTGTCGCGGGCTCTGGTTCGACGGGGGTGAAGTCGAGCGCGTCATCGGTCGTGACGAGGCCCGCTCCCTCCGCGAGCGTTTTTCCGGTCTGGAGTTACGGCCCGTGCGCCTGGGG
>JAVKID010000124.1:0-6401 GCA_031459655.1 Candidatus Fervidifonticultor octavus | reverse complement strand
GATCATCCTCGTGGTGCTGATCGCCGCGATCCTGGCCACCGGGCTGAACCCGGTGGTGGAAGCCGTGGAGCGGCGGGCCTGGACCCGGCGGCGCCGCCGGCTCTCCCGTGGGGCGTCCGTCGCGGTGGTCTACCTGGGGCTGCTGGCGGCCCTCGGCCTGATCGGCAGCCTGTTCGTCGGCCCGGTGGTGAACGAGTCGCGGGAGTTCATCGAGCGGGCGCCCGCGCTGTACGCCAGGCTGCTCCAGATGCTGGCCGAATGGCGGCAGCGTTATCCCTGGCTCCCGGATCTGACCGCGGTCCTGGACCGGCTCCCGCAGGAGGCCGGGGCCCTGACGAGCTACGTGGGGGCGGCCACCGGCGTGGCGTTCCGCGTCTTCGGGGCCGTGGTCTCCACGGTCACCGTCCTCGTCTTGAGCATCTACATGCTCCTGGAAGGCGCCGACATCCGGGCGGGGTTCTTGCGGCTCTTTCCTCCGGCCCACCGCGCGCAGGTCGAGCCGGTGCTTCGGGGCGTCGGCCTGAAGTTCGGCGGCTGGCTGCGCGGGCAGCTGGTCCTCGGGTTCATCGTCGGCCTTGCTGCCGGCCTGGGAACCTGGATCCTGGGATTGCCCTATCCATTTCTGCTGGGGCTGGCGGCCGGGGTTACCGAACTCGTCCCGATGATCGGTCCCGTCCTGGGGGCGATCCCGGCTATCTTTATCGCGCTCTTCGGACCCCCCTGGCGCCTGATCGCCGTCGTGATCCTCTTCACAGGCATCCAGCAACTCGAGAACAACGTGCTCGTCCCGCGGGTGATGAAGCAGGCCGTGGGCCTGTCGCCGCTGCTGACCATCGTGGCGATCATGGTGGGGGCGAAACTGATGGGTGTGCTTGGCGCGCTTCTTGCGGTTCCGGTGACGGCGGCGCTCCAGGTGATCATCGGCGAGGTGCTGCAGACGCTCCGGCGCGAGAAGATCGGCACGGGCTAGCGCAGCCCGTCCCTGCTTGCACCCCCTCGGGGAGCCGGCTCAGCGTATGACTGCGACACAAGTCGTCTTGCTGGCATATGTTGTCTGAGTTAGCATAGGGGAGGAGGTGAGCGACCATGACGCGCGGCACGACCCTCTACCTGCGCGGCCTTCCCGAGGCGCTGGTGCGGGAGGCGAAGGCCACGGCGGCGCGGCGCGGCGTGACGCTGGCAGCCCTGGTGGCGCAGGCCCTGCAGCAGGCGGTGGGGGTGCCGGTGCCGCTGCCCGGCTCGGGGCGCGCAGGTCGTGCCCGCCCCGGTGCGTCCGGCCGCCCCGGATCGTCCGGCCGCCCCGGTGGGTCCGGCCGCGCCGGAGCGGCGTCCCGCGAAGGCGCCGGGACCGGCGGGGCCGCGGCCGACGCCACAGAGCGCCTGACCGAGAGCATGCGCTGGTTCGAGGCCAACCGTCACCGCCTGCTGCGGCGTTACCGAAGCCGGTACGTAGCCATCGACCGCGGCCGCGTGATCGACCACGACCGCGACTTCGACGCGCTGGCGCGGCGGGTCTTCGCCCGGCTCGGCCCGCGCCCGGTGTTCATGCCGAAGGTGACGGCAGACGAGCGGGTCGTCTCCGTTCCTTCACCGCGGCTGGTCCAGGCGTAGCGGATGGCCGCCTTGCCGCGGCGGCCGGGACGGCCCAAACCCGCGCCGCACACCTTCCCCTACGACGCGCGCCGGAGCCCCCCGGCCCCTGTCCTCCCGGTGCGCCTGGGACCGCCGCGTGCCGAGCCCGCCACGGCGGTGCTGGCCCTGGTGGACAGCGGCGCCGACCTCACCGTGCTCCCCGAGGGCCTGCCCCAGGCGCTCGGCCTGCCTCAGGTGAGCGAGGTGACGGTCCGGGGTGTCGCGGGGACGGCCAGCGTGCCGGTCTTCGCCGCCGAGGTGGAAGCGGCGGGCGGGCGGCGGGTCGTCGAGGTGGTGGGGGTGGGCGCGGAGGCCTTGCTGGGGCGTGACCTGCTCAACCACTGGGTGGTGACGCTCGATGGCCCCCGCCGCTCGCTCCAGGTGGAGGTCCCGCCGGCGCGCTCACCCGCCGCCCGGCGCTAAACCGGCAGTACCTCCTGCCCGTCTCAGAAGTGCAATGAAACGGCGCCTGCGGCCTCTGGCAGTCCTGGTGCTCCTGGCCTCGTCCCTCGTGGCCCTGCTGCCCGGGCGTCCCCTTTGGCTCATTGCCGGAATGCCGGACGTGGCTGCGGCGTCGCCCGTGGCCTCGGTGACCACGGTACCGCGGGAGGGGCGGGAACTGGCGCGCGTCAATGTCCTCGTCGACCGCGTCGGCGGTCGCGTTGACTGGTCCCACGCCAACGGCCTGATCGCCGCGGGGATCGTCGGCCCGGACGGCTACAGCGACATCGAACTCCTCGACCCCGCCGGCTCCGGGCGCACCTGCCTGACCTGCGGCCACCCCCAGGTGCCGCAGCGACACAATGACCTACCCACCTGGCATCCCAGCGGCGAGTACATTCTCTTCCAGTCCCTGGACCCCGCGCTCGACCTCCCCGTCGGGGAGCGCCTGGAGGCCCACCTCACCCAGGGCGGTGCCGGCCTCAACCACAACCTGTGGCTCATCACCCGGGACGGCCGCCGCGCCTGGCAGCTCACGCGCGTCCGCACGGGTGAGGCCAGCCTCCACCCCCACATTGGTCCCGACGGGCGCACCGTCTTCTGGGCGGCGCGAGTCCAGGAAGGCCGGCGCAAGGTCTGGGCGTTGCGCCTGGCCGACCTGGTGGTGGAGGGCGATGATGCCCGCCTGCTCAATGTGCGCACGCTGCGGCCGCGCGGCGATCCCGAGACCTTCTACGAGAGCCACGGCTTCAGCCCCGACGGCCGCGCGGTGATCTTCTCGGCGAGCATCGGGCGGACGCACCCCTTCGACCTGGACATCTGGACGATGGACGTGCGCACGGGGCGGCTGCGGAACCTGACGGACACGCCGGGGGAGTGGGACGAGCACGCCCAGATCTCGCCGGACAGCCGCACCATCGTGTGGATGACCAACCGCGGCTACCCGGTGCCGGTGCGCGACTTCTCCCGCTACGGCGCCACGCTGCACACCGACTACTGGCTGATGGACGCCGACGGAGGCCGCCAGCGGCGGCTGACCTTCTTCAACGAGCCGGGCGCCCCCGAGTACACCGGCGGCCGCACCATCGTGGCCGACAACGCGTGGAACGGCGCGGGGGACGCGCTGGTGGCGACGATGATCACCTTTGTCGGCCGGCAGTCCGAGCGGCGCATCGTCCGCCTCGACCTGGCGCTGCGCCGTTAAGTCGTACCGGTTCCCCGCGGGGTCGCGCAGGTACGCTACCTGACAGTCAACTGCGTGCTCCCCACGGCCTTCTGCTCACCCAGCACGCAGTGGACCGTCACCGGGAACACGCCCGGCACCCGGCCTTCCGTGGACATGACCCAGACGACTTCGCCGGTGTCGTTGGCCTTCTGCGCCCGGCCGGTCCACGTAAAGAACCGGAACCGGATGGTCGCCGTGCACAGGGCCTGCGGCGACGTGCGGGCCGTGATCTTGAGCCTCTCCCCCGGATAGAGCCCCGCTGGCTCGAGCGTGACTTTCACCGTCAGCGTGTCCTGCGCCGCGACCGGTGCGGTGAGCGCGAGAAGCACCGCCGTGCCTGCCATGAACCACGCGACTGCCTTCATGCCACTCCCCCCTCCCTCTCCCGGCCGGCGTCCCAACACGCAGGAGGGCCCTCGGTCAACGGTCGCAGAAAAGAAATATTCGCCTTTGGGCGGGCGCGCTCCTGCCCCCGCCAGTTGGCCGGCGGCGACCCTCACATCCTCAGCGGCGTGAACGACTGAGCGGCCCGGGCGCAGGTTGTTGGTAGGTTAGGAGGCTTCAGTGCTCGTCGGCCTCGATGGTCGACAGCGCCAGCGAGAGCGCCGCCGTGAGGAAGGCGGTGGCCTCGTGCTCGCAGAGATCGGAGAAGCCGCGCCGCTCCAGGAAGCCCCGCAGCGCCGGGATCAGCCGCGACAGTTTGTGGGCCGTATAGGAGAACAGGTCCCAGTAGGCCTCCTCGGCGGCGGGATGCCCCATGCCGGTCCGTTCGGTCAGTGAGAGGTACCGGCTGTGCAGGTCGCGGTACTGCTGGTCCTCTTCGTGCTCGGCCCGCAGCCGGTCCAGCAGGCGCGCGACGTCCGGATCGTCCATGGCCTCCTGGGCGAGGAAACTCATGTCCAGGAGCAGTTCGGCGAGTTCCTCGGTGGGGTGGCCCAGGTAGAGGTCTTTCTTGTGGCTCTCCGCCCCCACCAGCCGTCGGATCTCGCGGCTGAGTTCGTCGTCGGCCTTCGGGAGGCGCGGCGGTTTGACCGATGGCCCGTTGACCCGCTCCCGCACGCTGATCCGCGCCAGCAGGTCGGGGCCGACGCGCTCGCTCAGGAAGGCCTCGGCTTCCGCGCGGTTGGTCGCGTGGGCATGCACCAGGGTGACCACCTGGCCCCTGAAGGCCGCGAACCGCCAGCCGGCGGCGGCCAGCGTGTCCAGCAGGCTGGCGATGCGTCCGAGCTGCGGGTTGGACCGCTCGGCTTCGCGGCGCAGCGCGGCAGCCAGCGCCCGCAGCGATCGTCCCCGAAACACGAAGGTTCGGGGGCGGTCGAAGATCTTGACGTCGATCTCGACGACAGTGTTCGCCCTAGGCATTGGCTCGACGCATGGAAGGCTCGCCCTTATCGTCCAAGATCATCGGTGGCTTGTCAACCTGTTGGCGGCACCATCACGACTTTCCCGAAATGCTCGCGGGCCTCCATGAGGCGGTGGGCCTCGCGGATCTGGTCCAGCGGCAGCACGGCGTGGAGGATCGGATCGATCGCCCCCGAGAAGATCGCACCCATCACCGCGCCCAGATCGCTCACATTACCCATCGGCGCGCCGATGATGCGGCGGTGTCGCTGGTAGACCTCGCGGATATCGAAGTCCGGCCGCTCGCCCCCCGAGGCCCCGCAGATGGTCATGCGGCCCCCGCGGCGCAGGCTGCGGATCGTTTGCGGCCACGTGGGCGCGCCCACGGGATCGGCGGCCAGGTGCACGCCGGCCCCTTCGGTCGCTTCCAGCACCTGCTCGCTGAAGGTGGCGTGGACGGCGCGGTCGATGGGGATCGCCCCGGCCTCCGCCGCCCTGCGGGCCTTCTCCTTGCCGGTGACGACGGCGAAGATGCGGCGGGCCCCGGCCATCCCGGCTATGAGCAGCGCCGCGGTCCCCACGCCGCCGGAGGCGCCGACGATCAACACGTCCTCGCCGGCGCGAAGGCCTCCGGCGGTGATCATCATGCGCCATGCGGTGCAGTACGCCGCCGGCACTGAGGCTTTCTCAAACGGCACGTGATCGGGCAGGCGCAGCAGGTTGCGCGCCGGCGCGACGACGTACTCCGCCAGGCCGCCAGGGGTGTGCTCGCCGAAGATCCGGTAGTGCAGGCACAGGGTCTGTTCGCCGGCCAGGCAGAACTCGCAGTCACCGCAGGAGAGGATGGGGTTCACGACGACCCGATCGCCCCGGACCCAGCCCTGCACGCCGGGGCCCAGGGCCTCAACCGTGCCCGCCACATCGCCGCCGCTGGTGAACGGAAACGCGCGCTCACGCCATGGGAAGATGGGACGGCCGCCGGGCGGGCCGGAGCGCGCCCAGATGTCCATGTTGTTGAGGGCGCAGGCCCTCACCCGAATCAGCGCCTCGCCCGCGCCCGGCGAGGGCACCGGAACCTCCTCGATGTTCAGTACCTCCGGGCCGCCGTGCCGCCGCACGACGACGGCCCGCATCGTGCGTGGGAGCGCCGCCACGGCCCGACCCCGCCTCAGGATCGCACCAGGGCGCGGGCGTCCCGCAGCGCCCCCAGGACCCGGTTGCGTCCGCGCACCAGGTGCGTGCGGGTCACATGGTAGAGGTCGCTCCCCGGCGTCAGGGTCTTCCAGGTCCGCGCCGGCGCCAGATCCGGCAGCGGCGGGACGTCGACGGCCGGGTCGTGGCGGAACCGGCCGGCCCGCGTGTAGTTGATCGGCACCAGGATACGGGCCAGCCGCCGCAGCGTCGCATTCGCGCCTCGGACCTCGGGATCCGCCGGCGAGCGGTCCAGCAGGGACGCGCGGTCGAGGTACCAGCGCTCCAGGTCGGCGCGTAGCGCCCGCGCCTCGGCGATCGCCTCGCCCAGGTCGAACTCTCCGCCGGTGGCGTCCTGGTAGGCCTGCAGGGTCCGGGCGATCTCGTCGGCGAGCGCCGTGAAGTCCAGCGGGTGCAGGACCGCGTTGGCCGTGCGGTAGGCCGCCACCAGGTAGACCTTGATATCGCGCAGCAGGTTGTCCCGGTCGGCGATCTCGATGGTGTCGTCTTCGGTGTGCCAGGCGATGTTGGCGCCGCAGCCGCCGACCGGGTAGTACCCCTTCTCCTGGAT
>JAVKID010000123.1:0-6532 GCA_031459655.1 Candidatus Fervidifonticultor octavus | reverse complement strand
GCGACGCCGGTCTGCGTTCGCTCAAGGACCTCGAACTCGACTGGGCCACCGGCAAGCTCTCCGACGAGGACTACCGCACCCAGCGCGCGGCGCTGGAGGCCGAGACGGCAGCCATCGTGCGGCAGCTCGCGGCGCTGGAGCCCCAGACGCCCGAGTCGGACGCGTGAGCCCTCGCCGGGTCCTGGCGCTGACCGCCCTCCTCGGGGCGCTCCTGGTGCGGCCGGTGGCGTCCGCAGACGGCGCCACCCCGGGGCTGCCCCTCATCCCCCCGGCACCGGCCGGGCCTACAGGCGGCGACATCACCGGCCTGGTGCGCAACGGGACCACCGCGCAGCCGACGCCGGGCGTCCTGGTGCAGCTGGTGCTCATCGGTGCGCAGGGGCCCCAGGTCGCCGCCGAGACCCGCAGCGATGCGCGGGGGCGGTTCGCCTTCCGCGGCCTGGTTGACGGCCGGTACCTGCTCCAGGCCCGCTATCAGGGGGTCTCGTATGCCGCCCACGCCGTGCTGAGCGGCGGCGCGGCCGCAGACGTCGTCGTGCAGGTCTTCGACGCGTCGCCGAGGGTGCCGTTGCGCCTCGGGCTGCTGGGCGTGGCCGTCGACGTGCGCGCAGGGTACCTGCGCGTCTCGGAGGTGGCGCACCTGCAGAATCCCACGACCCGGACGCTGCTCGGCGAGGTCATCATCCCGCTCCCCCGCGGCGCCCGCTACGTCACCTTTCTGGAAGGGTTCCACCAGCCGCGGGCGCAGGGCGCGCAGATCACCGACCGCCTGATCGTCCGGCCCGGCGGACACCAGCTGGCCTACGCGTACAGCCTGCCCGGCAGCGGCGAGGTCTCCCTCGACCGCCGGGTAGTGTGGCCGACCGACCGCGTGGAAGTCTTCGTGACCGCGCCCGCCGACGTCCGCTCGCCGCGGCTGCAGCCGACGCCGGCGGTGACCGACGAGGACGGGCGGACCTTTGCCCGCGCCTCAGGCCGCGCGGTGCCGCCGGGCGACCTCCCGATGTCCGTCATCGGCGTCCCGGACGCGCGGCTCTGGACTGCCCCCGCGGCCGCCGGGACGCTGGCGGCGGTGCTCACCGTGGGGTTGATGTGGGCGATGCTCAGGGGAGGAGTTGTCACCGGCGCGCAGAACCCGTAATCACGTCGTGAGGCTCCGCGGGCCGTCTGGCGTTCTCCGGTCATTCCTGGTGCTCGTGGCGTTCGCAACGGTGGCAGCCGGCTGTCAGCCGACCCTGAGGGTCAGGGGCCAGGCGGCCACCGCCGGGGCCGGGCTGCCCCAGGCGCCCGCCGCGAAGGCGCTGGCGCCGACCAGTCCGCGGCCGTCGGCCGAGCGCGGGCGGGCTGTTTTCGAGCGGGCCTGCTGGCCCTGTCACGGCAACACCGGGTTGGGTGACGGGCCGGCGGCCGCCGGCCTGGTCGCCCCGCACAAGAACCCGATGACCGACTTCTTCGGCATGTTCGGCATCAAGATCAAGGGCGAAGACCTGCCCTCGCGGCCGGCCAACTTCCACAACCAGGTGGCCATGCGGCTGAATGCGCCGTTCTCGCTGTTCGAGGTGATCAAGCTCGGCCGTCCCCACACCGCCATGCCGGCCTTCGGCCCCAAGGCCGCCTACGGTGCCAACCGGGGGTTCCCGACGCTGACCGACGCGCAGATCTGGGACGTGCTCTTCTACGAGTGGACCTTCGCGACGACCCCGGCCGCCGTGGAGCGGGGCCGGCGGATCTACCAGGAGCAGGCCATCGCGATCGGCGGGCAGCCGGTGACGTGCGCGGCCTGTCACGGCCCTGCCGGCGACGGCCGCGGCGGCGCCCGCAGCGCCGAGATGGCGGCGCGGGTCTGGGGATGGGACAAGGGGGTCGGTCCCGGCATCTTCACCGACGTCAACCGCATGCTGCAGCAGAAGCCCGCAGAACTCTTCCAGCGCATCGTCCGCGGCCACGGGCTGATGCCCGCGTACGGCGACCTCCTGGGTGAAGAGGACGTGTGGGCCCTGGTAGACTATCTGTGGACGTTCGTCTACGACTACCGACCGGCGCGGGGGCAGTAGGGAGATGGCCAGGCATCCAGAGATGGATCGCAGGCGGTTCTTGAAGATGGCCGCGAGCCTGCCCATCGCCGGAGGCCTGATCGCCTTTGGCTCGCCCCTGCTGCGCTTCCTCAAGCCCAACGTGGACCCCTTCGCCGTGCTCACCCCCACGGCCGAAGACGTCCCGACGGGGGAGCCGATCGTGGCGGCCGCGCTGTCCGAGATCCCCAGGCCGTGGGACTTCAAGTATTTCGTCTTCACCCAGAAGTACCCGCAGTACACCCCCGAGGGCTTCAAGACGCAGGCGGTGCCCGGCGTCGTCATCCGGCTGCCGCGAAAGATCCGCCTCCCGTGGGCGTGGGTCCGGCAGACGGGCGAGACCCCGCAGTTCGAGGAGAGCGAGATCATCGCGTTTTCGCGGATCTGCCCGCATCTCGGCTGCATCTACAACTACGTGCCGGAGTGGCGGGAGATCACCTCCGGGTACGGCGGCTACGTGCCCGAACCGAGCCGCCGGCATGCCCTGATGGGCTGCCCGTGCCACCTGAGCATCTACGACCCGGCGGATCCAGAGCAGCCGGGCCGGGTGCTCTCGGGTCCGGCGCCGCGGCCGCCGCGCACGTTCTTCTACGAGCTCCAGCAGGAGCGGATCCTGGTCAAGCGCGTAGAACCCGGCGGGATCGCCTGATGGGTGAGTGGTCGGTCCGGTGACGCGATGACCGCGATGCTGGCCAGTCTCCAGGAGTGGTACCGCGACCGGCGGGCGAAGCTCGACCTGTTCGACGAGACCCTGGTCGCCCAGCAGGCGAACCCCCTCTACCTGCTGGGGCCGATGCTCTACTTCTTCTGGATCGTCACCGTCGCCAGCGGCGTGGTCCTCATGTTCTGGTACGAGCCGACGCCCGCCGGCGCCTACAACTCGATCCTCCGCATCCAGCACGAGGTGCCGCTGGGCTGGCTGTGGCGCGGGATTCACAAGTACGCCGCCGACGGCGTGATCATCACCATCATCCTGCGGATCTACCGGATGTACTTCCTGGGCGAGTACAAAAAGCCCGGGGAACTCTCCTGGATCTGGGCGTTCGCCGGCCTGATCCTGGGCATGATCTCGGGCATCACCGGCTACCTGCTGATCTGGAACCAGCGGGCGTTCTGGGCGGCGAAGACCGTGCTGACCGTCCCGGTCTACTTCGACGAGTTGACCGCGAAGATCCCGGTGATCGGCGAACGGTTCCAGGTGGGCTCCATGATCGCGTACCTGTTTCTGGGTGGCCCGGCCGTCGGCGCGGCCACGCTGACCCGCTTCTACGCCCTGCACTTCGGCATCTCGCTGGTCCTGCTGATCGTGGCCGAGGTATTCTACTACCGCACCCGCCGCCGGCGCCTCAACATGTCGCTGTTTCCCATCCTGCTCTTCTCGGCGATGCTGGTCTACATCAGCTGGGCGCTGCCGGCCGAACTGGGCCGGCGGGCTGACCCCAACCGGACCCCGTTGCCGATCCTCTCCGACTGGTACTTCCTGGCCCTCTACCAGTACGTGAAGTACACCCCCCCGCTGTGGGCCGGGCTGGGGCCGGGACTGTTGATCGGATTCGGGATGCTGGTGCCCTTCCTGGACCGCAGCAAGGGCCGGCGGCCGCTGGAGCGCCCGTTCTTCTTCGTCGTCGGGCTGCTGGCGCTGGCGTACTTCCTGATCTTCACAGCCCTCATCATGTTCAACATCGCGGTCATCGAGCGCGAGCCGCCCATCGTCCTGCTGGTCACCACGGCGGTGCTGCTGGCGGCGTTCATCTGGGAGGTGCGCTACCGCCGTCGGCAAGCGCAGGCAGCGGCGGCGCCGCCCCGGCCGGCGCGAGCCGCCGCCCACTGAGGCGCCATGCGGACGCTGCGCTCATGGGCGGTGTTTGCGGCGGCGGTGGTCTCGTTCTCGCGGCTGTGGCAGGGGGTCCGCGCGGCGCTGGAGGGCGAGCGGCTCTATGGTCCGCTCGAGGCCCTGTTCTGGATGGGCCTGTTCCTGGGGAGCATGGGATACCTGGCCTTTCTGATCTACGCAGCGGACCGGGCCGCCGGCCGCACGCGCCGGCCGATGCCGCTGTTCGACCGCCTGCTGGACCGACGCGCGGGATCCGGGGAGGTGGGGGCCCGTGGGCGCTGAGCGGGCGCGCTATGCCGCCGCCGTCTTTGCCCTGGCGGGCATCGGGGCGGCCTGCGCGGTGGTCATCGTCCTCGGCGAGATCCTGGGGAGCCCGCAGCGGCCCTGGTTCTGGCAGGCCGGCGGCGCGGCGCTGGGCCTGATCTTCGTGGTCTACGGCCTGATCCTGCTGTTGCTGCGGAAGATGGGGCTGATCGGCCCGCGGCGGGCCGAGCGCTAGGGGGGCGGCGTGTACCGGCGGACGCTGTCGGCCCTGCTGCGGTGGACGCTGCGGTTGGACGTGTTCATCAACCGCGTCTGGCCGTCCGACCTGAACCCGCTGTACTACACCGGCGGATTCGCCAACCTGTTCCTGTTCATCCTGGTGCTCTCGGGCCTCTTCATCTTCTTCTACTACGTGCCGAGCCTGGGAGGAGCGCACGCGTCGGTGGCCTACCTCACGGAGCAGGTGCCCTACGGGGGGTTGATCCGGGGCATCCACCGGTATGCGGCCGACGCGTTCATTGTGTCGGCGCTCCTCCACCTGTTCCGCAACTGGTTCACCGACCGCTACCTGTTTTCGCGGGACTCCCCGTGGATCTCCGGCATGTTCATGCTGCTGCTGGGCGGGTTCGTCGGCGTAACCGGCTACATCCTGGTGTGGGACGACCGGGGGCTGGCAGTCCTCTCGGTCTTCGTCGACATGCTGCAGTCCATCCCCGGTGCTGGCGACTCCCTGGCCGCCCTGCTGGTGGGCGGGCCGGGCCTCTGGGAGGGCACGCTGCCCCGCGTGCTGCTGCTGCACGTGGGGCCGGCCTCGGCACTCTACCTCCTCCTCTGGTGGCACTACGTGCGGCTGCGCCATCCCAAGGTCTGGCCGCCCGCCACCTGGGTGCTGATCTCGCTGGGGGTCGTTACGCTGCTGGCCGCGCTGGTGCCCGCCGTCAGCGGGACGCCCGCCGTCCCGGGCGCTGCGCCCCGCGCCATGGCGGTCGACGTCTTCTTCCTGCTGCCGTTCTGGCTGGCCGGCTATCTGCCGTCCATGGTGATCGTCGGGGCGGTCGCCGTGCTGTTCGCGGCCGGTTTCGTGATCCCCTACGTCAGCCGCGAGCCCCCCCGGCAGATGGGCGTGCGGCACGCCGGGGTGGCCCAGGTTGTCGACGGGAACTGCACCGGGTGCGAACTGTGCTACTACGACTGTCCGTACAACGCCATTGTCATGGTGCCCTCGCCCTACCCGGGGCTGACGCGGGCCGCGGCCAACCGGAAGCTGCTGGCCGTCGTCATCGACTCCCGGTGCGTCGAGTGCGGCATCTGCATCGGCGCCTGCCCCTTCGAGGCACTGGAACTGCCGGGGTTGCTGGAGGCCGACGTGCGGCAGCGGGTCGCCGAGGCGGTGCGCGCATGACGGACCACGTCCCAGCACCCGGCGGCGGGGCTCCGCGCGTGGTGGGCTTCGTGTGCGACTGGGCGGTCTCCACGGCCGGCCTCACCGATGCCGCCGGCCGTCTGCTCGCCCATCCGTCGGTGGTGCTGATCCAGGTCCCCTGCTCCGGATTCATCCGGCCCTCCTGGCTGGAGGAGACGCTGCGGGCCGGGGCGGAGGGGGTCTTCGTCGTCGGGTGTCCGTACGGCGACTGCCTCAACCGCGAGGGGAACTACCTCATGCGGGAGCGCATCGAGCAACTGCAGCGACGGCTGCAGCGCCGGAAGGTCGAGCCGGAACGGCTGTCGATGCTGGCCCACGGCCTCCATGACCGCGAGGCGTTCCTGGCCGACGTCGGAGCGCTGGTGGAGGCGCTGGGGCGGCTGGGGGCCGCGGCCGGGGTCAGGCCCGTCCCGCCGCGGGCCGCGGTCCCGTCAGCGGCCCCCGCCGAGGAGGGGAACCCGTGAAGCGCCCGCTGCGCGTGTGGGTGTCCTACGCCCTCTTCTACCTGTTCTTCTTCATCCTGCTGCTGTTCGTGGCATCGTTCGGGCTCATCGCCGAAGCCTGACCCGGTGAGCACCGACCTCGACCGGATCTACGCGCCCATCGCCGAGGACCTGCGCGCCCTGAGCGAGATGCTGCACCGCGAACTCGCCACCGACGACCCCTTCATCGGCGAACTGGTCGGTCACGTGCTGGGTAGCCGGGGCAAGCTGGTCCGCCCGGCGCTGGCGCTGCTGTCGGCGGCGGCGGCCGGCGGTGCCGATGAACAGCGCCTGCACCTGGCCGGGACAGTCGAGCTCATCCACATCGCGTCGCTCATCCACGACGATATCATCGACGCCGCGGACCTGCGGCGCGGGATGTCCACGGTCAACATGCTCTGGGGCAATCAGGTGGCCGTGCTGCTGGGCGACTACCTGTTTGCCACCGCCTTTGACC
>JAVKID010000122.1:0-6624 GCA_031459655.1 Candidatus Fervidifonticultor octavus | reverse complement strand
CCTACCCCTCACCGACGGTCAACCGGCGCCTGCGAGGAATGGGCGCGGAGAAGTCCACCACCAGATCACGAATGAGCCTGTAGCCGTCGATGGGTTCGATGGTCATCTCCTCACCCTCCGGCACTTTCTCCAGGCATGTCAGCCGTTGCTTGCCGTTCACCTTAGCGAAGCAGGTGTTGCACATCGTGTCCCGACACAGGTAGCGCCGGTAGTTGAGGGTGGGGTCCACCTCATCGCAGAGGTGCTCCATCACGTCCAGGACCCGCAACTTCCCGCTCCGGTCGACCTCGTAGACCTGATACCGGGGCGCTGCATCGACCTGGGCATCATACCTAAAGACGCGCACTCTGAGCTTCAATGGCTACCACCTCCGGGCGCAGGTACTTGAGGTCGACGGGCACCGTCGTCAGCGACGGCCCCTCGGGGGTGCGCCGGGCCACGATGTTACGCAACCAGTTGGCGTTGTCGGCGGCGGGGTAGTCGGTGCGGTAGTGCGCTCCGCGACTCTCAGTGCGCAGCAGGGCCGACTCCACGATCACCTCCGCCAGTTCCACCATCGCCTCGGTCTCCAGCGCTCGCAGCAGCCCAAAGGTCGGCGAGGCCGCGGGGGGGGTCCGCATCTCCGCCGCCTGGTGGCGCAGTGCCCGGATCGCTTCCCGCGCGGCGGCAAGTCCTTCGCCGGATCGGATGATCCCCACATGGCGGTACATCAGCTCCCTCAGGCGCCGATTCACGCGCACCACGGGCACGGCGTCGCCCACCAGGGCCAGGATGCGCTGCCGCGCGCGCGCCAGCTCCTGGTCATCAATGGGCACCTGCGGGCCGGGATGCAGCGCGGCATGCCGGCCCGCCACCCGGCCGAAGGCCATGCAGTCCGGCAGGGCGTTGCCCGCCAGACGGTTGGCACCGTGCACCCCGCCCGTGCACTCCCCCGCCGCGTACAGCCCCGCCACGGTGGTCCGCCCATCCACGTCGATTCGGATCCCTCCCAGGGTGTAGTGATAGGTGGGCGCGACCTCGAACCGGTCGGTCTTCACCCCGAAGCGATCCTTCCAGAGGTAGGTGCGGGGCCGTTCCTTCCGGATCGCGTCAAAGTTGGGAATGTCGCGGGTGTCAATCCACACCCCGCCATGTTCCGTTCCCCGCCCCTCCGCGATCTCCAGAAAGATGTGCCGTGACAGGATGTCGCGGGGAACGTTCTCCTGTTCCTCCGGATAGTACTTCTCCATGAACCGCTCACCCGCCGCGTTGTACAGCTTCAGCCCCAACACCCACAGGGCACTACTAGTGACGATGATGCCGCGCAGCGACTCAGGGTGGACAAATGCGGTGGGGAAGAATTGGTGCATCTCCATGTCGATCAACTCGGCTCCGGCGCGATAGGCCATAGCGATCCCCTCCCCGGTCGCGCCGGCCTCCATGTCGGTGACGCTGTACATCATCCCCAGACCGCCCGTCGCCAGGATGACGTTCCTCGCCTCGATCGCCACCAGGGCACCGGACTTGTAGTCAATCCCGATGGCGCCGATGACCCGTCCGTCCGCCCGCACCAGATCGGTGATGAAGAGGTCCTCACTCACCTCAATGGTGCGCCGCGTGGACCGGCGGATCTCTCGGACGAGGGCCTGCTGCATCTTCTTGCCGGTCTCCTCGTTGTTGTGGAGCCCGCGGGGGTAGCGCAGTCCTGGGGAGGTCAACTGCAGGAACCGTCCGTCCTCGGTCTTCCACCACTCCATGCCGTACCGTTCGAGATCGTAAACGCTCTTGATCGCCTCGTCCGCAAACCGCTTGGCGAGATCCTGGTTGTTGAGAAAGCGGCCGTAGATCACCGTGTCCTCGAACTGCACCCGTGGGCTGTCCCGGGGATCGGCGTGGCCCACCGCGGCATCGTACACGACGCAGGCCAGGTTCGTCGTGCCCGACTTCCCGAAGACACCCTTGCTGGTCAGGATGACCCGAGCCCCGTACTCGGCGGCTTCGATGGCGGCGCGGCATCCGGCGGCTCCAGACCCGATCACCAGCACGTCGCACACTCGCCGCTGCGTGTCCCCGAGCATGGTCATCCCTGCCTCCTTAGGCCGTCGAGGCGGTGCGCACGGCGGCGCATCGCCGCAGGAACGGCATGGCCCCGAGCCCGGCTACCGCCATCCCGAAGGCGCCGAACGCCGCCGGGGTCGACATCGCCCAGGCGGCCAAGCCAAACGCCGCAGGCCCCCCAAATCCGCCGACCCTAGCCAGCCAGCCCTACCGTCTCCATCACGACGAGCGCGTAGATCTTGCTGGCCGCCACCAACTGGTCGATCTCCAGGAACTCGTTCTCCTTGTGCGCGTTGCCACGCTCAAGGTCGCCAGGGCCAAACCCCACTCCGGTCTTGCCCTTGCGAAAGATCGGACCCAGGTCGCCGGTCGCGATCGTGCCGCCTACGGGCACATCGCGGCCCAGAATCTCGCGGCCGGCCCGCCGGACGGCCTGGAGGATCGGCGCGTCCTCGGCCACCTGAGCGGGGTCGTCGGCGAGGATGAGTTCCAGCGAGGCGTCGAACTGGGGGTCGGCCGCCCGCAGTTCGTCCACCAGGCGCTGGATCTCTTGGAAGACTCCCTGGGGAGTCTGGCCAGGGACCAGCCGCATGTCTACGCCCACCTCGCACAGGTCGGCCACCATGTTGTACTTCCGCTCCGGGCCGGCGTGGATCCAGCCGAAGTTGCGGGTGAAGTCGCCCAACACCGGATGCTTTTGGTAAGGAATGGCGCGCTGGTCCAGCGCCGAGACGAAGCGGGCGGCGCGCGTGATGGCGTTGATCCCGCGGTGCGGCATGCTGCCATGGGCTGTCTGGCCGCGGACCGTGAGTTTGGTCCACAGGGCCCCCTTGAAGTAGGCCTTGATCTCCAAGTCGGAGTGCACGCAGTACAGGCACAGGTCCGGGTTGAGGATGTCACGCCCGACGAGGTAGCGCATTCCGGCGGGACCGAACACCTCCTCGTCCACGGTGCCGACGATCAAGACATCCCCCCGCAGCCGCAGCCCCGCCCGCTGGATGGCCTGAACCGCGATCACCGCCGAGGCGATGCCCCCACCCTTGCTGTCCATGGAGCCGCGGCCGTAGATCTTGCCGTCGATCACCTCACCGCCGTACGGATCGGTGATCCACTTGCTCAGGTCGCCGGGCGGGACGGTATCCAGGTGCGCGGAGAGCATGAGGGTCGGGCCGCCGCCGATCCCTCGCCACCGGCCCACCGCGTTGGGGCGACCGGGTTCCGCCTCATAGCCGCGGGCCTCGAACCCCAGCCCCTGGAGGTGCCCGATGAGGAACTCGCTGCACTCCCGTTCGTTGCCTGTCTCGCTGGGAATGCGGATGAGCGCGCGCGACAACTCGATCAGGTCGTCCTCTCGGATGTTCTCCAGCACCTGCTTCTTCGTCTTGTCAGATACCTCCAGCACGAGTACCTCCCCCTTCGGACCGGTGCTCCTCTGGCATGGCCCAAGAGTCACCAGCGGATGTCCACGTGGCGCAGGGCGTCGGTGATCTCCTGCGCGGTCTTCAAGAGCTTTGGGATAAACTGCCGCCGCAGCGTGCTCATCGGCCCCCGCTGCACCGGCATGGCCAGGCTGATCCCGGCCACAACCTGTTGGTCGCGCGACCAGATGGGGGCCGCGGCCGAACGCAGGGCCAGTTCCATCTCCTGGTTGTTGATGGCGTAGCCGAGGCGTCGGACCTCCCCCAGCGCCTTCTTGAGTTCCTGGCGGGTGGTGATGGTGTGCGGCGTGAACCGCCGGAACTCGATGCGGTCCAGCAGCGCGTCCACCTCGGCTTCGTCACGGAAAGCCAGGATGACCTTGCCGATGGACGTGCAGTAGACGGGGAGGCGGCTGCCGACGGTGAGGGTGGTGCTCATCAGACGCTTGCGTTGGGCACGGGCTACGTAGACGATCTCCGTACCATCCAGGATCGCCATGCTGGCCGACTCATCCGTCTCCTGCGCCAGGCGCTCCAGGTAGGGCAACGCGATCTCTGGCGCCCTCAGACCGCGCAGGCTGGCGTGGCCCAGCGCCAGGATCTTCAGGCCGAGAATGTAGCCCCTGCCGTTGGCCCCCCGGACCAGGTAGCCATGCCGCTCCAGCGCCGCAATGAAGCGATGGACGGTCCCCTTGGGCATCCCGACCCGCCGGGCAACGTCGGTGAGCGTGAGTTCCGGGTGCTCGGGCGTGAAGCAGGCCAGCACCTGGAGACCGCGGAGCAGTGTGCGCATCTCGTAGGTGCTACGGGCGCCGGCAGCGGCAGAGCTGGGTTTCACAGTATGAAACCAAATCTTGTTGACTGAAACTTTGCATCGACTCTATCATGGGAGCGCGCGCGCGGTCAAGGGAGCGGTGCTCCCCGAGGCCGGTGGCGCCCGCACTCCCAGATCGTGAGGTGTCCGCATGCGATTCGAGCACAGCCTCCAGATCCCCGCCACCCCCCAGGATCTGTGGGAGTTTCTCTGGCAGGTGGAGCAGGTGGCCGCCTGCCTGCCGGGTTGCCGGGACGTCCGGGTCATCGAGCCACGCCGCACATACGAGGCAGTGCTGACAGATCGCGTCGGGCCCTTCCACGTGCAGTTCCCGGTCACCATCCAGGTGGACCGAGCCGAGGCCCCCACGTCCATCCAGGCCACGGTGCACGGCAAGGACACGCGCATCGGCAGTGTGTTGACCTCCACGCTGCACCTGACCCTGGCGCCCTCCGCGAAAGGGACGACGCTATTGATCGCGGTTGAGGCCATGCTCAGTGGCCGGCTGGGGGCGCTGGGCTATGGCACGATCAGACGACGCGCCGATGACGTCGTCGGGCAGTTCGCCGCGAACCTGGAGCGCGCGCTCATCACGCGAGCCGAGAGGACCTCGAACAAGGGCCCAGAGGGAAGGTAACCGGCTGGGGTTAGATCACCCCCGCCAGCAGCGCCGCCAGTTGCGCCTGGTGCTCCCGCCCCTCGAAGTTCAGCAGCGGGTCCGGCGCCAGCGCGTGCTCGCTGACGTGGCCCTGCCGCCGGATGTAGACCGTCGGATGATGGTGCCCGTCCTTGTCGGTCTCGATGACGATGGCCGCGGCCGGGGGGCCGGGCTCGTCCACGAAGGCGGCCAGCGGCAGGATCCCTTCATCGAGGATCCCCTGATCGCGGTCGAAGCTCACCACGCGGGCCAGGTAGGCCTTCTGGTTCAGCAGTTCCGGCGCGCGCGTGGCCTCCGAGAGCAGGTAGGGCACGACCTCCTCCGGCCGGAGCCGCGGCCGCGGAACCTCGATGCCCAGCAACCGCGCCAGGCGCACGGCCAGCACCCGCGCGTTGTGCCGGAACCCTCCGACGGCAGCCGAGTTCCCGGCGCCGCCGTACCTGCGCAGGCCCACGGAGCCCTGGGTGATGGTGCCGGCGAAGTAGATCCCCTGCACCGAGGTGCTCTCCCAGTAGTCGTTCATCCGCGGCAGGCGCCCCTGGTTGAACGTCGCCACCCCGAGGGACGGGAGGTCGCCCAGCGGCACCGTGAAGCCGGTGGCCACGAAGACCTCGTCCACCTCGAAACTCCGGGTTCCGCCCTCCATGCCCGAGGTCACCACGCGCCAGGCCTTTCCGTTGCGCTCGACGCGGTCGATGGCGGCGTCGAGCACGAAGACGCCCCCGCCGATGATGTGATCCTCATACGGGACCAGGTACTTGGCGCGGACGCCGGCTCCCGAACTCAACACCGAGAGCAGCGGCGGCCGCGGGGAGCCCAGGATGATCTGCCTGGCCCACGGCAGCAGCGCGTCGGCGACCTCGAAGCCGGAGTTGCGCTTGCCGATGATGAACACGCGCCGGCCCGCATACGTCCGGGCCGGCCCGATCTCCACGTAGTGCGGCGCCGCCTCGATCCCTGGGATCTGCGGCGGCTTCCACGGTTCCGCCATGCCCACCGCGAAGACCGCATAGCGGCACCGGTACTCGCCGTCGGACGTGACAAGGACGAACCCGTCGTCCTCGCGCCGCGTAGCCTCCCACCGACAGGTGTACCGCACCGCGACCCCGGCCCGTTCGGCGAACGCCGCCAGGCCGCGCGCCATCTCCTCCCGTGAGGGGAAGTACGACGTGCCGTCCATGGCCGCGGAGACCAGCGAGCGGTGCTCGGGCTCGTCGGCGGTCAGGCTGTTCCAGTCGTACCACTCGTAGGGCCGGGTGCCCCGCTCGGCTGGCGCATAGGGCTTCGACCAGGTGTTCAGCCGCTGGAAGAGCGGGTAGCGCAGGAACATCCCGCCCGGCCCGGCGTCGGCGGAGAGCGTGGCGTGGGGCACCCTCAGGCGCTGGAGGAAGTAGGAAATCTGCAGGCCGCCGGGACCGCTGCCCACGACGACCACCGGATAGCGGCCAGGGGGATAGGGCCGGCCGTTCAACTGCGCCACCGGTTGGCGTTGCGCAACCGCCTGGCCTGGGCCTGCAACATGCGGAACATCACCCGCGGGTACGAGACGAGGAAGTGTTCGATCTCCGGGCCGGCCAGCGCGATGCACCTCAGCGGACGCAGTGCCACCACGTCCGCGGTCGGCGGCTCACCCAGCAGCACGGAGACCTCCCCGAAGAAGTCGCCGCGGCCCAGGGTGGCTCTGGTCTCGCCGTCGA
>JAVKID010000121.1:0-6973 GCA_031459655.1 Candidatus Fervidifonticultor octavus | reverse complement strand
TGGCCGATCCGCCGGGTGCTGACCGACCAGGGCAGCGAGTACCGCGGAGCGTTCGATCAGGCCACTGCCGCCTGGGGGATCCGCCACAGTCGCACCCGACCGCGGCACGCCTGGACCAACGGGTTCGTGGAGCGCCTGCAGGGCACTATTCTCAGCGAGCTCTGGCGGGTGGAGTTCCGCCGTCGGTTCTTCACCCACGTGCGGTTCCTGCAGGCGGCCCTGGATCGGTACCTCGAGTTCTACAACTACCGCCGGCCGCACCTGGGCTACCGCACCCACGGTCGGCCACCCGCCGAGATGTTCTGGGGCGTCGCCGGGAGGGAAGACCGTGACCACCTCGCTCATGCCTGATGTGTGCACACCCTTCCGAAACTGGACATCCTAGTCACCGCCCTCGGATCGGTCTGCCGGGGCAGGCTTCTTGCGGCGCACCCGCGGCCTTCCCGTCGTCAGCGACGCGCCGAGTGGGCTTGGTGAGATCCCGGATCGCCAGTTCCGGAATCTCCGCGCCAGGCGCGTACCTTGTTCCCCGTCCCGCGCCCGTGGTATTATTAAAGTTGTCCGTATGTTGTGAACAAGCGCGTCGGTGTGCGCGCGTCCGCGACGTGCCACGAGGATGTCTCGACCACGCACCAGGGACATCCCACTCGACTCTCTTCCCGCGGTCTTCCTCCCCGGCACGCATGCGCCTTCTGCCGCCGTCGGGGAGACCTGCGGGGGCGAAAGGAGGTGAGCGACGGGAACCACAGGCGTGCCCAGGCCCACCCACCTCGTAAGGTGCAGGATGCGCAGGAGGTGACCCGGTCGTGAATCGAGCCCGTCCAGCGTATCTGTTGGCCGCGGTGCTTGTCACGGTTCCGCTCCTGGCCTCGAGCGTGTTCAGCCAGCCGGGCAAATTCGCGGGAGTCACGCTCACCGTCATCACCCAGAACCCTCCGTACATCGCCAAGCCTGTGCAGATGTTCGCCCCCGACTGGGAGAAGAGAACCGGGGGGAAGATCAACCTGGTGACGGCCCCCTTCGGGGAGCTGTACTCCAAGCTCATGTCGTCGTTCACCCTCCGCACCGGCACCTACGACCTGGCCCTGTTCGCATCGGCGTGGATGGGTGACTTCGCCGGAAACAAGTACCTGCTAGATCTCACCGACCGCATCCGGGCTGACAAGGAGCTGCAGTGGGACGACATCCTGCCCACCTACCGGCAGACCGTCACGTGGGGCGGCCGGCTCTACGCCCTCCCCATCGACGGCGACGTTCACACCGTGTACTACCGCCGCGATGCGCTGGACAACCCTACCCACAAGACCCGGTTCCGCCAGAAGTACGGGTATGACCTCCGGCCTCCGCGGACGTGGAAGGAATACCGGGACATCGCCGAGTTCTTCAACGGCTGGGACTGGGTCGGAGACGGCAAGAAGCACTACGGCGTGCTGGAGGCGTTCCGGCGCGGCGGTCAGGCCTTCTGGTTCTTCATGTCCCACGCGGCCGCCTACGTGAGCGTCCCCGGCCAGAAGGGCAACATGTTCTTCGACCCGGACACCATGAAGCCGCAGATCAACAACCCCGGCTTTGTGCGGGCCCTGGAGGACTGGGTGGCGCTCGTGAAGTTGGGGCCGCCGGGCATGATCAACTTCGACTCCGGCGACGTCCGGAGCCAGTTTGCCGCGGGCACGGCGGCCCTGGCCCTGGACTGGGGTGACACGGGGATCGTCGGCGACACCGACCCCAAGTCGGTGGTCAAGGGCAAGATCGGGACCATCGTCCTGCCGGGATCCCTCGACCTGTACGACTACAAGACCGGGAAGTGGACCCGGCTGACGACGCCCAATGTCGCGCCCTACCTGGCCTTCGGCGGGTGGGTCTGCGGGGTGATGGCCACCACCAAGTACCCCGATGCGGCCTATGACTTCTGCCGGACCATCGCCGAGCCCAGGAACAGCTACGTGGCCGTGACCACTGCGGAAACGGGGCTGAACCCCTTCCGGGCGTCGCACTTCGCCGACCTGTCGGGGTGGAAGAAGTTCGGGTTCGTGGAGCCCGACCTCAGCTCGTACCTGAACGCCATCAAGGCGTCCCTGTCCCACTCCAATGCCCAGCTGGACCTGAAGCTGCCGGGTCAGGCGCGCTATCTGGACGCCCTGGAGACGCAGCTGGCCCGCGCCGCAGCCGGGGAAATCTCCCCCAAGGCCGCCCTGGATGCCGCGGCGGTGGAGTGGGAGAAGATCACCAACGAACTGGGGCGCGACCGGATGCGGAGGCTGTACCGGGAGTGGCTGGGGCTTCCTCCGGGATAGACCCGGCCAGGCGGGGACACCCGCCCGCACGCGGCGGGTGCCCCCGCCGCCCCCACCTCGCCCCCACCACCTGAGACACCGTGAACCGCCGTTCCGGGGCTCTGCTGTTTCTCTCTCCGGCCGTCGCCATTCTGCTTCTGTTTACCCTCTTCCCGTTCGCCTTCACGCTGGCCCTGAGCTTCGCCCGGGTCTCCCTGGTGGGAGGCCTGAGCCTCCGCTTCGGGGGGCTGGCGAACTGGAGCCGCCTGGTCCACGACGACCGGTTCTGGAATGCCCTGGAGAACACCGTGGTCATCGTGGTGGTGGGCGTGGCGGCGGAGTTCGTGCTGGGGCTGTCCCTGGCGCTCCTGGTGAACCGGCCCCTGCGCGGGGGGAATGTCTTCCGCACCCTCTTCATCCTGCCCATGGCCCTGGCCCCCATCGCCATCGGGTACATCTGGCGCATGATCTACCATGAGACCATCGGCCCGCTGAACGCCCTGCTGGCGCTCGTGGGATTGTCCCCCATTCCCTGGCTGAGCGACGGCGATGTGGCCCTCGCGTCCATCATCCTCACCGATGTCTGGCACTGGACCCCGTTCATGTTCATTGTGCTGCTGGCGGCGTTGCAGTCTCTTCCCCTGGAGGTCCTCGAAGCGGCGCAGATTGACGGCACGACGGGCTGGCAGCTCTTCCGGTACATCGTGTTCCCCATGCTCCTCCCCACGGCCCTGACGGCCATCATTCTGCGCGTCCTGGAAGCCTTCAAGATCGTGGACGAGATCTTCATCATCACCGGTGGGGGGCCCGGCGTCAGCACCGAGAGCCTCACCCTCCACGCGTACTACGTCGGCTTCCTGTCCTTCGACCTCGCCTACGGGGCTACCATCGCCCTGGGGCTGTTCCTGCTGGTGCTCGCGGTGGCGCTCCTGGCGCTCCGCGTTGTCCGGCCGTACATGGGGGTGGAGACATGACCGGACGCCGCCGGTGGGTGGCCGCCGGCATCTACGCCGCCCTCGGCCTGTGGTCGGTGTTCGTCGTGTTCCCGCTGTACTGGATGCTCATCGCCTCCTTCAAGGATCCCCTGGCGGTCAGCCAGGGGCCGACCTTCATCCCGTGGGTGGACTTCCAGCCCACCCTCGCGGCGTGGAAAGCCATCCTGTTCGGCATCGAGCGGGAGACCATCGGGAAACCCCTGACCAACAGCATCCTCATCGGCCTGGGGAGCACCTCCCTGGCGGTGGTGGTGGGCGCGCTGGCCGCCTACGGGATCGCGCGCCTGCCGGTGCGCGTGGGGCCGATGAAGAACCAGGACATTCTCTTCTGGATCGTGTCCCAGAGGATCATGCCCCCCATCATCACCGGGATCGCGCTCTTCCTGATGCTGCGCGCCTTCCGCCTGGTCGACACGCGCATGGGAATGACCCTGGTGTACACCGCCTTCAACCTGCCCCTGGCCGCGTGGCTGATGCACAACTTCTTCCAGCAGGTGCCCGCGGACATCGAGGAGGCGGCGCTGGTGGACGGCGCCACGCGGGCGCAGGCGCTGTGGCACGTGGTGGTGCCCGTCTCGGTTCCGGGCCTGATCGCGACCTTCCTGTTCTGCCTGGTCTTCGCCTGGAACGAGTTCCTGCTGGCCCTCATCCTGACGTTTGACCGCGCCCGCACCATGCCCATCCTGATCGCTGCCCAGCACAGCCAGCGCTGGATTGAGTGGTGGTCCCTGTCGGCCATGTCGCTCATCACCATCGCTCCCGTGGTCCTGATCACCCTGGCGCTTCAGCGCTATCTGATTCTCAACGTCCTGGCGGGAGCCGGGCGGTAGGGAGGTGACACCCGTGGAATACCGTTTCCTGGGACGGACGGGCCTGCAGGTCTCGGCGCTGTGCTTCGGCACCCAGACCTTCGGATGGGGGGCCGATGAGGCCACTGCCCACCGGATGCTGGACCGGTTCGTGGACGCGGGGGGAAACTTCCTCGACTCCGCGGACAGCTACAATGCGGGGGAGTCCGAGCGGATCGTGGGCGCGTGGCTGCGCGCCCGCGGCGGCAGGGACCGGCTGGTCATTGCCACCAAGGTCTTCTTCCCCACGGGGCCCGATCCCAACGATCGCGGCCTGTCCCGCAAGCACATCCTGGCGTCCATAGACGGCAGCCTGCGCCGGCTGCAGACCGACTACGTCGACCTGTACCAGATGCACTGCTGGGATGCGGCCACCCCCCTGGAGGAGACCCTGGACACCCTCACCCGCCTCGTGGAGGCGGGGAAGGTCCGCTACGTGGGGGCATCCAACTTCACCCCCTCCCAGCTCGACCGGGCGCTGATGCTCAGCCGGATGCACCACTGGGCGCGGGTCGACTGCCTCCAGCCCGAGTACAGCCTCCTGGTCCGCAGTCCCGAGTGGGAGCTGCTCCCTCTCTGCCGCGCCGAGGGCGTGGGGGTGATCCCCTGGTCGCCCCTGGCGGGCGGATGGCTCACCGGAAAGTACCGCCGGGGGCAGCCCATTCCCCCCGACAGCCGGGGCGGGCGGCGCGACCGCTACGAGGATCTCCCGGAGCAGCGGGCCACCGATCACGCGTGGCGGGTGATCGAGACGCTCGTGCAGGTGGCCGCGGAGGTCGGGAAGACCCCCTCGCAGGTGGCCCTGCGCTGGCTGATCCAGCAGCCCGGGGTGACCGCACCGATCTTCGGCGCCCGCACGCCCGGGCAGCTGGAAGAGAATCTGGGCGCCGTGGGCTGGGCGCTCTCGGAGGAGCACGTCGCGCGCCTGACGGAGGTCAGCGCCATTCCCTGGCCCTCCCCGTACGACTTCATCGCCCGCTACACCCGGCCGCGCCTGGACACGGAACCGCTGGCGCCGACAGGCGGACGACGGGCATGACGGCGGTGGCCGTCGTCGGCAGCATCATCACCGACGTGGCAGTGTTGACCCCCCGTCTGCCCCGCCGGGGAGAGAACATCCTCGCCCACCGGTTGCAGGTCGGGCCGGGCGGAAAGGGAGCCAACGCCGCCGTGGCCGTCGCGCGCCTGGGAGCGCAGGCGGTCCTGGTAGGGCGGGTGGGGTCTGACGACTTCGGTCGCCGGGAGCTGGAGGCCCTCGCCGAGGAGCACGTGGACATCTCTGCCGTGGGGATCGACCCCGAGGTCCCGACGGGAACGGCCATCATCCTGGTGGACGACGAGGGGGAGAACACCATCCTGGTCGTGCTGGGGGCCAACGCCACCCTCACCCCCACCCATGTGACGGCGGGGCTGGCTGCCCACTGGGGGAGCCTCAACGCGGTACTGGTGAACTTCGAAGTTCCCGAGGACGCCGTCGCCGCGGCGGTCCAGCAGGCCGCGTCGCGGGGCATCCCGGTGATTGTGGACGCCGGCCCCCCGCGCAGGTACGATCCCCAGGTCTGGGGGCGCGCCGACATCATCTCCCCCAACGAGCTGGAGCTGGCCACACTGGTGGGGCATCCGGTGGGCGAGGGCGACCAGGTGTCTGCGGCCCGGGAGCTCCTGGCGGCGGGACCTCGGGCTGTCGTCCTGAAGCGGGGGGCACGGGGAGCCCTGGTGGTGACGCGGGACGCCGCGCTGGCCGTGCCCACCTTTCCGGTGCGCGTGGTCGATACCACCGGCGCCGGCGACGCCTTCAGCGGGGCCCTGGCGGTGGCCCTGGCAGAGGGGAGGCCCCTGCCGGACGCCGTGCGCTTTGCCAACGCCGCCGGCGCTCTGGCTACGACCCGGGTGGGCACGCTGACGGTGATGCCCCGCCGAGCGGAGGTGGAGGCCCTGCTGGCCGGTGCTTCACCGTAAGGGGAGGGAGTGCGGGGGCCTCACGCGGCGCGGAGAGCGGCCGCCCGCATGCGACCCACGGTGAGCCGGAGATCCTCGCCGGTGAACAGTCCGGTGGATCCTCCCACCAGCACGGTCGCACCCCGCGCCACCACCTGGGGGATGGTTGACTCGTTGATGGCGCCATCCACCTCGACGTCCGGCGCCCGGTGGCTCCGCCGCGCCAGGTCCCGCGCCGTCTCGATCTTGGGAAGCACGGTGGGAATGAACGGCTGGCCGGCAAAGCCGGGGTCGACGGTCATCACCAGGACCACCGCGACCAGGTCCAGCACGGGGGCCACGGCCTCGACGGGCGTCGCGGGGTTCACGGCCACGCCCGCCTCCATCTCTGCCTCCGCAATCGCCTCCAGGGCCCGGTGCAGGTGCGGGCACGCCTCGACGTGCACGATGACCCGGTCGCAGCCGGCGTCGGCCAGGGCAGTGATGTGGTCCTCAGGTCGCCAGACCATCAGGTGCGCCTCGAGGGGCAGGCGGGTCAGCGGACGCACCGACTTCACGGCGCCCGGGCCCAGCGCCAGGTTCGGCACGAAGCTGCCGTCCATGACATCCACGTGCAGGCCGTCCACCCCGGCCTCCTCCAGCCGGCCGACCTCCTCCGCCAGGCGCGCCAGGTCGGCGCACATGAGCGACGCGACGATCTTCACCCGCACGCTGCCCCTCCGGCCGCCGCTGCGCTCGCCAGCTATCGCACCCGCCCCCCGCGGGTGGTCCCCTACGGGCCCACCAGACGGGCCAGCAGCGGCAGGATCTCCACCCCCCGCCGGGCGCCCAGGGCGCCCCGGGCAGCCTCCCGCTCGGAGAAGGCGCGGGTGCCGTCGGCGCTCACCCCGCCTTCCGACACCAGCAACGGCACGGGGTC
>JAVKID010000120.1:0-7046 GCA_031459655.1 Candidatus Fervidifonticultor octavus | reverse complement strand
CGCTGCTGGTCGTGGAGGTCGCCGACACGACCCTGGCGTTTGACCGAGGCCCCAAGCTGGCCATGTATGCCCTGGCCGGCATCCCGGAATACTGGATTCTGAATCTCCCCGACCGCGCACTCGAGGTCTATCGCGAACCGACAGGCGACCGATATCGGGTCACGCGACGACTGGGCCCGCAGGAAACGGTGGCTCCTGTGGCGGCGCCTGACGTGCGCCTTCAGGTCGCCGATCTGTTGCCTTAAAGGGGCAGGGAGACTACCGCAGCCGCGGATCCAGGACCTCGCGCAGCCCGTCGCCGACCAGGTTCAGCGACAGGACCGTCACGAAGATCGCCAGGCCGGGCCACAGGGCCAGCCACGGCGCCTTCCCCAGGTAGGCCTGCGCGATGTTGAGCATGGATCCCCAGGACGGCGTCGGCGGCTGCGTGCCCAGGCCAAGGAAGGAGAGCGTCGCCTCGAAGGTGATCGCCACCGCCATCGCCAGCGAGGCCTGGACCAGCACCGGCGAGAGGCTGTTGGGCAGGATGTGCCGCCACATGATGCGGCCGTCCGCCGCGCCCATGGCGCGCGCCGCCTCGACATAGGCGCGCTCGCGTTCGCTCAGCACCTGCGCCCGGGCCAGACGGATGAAGCCCGGCGTGAACACGATCCCGATGGCGATCATCGCCTTGGTCAACCCGGTGCCCAGCACCGCGGCGATGGCCAGCGCCAGGACCAGGAACGGGAAGGACAACAACGCGTCGGTGAGCCGCATGACGAAGTTGTCCAGCCACCCGCGGAAGTAGCCCGAGGCCAGCCCCAGGGGCATGCCCACGGCAATGGCCAGCCCCACCGATACGATGCCGGCCAGCACCGAGGTCCGGGCGCCGAAGATCACCCGGCTGAGGATGTCGCGGCCAAGGTCGTCGGTCCCCAGCAGGTGCTCGCGGGACGGGGGCTCAAGCAGCCGCTGGAAGTCGGTCTTGGTGGGGTCTGCAGGCGCCACGTACGGTGCGAAGGCGGCCGAGAGCACGACGAGCCCGACCACCCACAGGCCGACCAGCGCCAGCCGGTTGCGCGCGTACCGGTGCAGGAAGTAGCGGACCCCCACCGTGGGGAAGCCGGGCGCCACCCGTGGGGGGATCAGCGTGGTCTCCCGCATCGCCATGCTACGACTGTTCCTCCACCAGGCGGATGCGGGGATCGAGGAGCGAGTAGATCACGTCGACGGTGAAGTTCACGAACACGATGGCGACGGCGCTGAACAGCACCACGCCCTGGACCATGGGGTAGTCGCGCGTCAGGATGGACTCGACGGCCAGCCGGCCGACCCCCGGCACCGCGAAGATCGTCTCGGTGATGACCGCCCCGCCCAGCAACCCGCCCAACTGCAGCCCCATGACGGTCACGACGGGGATCATGGCGTTCTTCAGGGCGTGCCGGAGCAGCACGAACCGCTCCGCCAGGCCCTTGGCGTGGGCGGTGCGGATGTATTCGGTCCCCATGACTTCCAGCAGGCTGGAGCGCAGCAGGCGCATGACCAGGGCCGCCAGCGCCGTTCCCAGCACCGTGGCCGGCAGGATCATCCTCTTGATGTTGCCCGCGGGATCGAGCCAGGGTTCGACGTAGCCCGACGGCGGCAGCCAGCGCAGGTTCACGGCGAACAGGTAGATCAGCATGATCCCCAGCCAGAAGTTCGGGATGGAGATGCCGGCCAAGGCGACGGTGGTGGCGGCATAGTCGATGGCCGAGTGGCGCCTCCAGGCCGCCAGGACCCCCGCGGGGATGGCGATCGCCCAGGCCACGGCCAGGGCAAGCACCGCGAGTTGGACGGTCACCGGCAGTTTCAGCAGCAGCACGTCCAGCACCGGACGTCGGTCGCGCACCGATCTCCCCAGATCCCCACGGACGAGCCGTCCCAGCCAGAGGCCGTAGCGGACTGCGAGCGGGCGGTCGAGCCCCATCTGCTGGCGCAGGGCTTCGACGGCTTCCTTGCCCGCTTCGGTCCCGGCCATGACCAGCGCCGGGTCCCCGGGAATGAGGTTGATCAGCGCAAAGACGATCACGGTGACCAGGAACAGGACTGGAATCGTCAGCAGGAGACGATGCACGATGTAACGGGTCATGCGTCAGGCCCCAAGGGCATCGCCCACTCCGTGCCGCTCCGGGCGCGCCCACCGACCCGTTGGGTCAGCCTCGCGAGCCAGAGGACGTAGCGGGTCACGACCGGCCGGTCTTTGAGGGCTTCGTTGATCGCCCGGGCGTCCTCGACCCAGGGGGCATGGCCCAGCAGTTCCTGGGCGGGATCGCCGGGGGGGAGATTGATCAGGGCAAACACGATCATACTGGCCGCCAGCAAGACGAAGATGACCAGCGCAAGGACCTGAGCGATGGATCGAGCCATGGACCCCCTCGGGGGGACGGCGCCCGCCGTCCCCCCGGCCCCAGCGGTCCTATGGGTTCAGCCACACAGAGCGGAACCGCATCATGCCGTCCGAGATATGGACGAATCCCTGCAGCTTGCGACTTGCGACCTTGTACTCCTTGGGCCACCAGAGGTAGAGGAACGGGAGATCCTCGTTGAGGATCGCCAGAATCTCCGCGTAGGCTCGCTTGCGGTGCTCGGGGTTGGTGAGGATGCGGGAGGCGTCCAGCAGGGTGTCCACACGGGGGTTCGAGTAGCCGCTGTAGTTCAACCCTCCATCGGTGACCTGCATGGAGTAGATGTTGCCGTCGGGATCTGGCCGGCCGCTCCAGCCGATGCGGATCGCCTCGTACCTCCGGGTGTTCAACTGGCTCAGGATGGTCCCGAACTCCACGATCTCGATACTGGCGCGGATCCCGGCCTCGCCGACCATGGACTGGATCACCTGGCCGATCTGTTGCTGCACGCGCCCTGGAGTCACTCGCAGCGTGAACGCAAACCCGCTGGGCTGCCCGCCTTCGCGCAACTTCGCCCGCGCCAGGTCCAGATTCCGCTCCGGAATGCGACCGTTCGGACCCGCGTCCGACCCCAGGAGCCCTGGAGGGAAGGGACCGTTGGCCGGCGTCACCGTCTCTCCGAACACCACCCGCGCCAGCGTCCTGCGATCAATGGCGGCGTTGAAGGCCTGCCGGAGCGCCTTGACGTTGAACGGCGGCGCGGTCGTGTTGATCCAGATCCCCTGGTACCCGAGCCCTTCCCGCTCCAGCAGCCTGACGACCGTCTCCGTCCGGAGCGGTGGGACGTCGGTGGGGGCGAGTCGGTCGATGATGTCGAGTTCCCCTGCTTTCAGATTTGCCAGCAGCGCCTGCTCGTCGGTGATTGTCCGGTAGACGATGCGGTCCACGAAGCCCGCGTTCCTGTCCCAGTGCCGATCGAACCGCTCGAGGACGACCCGATCAAGGGGTCGCTTCTCGACGAACCGGTACGGACCGCTGCCGACTGGCTCGCGGGCGAAGTCACGGCCCAGCCGCCGCGCGGCCGTCGGCGAGACCATCATGCCGGCGCGGTCGCTGAGGACGGACAGGAACGGGCTGAACGGTTTCTCCAGGTCGATCTGCACTGTCAGCGGATCCACCACGGTCACCCGTTCGACCAGCGCCACCTCACTGCGCCGCGGCGAGCCGAAGGCCCGGTCCAGCATCCGCTCGAAGTTGTACTTCACCGCATCCGCGTTGAACGGCGTGCCATCGTGGAAGACGACATTGGGCCGGAGTTTGAATGTGTAGGTGCGGCCGTTGTTGGTGATCGCCCACGACGTGGCCAGCATCGGGACGATCTCCAGATCCTGATTGATATCCACCAGCTTATCGTACAGGTTTTGGAAGACCTGGCGGTCGACGGCGGCGGTGGACTGATGAGGGTCCATGTTCGGCGGATCCTCCCCGAGTCCGACCCGGAGGATGCCTCCCCGCCGCGGCGTCTGGGCCGAGGCCAGCCCGCCGGCCAGCGCCACCACCAGTGCTGCAGCGAGCAGTGCTCGTGTCACCTCCATCACCCCCGTGTTAAGGCTGCCTTCCTCCCTCATGCAACACAGCACTGCGCGATGACGCTCTTCTTCACGCCTTGACAGCGAATTCCTCCCGCCGTGGTTCTTGGGGAACCACAGCTCCGTGCTGATGGCCGGTCGGCACGGGCTCAGGTCGTTGAGTGCTGAGAGACAATCGGAGGATAGCCGCAGAAGCCCGTGGTCGCCCCGGCCTAGTCTTCCACCGCCCGTCTCACCGCACGCACGTTCTCCTCGGGCGCGTCGATGGGAATCACGCACCCGGCCGAGACGATGAACTTGTTGACGCCGACCTGGGCGACAGCGTCCCTGACCTCGGCGACCACCTGCTCGGGGGTGCCCTTCCCGATGGTGTCCATGGCGTCCACGCCGCCGGCCAGGGTGCCCGAGAACAGTTTCCGCGCCTCCTTCAGGGAGGGATCCGTGCGCCGGTCGTGCCAGTTGATGATCTGGACCGGGTAGTCGGTGAGCTGCTCGAACATGATGCGCTCGCCGTGAATGTGGAGCAGGATGATCTCCGCGTGCCGGGCCGCGTCCAGCACCCGCAGGTCGTAGGGCCGGGCGAACTCCTCGTACTCCTCGATGGTCATGTACGCCGTGGACGCGCACTGGGTGGCGAAGAACAGCCCGTCTGCGCCTGCGGCCAGGCATTCCTCGGCGAACTTGGCCGTGGCCTCCGAGATGATGTCCAGGCCCTCGTGGGTCTCGTCCACGGAGTCTCGCAGGTAGCGCAGCAGCGCGGTCTCGCCGGCCAGGGTGCGAGCGATGGTGAGCGGGCTGAAGATCGTGGCCAGGAGCAGGTCGTCCGGCAGCGACTTGCGCAGCAGGCGGATCGTCTTCAACTCGCGTCCGTGCGCGCCCGTGGTGACGTCGATCCGCTTGAGTTTGGGCCAGTCGGTCTCCTTCTTGATCGGCCGATCGGTGTAGTGCCGGACGCCCTCCCGGTTGGGCTTGTAGGTGGAGCGCAGCCCCCAGTCATCGCCGTAGTAGCCGCTGGCCGGCGTGATCTTCAGAAAGTCCCAGTCGTAGGTCTTGTAGAACGCCACGTGGGCCTCGGCCAGCGTCTCGGCGCGCTGGTCGGCCTGCGGGAAGTGCCGCCACAGCGCCACGGGCGGGCGATCCACCTGGGCGCCGTCGATCGCGGCATACACCCGTTCACGTTTCGTCACCTCATCACCGCTCCTTTCCTGCACCGGAGGCATTGGAACACGGCATGAGAGGTCAGGTGGGTGCCCGCGCCGCCTGTCCGCCTGCCAGGATTGCGCGCAGCGCTTCCATGGTGATGTTCCCGCCACTGAGGATCAGCCCGACGTTGCGGCCGGCGATGCGGTCCCGCAGCCGCCGCGCCGCGGCTGCGGCCGCCGCGCCGGCTAGTTCGGCAACCTGTCCCGTAGTTTCGAGGAGGACGCGTATCCCTTCCTCCATCTCCTCGTCGGTGACCAGGACCAGGTCGTCCAGCCGCTCCCGCATCATGGCCAGGGTCAGCGCGAACGGCGCGCGGGTGGCCAGACCCTCCGCCCGGGTCCTCAGGGTCTCGAAGGTGGCCCACCGCCCTTCCTTCCAGGAATGGTAGACCGCGGGAGCGCCGGCGGCCTGCACGCCGATGATCTGGATGCGCGGGTTGACCACCTTGGCCGCGATGGTGTGCCCGCAGGCGCCCGATCCGCCGCCGACCGGGACGATGATCACGTCCAGGTCGGGGACCGTCTCGATGAGCTCCAGGCTGGAGGTGGCCACCCCGGCGATCAGAGAGGGCTCGTTGCCCGAGTGGACGTAGCGGTAGCCCTCGGTTTCGGCCGTACGCTCCACCCACCCGCGGGCGTCGTCGAAATCGCGACCCACCTCGACGATCTCGGCCCCGAAATCGCGCATGGCCTGGAGTTTGACGGGGTTGGCGTTCCGGGGGACGCCGATGATCGCCCGGACGCCGAAGAGCGCGGCCGCATAGGCGATGGACTGCCCGTGGTTGCCGGTGGAGGCGGTGATGACCCCGCGGGCGCGTTCGCCTGGCGAGAGACGGGAGATCAGGTTGATGCCGCCGCGGACCTTGAACGCCCGGGTGGGATTGGTGTTCTCGCACTTGACGAAGGCGCGGCAGCCCAGCAGGCGGTCGAGGGCCGGAGAGGTGACCACCGGCGTCGGCCGCAGGTACGGCGCGATGGTGCGGCGCGCGTCTAAGACGTCCTCGAACCGCGGCCAGGACGACGGCGGCCAGGACGACGGCGGCCAGGCGCTACGATCCATAGCGCCTCCTCATGTAGGCGAGCACCTCCCGGTCGACCAGATCGTCCTCGCGCCAGCGCTCTTCGAAGTTCTCGACGCTGCACCAGCGGCGGAAGGCGTCTTTGGTCCGCGGGCCGTAGACGCCGTCGATCGGACCCTGGTAGAAGCCCGCCTTCGCCAGCATCTGTTGAACCATGCGGGCCACGTTGCCCGCCAGGCGCGTCAGGTTGGCGGCGTTCGTCGGTCCGAAGTAGAGGCGGTGCAGGTCCAGCAGGCGGCGCAGTTCGTCCACCGGGGCGGGATGGTCGTCCACCCGCAGGTCCACGTAGCGGTCGAGGGTGCCGCCGTAGGATCCCTGTTCCTTGGCCACATAGAGGGCGGCGGACTGCTGGCCGCGGCTGTCGCCGCCTGCCGCCTGTCCCGCGGCCAGCGCAGCCACCAGGCGCTCGGGCAGGGGGCCGGCGGTGTCCTCGAACGCCTCGGCCATCGTGCGGACGACCGCCTCGCCGACCAGGATGTTCCCCTGGCACGTGTAGCCGTCACCGGAGGTGTGCCCGGCCCAGGGCATGCACTCGCGGCCGGTCCACGCCGCGGCCCGGCCTGCTGCGTCCACCACGCCCACCTGGCGGTGGTCCCGCCCCTCGTCGCCTTCCGTCAGCCGGCGGAGGACCTCTGGGGCCGGCAGTCCCTGTTCGAGCAGCGCCAGCCCGTCCGGTCCGAACGACAGGTTGGCCCAGGCCTGGGTGGCGATCGCACCGACGGCCGCCCGCGCCCACGGGACCACGGCGCCGACGGCCAGGAACTTGCTGGCGACTGCGACGCCGACCTCGCCGGTGGCCGGATCGCGCGCGAC
>JAVKID010000012.1:38236-38524 GCA_031459655.1 Candidatus Fervidifonticultor octavus | reverse complement strand
TGGCGTCGTCGCGGACCACCGCGCGCCGGACGATGGCGTCGGTGGCCAGGATCGCGGCCTGCCCGGGCACGATGATGGGCATGGACCAGATCGAGCCGAAGACCCCGGGGTTGGTGATGGTGAACGTCCCGCCCTGGACATCTTCGAGGGTGAGTGTGCCGGCCCGGCTGCGCCTGGCCAGGTCGTCGAGCGCCCGGGCCACTCCGGCCAGGCTCAGTTGGTCCGCGTTGCGGATGACCGGCACCAGCAGCCCCTCGTCGACGGCGATGCCGATCCCGATATTGACGG
>JAVKID010000012.1:25229-38226 GCA_031459655.1 Candidatus Fervidifonticultor octavus | reverse complement strand
GATGATGCCATCCTCGCTCCAGGCCGCGTTCACGATGGGATACGCCCGGAGCGCCTCGCAGGCGGCGCGGACGAAGAAGGCGGTGTAGGTCAGCGGGATCGCGTCGCGGCGCCAGGCCTCCTTGTGGGCCTCGCGCCAGGCGACCACCGCGCTCATGTCCACCTCGATGACCCCGTAGGCGTGGGGGATCTCGCGCTTGCTCTGGGCCATGCGCTGGGCGATGGTCCGGCGGATGGGCGAGAGCCGCACGACCTCGTCGCCCGGCGCGGCCGGTGCCGCCGGCACCGCGGGCGCCGCCGGAGCGGCAGGAGGCACCGCGGGGGCCGCGGGAGCCGCCGCCGGGACGGGCGGGCCCGCTCCTCTGGCCACGTACTGCAGGACGTCCTCCTTGGTGATGCGGCCACCGGCCCCGGAGCCCGGCAGCGTCTCGAGCACGGACAGCGGAATCCGGTGCGCCTCGGCCAGCCTCCGCACCAGCGGCGACAGCCGCGGCCCGACACCCCTTGCGGCGGGAGCCGCGTCGGCGGCCGCCGCCGGGGCCGCCGCCGACGTCTCGATCAGCGCGATCGGCGACCCGACCGGCCGCACGTCGCCCTCGGCGGCCAGCAGTTCAACGAGGACGCCCTCGAACGGCGAGGGCATCTCCACATTGACCTTGTCGGTGTTGATCTCCACCAGCGGCTCGTACTTCTCGACCCGGTCGCCGGGCTTCTTCAGCCAGCGGGCGATGGTGCCCTCATGAATGCTCTCTCCCAGTTGGGGCAGTTTGATCTCGACCGGCATCACGACCGCCTCAGTACGCGGCCAGCCAGCGCATCGCCTCGGCGATCGTCGCCGCCGTCGGGATGAACGCCGCGGCCAGGGTGTCGGCGTACGGGACCGCCGGCACATCCAGTCCGGCCACCCGCATGACCGGACCGTCCAGCGCCTCGAAGGCCTCCTCGGCGATGAGCGCCGCCACCTCGGCACCGAAGCCCATGAAGCGGTTGTCCTCATAGACGATCATGGCCTTGCTGGTCTTGCGGACGGAGGCCAGGATCGTCTCGGTGTCCAGCGGCCGCAGCGTCCGCAGGTCGACCACCTCGGCCTCGATGCCGTCCCGGGCCACCTCGTCGGACGCCTTGAGCGCCTCGTGCAGCATCTGGCCGTAGGCGAAGACCGACAGCGTCGTCCCCTGCCGGCGGACGGTCGCGGGGCCGATGGGGACCACGTAGTCGTCCTCGGGGACCTCCCCCCGGATGGCCCGGTACAGCCGCTTGTGCTCCAGGAACAGGACCGGGTCGGGATCACGGATCGCGGCCTTGAGGAGGCCTTTGGCGTCGTAGGGGGTGTAGGGCGCCACCACCTTGAGGCCGGGCACGTGCGCGAAGAAAGCCTCGACGCTCTGGGAGTGGTAGAGTCCGCCGTGCACCTCCACCCCGCCGCCGTAGGGAGCCCGGATCACCATCGGGCAGCCGAAGCCGCCGTTGCTGCGGTAGCGCATCCGCGCCGCCTCGCTGACGATCTGGTTGAACGCGGGGTGGATGAAGTCCGAGAACTGGATCTCGGCGATGGGGATCATGCCGTTGGCCGCCATCCCGATGGCGACCCCGACGATGGACGACTCGGCCAGCGGCGTGTCCAGGACCCGGGCCTCGCCGAACTCCGCGTAAAACCCGTCGGTGGCCCCGAAGACCCCGCCCTTGGGCCCGACGTCCTCGCCCAGCACGATCACGCGCGGGTCACGCCGCATCTCCTCGTACATGGCCTGACGGATGGCGTCCAGCAGGCGCATCTCAGGCATGGCCGTCACCCTCATGGTACACGTGCCGGGTGACCGTGGCCGGGTCCGGCATCGGCCGGGCCTCAGCGTAGTCCGTGGCGTCGTTGACCTCAGCCTTGATGCGGCTGTGGATGGCGGTGTAGCGCGCCTCGTCCATCACGCCCACCTGCTCCAGATAGTGCTTGAACACCACCAGGGGATCCTTGCTGCGCGCGGCCTCCAGGTCGGCGGTCGGCCGGTACTTCTCCTGGCTGTCATCAGACGAGTGGGACGTGAGGCGCTCCACCTTGCACTCGATCAGCGTCGGCCCTTCGCCGCCGCGGGCCCGTGCCACGGCCTCCCGGCCGGCCGCATGGCAGGCCAGGACGTCCGAGCCGTCCACGACGACGCCGGGGAAGCCATAGCCAGCGGCGCGCACGGCCACGTCGGGGACGGCCATCTGGAGGCGCTGGGGAACCGAGATGGCGTAACGGTTGTTCTCGACCATGAAGACCACCGGCAATCGGTGGATGCCGGCGAAGTTCATCGCCTCGTGCCAGTCCCCCTGGCTGGTGCCCCCCTCGCCGATGGAGGTCACGCACACCTCGCCTGTGCCGCGGACCTTGGTCGCGAAGGCGATCCCGACGGCGTGGAGGTACTGCGTGCCGACCGGGCTGCTGGTGGAGAGGATCTTGCGCGCCGGGTGCCCCCAGTGCGCGGGCATCTGGCGGCCGCCGCTGCTGGGATCGTCCGCCCGGGCAAAGAGGCCAAGCATCAGCTCGCGGGGCGTCATCCCCTTCACCAGACACGCGGCCAGGGACCGGTAGAACGGGACCAGCCAGTCGCGCGCGCGGTCGGTGGCCCACATGACCCCGACCTGCGCGCCCTCGTGTCCCTGTCCGGAGATCACAAAAGGTACGATGCCGGCGCGCTGCAGCACCCACATCCGTTCGTCGATGGCCCGGGCCAGGGCCATGAAGTAGTACATCTCCAGCAGATCGTCGGGCCCCAGGCCCAGCGCCTGGTGTCTGGCCTCCGTCACCTGGGCCTGCGGTTCGGTGGTCGCCATCGATCCTCGCCCCCTCCAGGATCCCGACCGCGCGGTGTGCGGGCGTCAGAGATGCAGGACTCTACCGAGCGCGTCCAGGGCCGCCTCCTTGACGGCCTCGGACAGGGTCGGATGGGCGTGCACGGCCCCACCCAACTCTACCACGGTTCCCTCCAGGTAGCGCGTGACCACGCCCTCGGCCAGCAGTTCCGTGACGGTCGGCCCGATCATGTGGATCCCCAGGACCTCGCCGGTCTGAGCCTCGCTGACCACCTTCACGAAGCCGTCGCGCTCGCCCTCGATGGTCGCCTTGCTGTTGGCCGAGAAGGGAAAGCGCCCGATCCGCACCTCTATCCCCCGCTCCTGGGCCTCCTGCTCAGAGAGCCCCATGGTGGCCACCTGGGGGATCGAGAAGGTCGGCCGCGGGACCTTGGTGTAGTCGATGGGGACGGCCTCCTGCCCGGCGATCATCTCGACGGCGTGGACGGCCTCGTCCGAGGCCACGTGCGCCAGCCGATACGGTCGGCCGATGACATCGCCAACGGCGTAGATGCCCGGGGCCGAGGTCCGCAGGTGGGCGTCGACGGTGATCGCGCCGCGCTCGACCTGCACGCCGGCGGCCTCCAGGCCCAGCCCCTCCGTCACCGGCCCTCGCCCCACGGCGACCAGCAGGTAGTCCACCTCAATGGTCTGCCGCTCCCCTGCGCGGTCGAGGGTGACGGCGACCCCCTCCCCCTTCGGGGCGACCGCCGTCGCCGTCGTGCCCGTGCGGACCTTCATCCCCTTCCTGACGAAGATCCGCTCCAGCGTCTTCCCGATCTCCTGGTCCTCGAGCGGCAACACGGTCGGCAACAACTCGATCAGGGTCACCTCCGTCCCCAGGGTCGCAAACAGGCTGGCGAACTCGACGCCGACGGCTCCGGCGCCGAGAATGGCCAGGGACTTGGGGACCTCCCGCAGCGACAATATGCCGGTGGAATCCAGGATGCGGTTGTTGTCGATGACCACCCCGGGGATGCTGCGGGGGGCGGACCCGGTGGCGATCAGGATGTGCTTGGCCGCCAGTTCGGTGTCGGATCCGTCGTTGAGCGCCACATGGATGCGGCCGGCGCCCAGCAGCCGACCGGTGCCCGCGAAGACGTCGATCTGGTGCTTGCGCATCAGGTACTGCACGCCTTTGTGGATCCGATCGACGACCTGGCCCTTGCGCTCCTGCATCCGGTGGAAGTCGACGCGCGGGGGCCCCACCTCGATGCCGAACTCTCCCGCTGCGCGGACGTGCTCGAAGACTTCGGCCGCCTGCAGGAGGACCTTGGTCGGGATGCAGCCCCAGTGCAGGCAGATCCCGCCGAGTTTGTCGCGCTCCACCACCGCGGTGCGCAGGCCCAGCTGGGCGGCCCGGATCGCGCCGACGTAGCCGGCCGGTCCACCGCCGATGATCGCGAGGTCATACGGGGTCGGCACCCAAACCTCCCTGGGGAATCCCACACCCTGACAGGGAACGCGGGAGCATGCGCCGCGCGGTGAGCGGTCCCATGGGTGTGATGTGGGGTGAAGGTTCGCGACGGTGCGGAAGGGCTCCTGCCCGAGCCCTACTTCCGCACCCGGATGCGGATCGTGTGGTAGCCGCTGGCCCCATCCGGCAGCGTGGGCGTCTCCTGCGAACTCTGGATCACCCCCGTGCCGTCCTTCGCCCTGACCTTCAGCGTGTACTCCCCCGGCCCGGACGGCGTCCACACCGCGGCCCAGAGCACCCACGTATAGGGCCCCAGGGCCTTCTTCACCTCGGCCCGGGACCAGGTCTTACCGCCATCCGTGCTGAACTCGACTTCCTGAATCCCGCGGTCACCACTGTAGGCGATCCCGCCGAGGCCGACCTCACCGAGGGCGACCTGGCCGCGGTCGGTCGGGACGCGGAACTGCGAGGTGGTTTTCACCACGGCCTCGTCACTCCAGCCCGACGCCTGCCAGTACCCGGTGAAGTGGGTCGAGACCGCCTCGATCTTCGTCAGCCACTTGGGGTTCTTCATCCCGAAGAGCCCGGGGATCAGCAGGCGCACCGGAAACCCGTGGGCCGGCGGCAGGGGCTCGCCGTTCATCTCGTAGGCCAGCATCACATCGGGCTGCATGGCGTCGGCCACCGGGATGCCTTCCGAGTAGCCATCCGCGCACCGCAGGGCGAACCGCACCGCCCTGGGACTCACGCCCCCGGCGAGCTGGATCACGTCGCGGAAGCGGACGCCCTTCCACATGGCGTTGCCGATGAGGTCGCCCCCCACCTCGTTGCTGATGCACTCCAGGGTGTGGTAGCGGGCAACCGACGGCAGCGCGCGGATCTGGTCGTAGGTGAGCCTGACGGGCTTCCCGACCAGGCCGGCAATCTCCAGGGTCCACTTCTTGGCGTCCAGCCTGGGGTCCAGGCCGAACGGGTTCTTGCTCACCACGTAGAACTTGTCGTTGGGCGTGACGTCGGGCGGCAGCCCTCGGACCCGGTCGAAGGCCGACCGCACGGCGGCGGCCACCGCGGCCTTCGTTCCCGCCCACTGGAGGAACCCGCCCGCACCCGCGGCGGTGGCCGCCATCACGACGGTGCGGGCCAGGACCTCGCGGCGGCGCATTCTCGCCGACCCGGAGGACGACGCGCCGGAAGCGTCTGCCCCGGGGTGTGATGCGGGATGGTCGGTCCGGCGCCCCAGCAGGAACAGGACCAGGGCGAAGACCGCGCCGGCGAAGGCGGCCGCGGCCGCGGTGGAGGCCAGCACGATCCTGACGGCCGCGCCGTCGGCGTCGGCGACCCCCTCCGCCCCCAGGCTCGCGGAGAGATAGACCAGCGCCGGCCGTCCGGCGACGGCGGCCAGCGCCCCGCCGACGACCACCGCCATGGCGAGGCCGGCGACGACGTGGCGCCGGGGCCGCCACGAGGCCAGCACCCCTCCCGCGATCGCACAGAAGAGGACGACGCCGGCCATGCTGGTCCAGAACCCGAACGGCTTCGCCGCGAACTTCAGGCGGACGATGAGGTACCCGAGCACCTGCAACGGCAGCAGCGCCCGGGCCCGCTCGGCAACCGAGGCGGCCAGGACCATCCCGGCCGGCAGCGCGCCGGCGGTCAGGGCCAGGACCAGGGCGACGCCGGCGACCGCCCCGGCGACCACCCCGCGCCGCGCCACGTGCTGCCGCATGCCGTCCACCCCCGTCCGGCAAACGCCGTCTTTATCTTACCAGTCGGACGTAAAGATACCGTCAAGGGTGCCGGCCGTCAGGCCCGCTCGCCCAGCCCCAGACCTTCGATCTCCTTCTGCCGCTGGGCCGCCAGGTCCACCAGCCAGCGGGGTTCCTCGTACACGTAGTCTTTGCGCAGCGGGTGGCCGACCCAGTCCTCGGTCAGCATGATGCGGCGCAGGTCCGGATGGCCTTCGAAGACGATGCCGAACAGGTCGTAGGTCTCGCGCTCGTGCCAGTTGGCACCGCGCCAGATGTCCGCCACGCTCGGGGCCAGCGGCGCCTCCCGCGGGACCCGCACCTTCACCAGCATCTCGTGGCGTTCGGCCATCGAGAACAGGTGGTAGACCACCTCGATGATCCCCTGATCCGGCCGGTCGACGGCACTGACGAACGAGCAGTAGTCCAGGAGGAACGGGGCGTCGTCGCGCAGGACCCGGCAGACGGCCAGCAGGCGGTCGGCGGGCACGAACGCGCCCGGGACGTGGTAGGCGTACGCCTTGGGCTCGTGCCGCGCGGGCCGGCCGGCCGGCGCGGCGGGCTCACCGGGGGATTCTGCGTCGCCCGCCTCCCGCGGGAACGGCTCGATCTCCGGAAACCGCTCGCGCAGGCGCTCGACGAGCTCCCAGCTCATCGCGATCCCCGCATCCGGATGACGCCGTGCGCGATCGGCTCCTTGGGCGCGGCGCGGCGCAAGTCTTCCAGGTTGTAGAGCAGGTTCGCGCGGTTGAAGGTGCTGGCCTCGTAGTGGGGGACGAAGACGATCGCCTCGGTCGGGCACACCTCCACGCACAGGCCGCAGTAGCAGCACTTGTCCATCTCGATGTCGAACCGGGTGAGCACGCGGTCCTTGCCCTTGCCCGCGGCTTCGATGTGGATGCACCGGTCGGGGCAGACCCGCTCGCACTGGAAACAGATGATGCACCGGTCGCTCCCGGTCTCGGGGTCGATGGGCAGCGCCAGCAGACCGTGCCAGCGCGGTGAGACGTTCACCTTCTCCACCGGGTACTTGACGGTGTTCTTTGGCCGGACCAGCGCGCCCCACGTCACCCGCAGGCCCAGGTACAGGCCGGTGACGGCGTCCCACGCGCGGGTGGCGAGATGCGTCATCTCCGGGCCTACCGGTCCACGTCCGACAGCACGATGTCCACGCTGCCCAAAATCGCGATGACGTCGGCCACCTTCCAGCCGCGCATCATCTCGGTCAGCGCGTAGAGGTTGGAGAACGACGGCGCCCGGATCTTCACCCGATAGGGCACCTCCTCCCCCTCGCTGATCAGGTAGACGCCCAGGTCGCCCCGGGGCGACTCGGTGCGGGCGTACACCTCGCCCCTGGGCAGCTTCACCGTCACCTGCACCTTGCTGCGGATCTCGCCCGGCGGGAGGTTCCCGATCGCCTGCCGGATGATCCGCACGCTCTGGCGCATCTCCTCCATGCGCACCAGGTAGCGGGCGAAGCAGTCGCCGGCGGTCTGCACCGGGATGTCGAACTCGACCTCGCCGTAGGCCTCGTACGGGAAGGCCTTGCGCACGTCGAAGTCCACCCCCGAGGCCCGCGCCACCGGGCCGCAGGCGCCCATGTTGATGGCCGCCTCGCGGGGCAGGACCCCGACCCCCTGCGTGCGCGCCAGGAAGATGGGGTTGCCGGTCAGCAGGTCATGGTACTCCTGCAGGCGGTCCAGGAACTCGTCGCAGAACTCCAGGGCCCGGTCGGTCCAGCCCGCGGGGAGGTCCTCGTAGACCCCGCCCGGCCGGAAGTAGACGTGGTGCAGTCGGCCGCCGGTGACCTGCTCGAACAGGTCGAGGATACGCTCGCGCTCGCGGAAGCAGTAGAGGAAGACGGTGGTCGCGCCCAGGTCGATTCCCCAGGTGCCCAGCCAGACCAGGTGGCTGGACAGGCGCTGGAACTCCAGCATGATGGTCCGCAGCCACCGGGCCCGCGGGGGCACCGAGATGCCGCCCAGACGCTCCACGGCCAGCAGGTAGGCCTCTTCGTTGGCGAGCGCGGTCAGGTAGTCCATCCCCCGGTCGGTGAGGGCGACGTTCTGGAGGTAGGTGCGGTACTCCATCATCTTCTCGACCGACGAGTGGAGGTAGCCGATGTCCGGGGCGACATCCACGATGTTCTCGCCGTCCAGGGTCACGACCAGGCGCAGCACCCCGTGGGTGCTGGGGTGCTGCGGCCCCATGTTGAGCATCAGTTCTTCGGTGCGAAGCGCCACGCCGCCGGCTCCTGGATGGGGTCTATGCCTTGGCCGCCAGGCTCCGACGCAGGAACGGCTCGGCCTTGATCTTCTCCTGGAGCTTGAGGATGCCCTCAATCAGGGCCTCGGGCCGAGGGGGACAGCCGGGCACATAGACGTCCACGGGCACGACCTGGTCGATGCCCTTGAGGATCGAGTAGTTGTCGTAGTAGAAGGGTCCGCCGCAGGTGGCGCACGAGCCCATGGAGAGCACGTACTTGGGCTCGGGCATCTGCTCCCACAGTCGCCGGACGATGGGGGCCATCTTGATGGTGCAGCGGCCCGCCACGATCATCAGATCGGCCTGCCGCGGGGTGGCTCGGGGGATCACCCCCATGCGGTCCAGGTCGAACCGCCCGGCAAACGCGGCCATCATCTCGATGGCGCAGCATGCCAGGCCAAAGGTGAGCGGCCAGAGGCTGGCCGCGCGACTCCAGTTGAGCAGGTACTCCACCTTGCTGAGGATGACCCCCCCGCCGGGCAGCGCGTCGAGGATCTCAACCGCGCGCTCGACGGGCGCGAGGCGCGAGGGAATCGGAGGCGGCGGCTGTGGGCTCATGTCGGTCTCCGGATGATCCTTTGAGGAGATTACGACGTCTCCAGGAAGACGTCCTCGCCCTCGACCACGACCCGAAACGCCCGCACCGGACGCGCCGGCGGCGGGCTCACGAGGTGCCCGGTGCGGAGATCGAACTGACCGCCGTGCCAGGGGCAGGTGACCACGAAGCCTTCGACCTCGCCCTCGGCCAGCGGCCCCCCGCGATGGGTGCACGTGCCCTCGATGGCAAACCAGCCCTCGGGGCGATGGAACAACGCCACCGTCGTGCCGTTCACCGTGGCGGCCGTGGCAGTCCCCTCGGGCAGGTCAGACGCCTTGGCAACCTTGACGCGCGCCACCCGTCACCCCTGCGGATACGCTCCTGTTGATCGTAGCACCGTCCCCATGGAGCGTCAAACGTGCGGGAACGCCGCCGCATCACGAGTCCCGCCGATGCACGCGCTGCGCCTCTCTAGGGAATCAGGAGGACCTTCCCCATCGTCTGCCGGCTCTCCAGCGCGCGGTGCGCGTCGGCCGCCTGCGCCAGCGGCAGGCGACGGTCGATCCGCACCTTCAGCGCGCCGTCCTGGATCATTTTGAAGACGTCTCCAGTGCGCTGCTCCAGTTCGTGGCGGGTCGCGGTGTAGTGGCCGAATCCCGGCCGGGTGAGGAAGAGCGAGCCCTTGGCGTTGAGCACCTGCGGGTCGATCGCCGGGGCCGGCCCGCTGGCCTGGCCGAAGAGCACGAACAGCCCGCGGGGGCGCAGCACGTTCAATCCCTTCTCGAAGGTCGTCTTGCCCACCGAATCATAGAGGACGTCCACGCCCCGGCCGCCGGTCAGGCGCCTGGTCTCCTCCTCGAAGTCCTGCTCGGTGTAGACGATCACGTGGTCGGCGCCGGCCTCGCGGGCCAGCGCGGTCTTAGCCTGGCTGCCCACCGTGGCGATCACCGTGGCGCCCAGGCGCTTGGCCATCTGCACGAGCAGCAGGCCCACCCCGCCGGCCGCCGCATGCACCAGCGCCCAATCGCCCGCACGCAGCGGGTAGGTCGCATGCGTCAGGTAGTGCGCGGTGATCCCCTGCAGCATCGCCGCGGCCGCGGTCTGGGCGTCGATGCCGTCCGGCAACTTCACCACCCGCGCCTCGGCGACCGCGGCCTGCTCGGCATAGGCTCCCCGCCCCAGCGTGAAGCCGACGCGGTCGCCCGGCCTGCATGCGGTCACCCCGGGCCCGACCGCCAGGGCGGTCCCGGCACCCTCCTCGCCCGGTACGAACGGCAGCCGCACCGGGTAGGTCCCGGTCCGGAAGTAGATGTCGATGAAGTTGACGCCGATGGCCTCCAGGCGGATGAGGACCTGTCCGGGGCCCGGCTGGGGGTCGGGGAGGTCCTCAACGCGCAGCACCTCCGGGCCGCCGAATTCGTGCACGCGGATCGCTCTCATCGCTCCTCCTCTCGCAACGAGGTGATCTCCTGGATCCCGCTCGCGGGCGGCGCGCTCGCCCGCGGCACGCGCCGCATCTTCTTCAGGCCAGAGGTCACGTCATCGAGCACGTCCTCTGCGGGAACAGCGCGAAGCGCTGGACTGAGGCCTGCGCGCTCAGCTCTTCCTGCCTCCTCCCCGCCGTCCGGTGCCGCCGAGGGGCCCGGCGGCCTGTCGTGGCGCTGCCCTCGCGCCCTCCATGAACGCTTCAACCTGGCTTCGGGTCGGGATGGGGTCTACGGCGCCGAGGCCGCTGGCCACCAGCGCCCCCACGGCGTTTGCGAAGCGGGCCGCCTCCTCCGGGGGTACGCCGCGCAGCCATTGGATGACGAACGCCGCGTCGAAGGCGTCGCCGGCGCCGGTGGCATCTACCGGCTCGACGGGCCAGGATGGCACCGCCCACCGAGAGCCGTCGGCGCCCGCCACCAGGCACCCGTCGGCGCCCAACTTGAAGGCGACGATGCGGGCGCCGCCGGCCAGCACGCGCTCGACCACGCGCGCCGGGGACAGCGGGCCGTAGAGGTGGTCCGCGTCCTCTGCGCTCAGAAACACCAGGTCGGCTTTGCCCATCGTCTCCTCGACGATGGGCCCCAGCCGCCTCAGATCCAGCAGCCGCGGCCGCACGTTCGCATCGAAGCTGACCATGACGCCGCAGCGGCGGGCGGCCTCGACCATGGCCTCCGCCGCCGCCCGCGCGGACTCGGAGATGGCCAGCGTGATCCCGCTGGTGTGCACGAGGCGCGCGGTGGCCAGGTAGTCCACCGAGATGTCCGCGGGACCGAGCCGGCTGGCCGCCGAGCCGGCGCGGTAGTAGATGAAGCTGTGCGAGCCGTCCTCGGCCAGGGCTGTGAAGTAGACGCCGGTGAAGCCATCAGGCTCGACCACCACGCGCGAGGTATCGATGCCTTCGCGATGCCAGAGGTCGAGGAAGGCTCGGCCGAACTCGTCATCGCCCAGGCGCGTAATGTACCCGCACCTGCCGCCCAGCCGGGCGGCGGCGACGACGAAGTTGGAGGTGTCGCCCCCGAACCCCCGCCGGAACGTCGTCACCGTGCTGAGCCGGCCGCGCTCCACGGCCGCGAACTCCGCCATCGGTTCTCCAAGCGCCACGATCTCCGGCACGTCCGTCCCCGCGGGGCCCTCGGTGCGCGGGACGACCGTCCATCCCACGCCTCCTCCGACGATGGCACCGGCCCCGCAGCCGTGGAGGTCTCTGCGGCGGTGCAGGAACCCCATAGCGCCACTACGCGCCGCTGCCTCCGTCGTCCTGCTGCCGAAGCCGACCGCCGGATCCCTCGGCACCCCGGCAGGGGCAGAGAGAACCGGCACAGAAGCCTCCAGGAGTCGATCAAGCCCACAGGGAGCGGTTCCGATGCAGGCGTCCGCTGACGTCCGCGCGCTCGAGGCGCGCGCCCGGGAGTTCCGCAAGACCATCCTCCAGGTGATCACCAAGGCCGGCTCCGGCCACCCCGGCGGCTCGCTGTCGGCCATCGACATCATCACCGCCCTCTACTTCCACCACCTGCGCCACGATCCGAAGAATCCCACCTGGCCGGACCGGGACCGCTTCGTGCTCAGCAAGGGCCACGCCTGCCCGGCATGGTACGTCGTGCTGGCCGCCTGCGGCTACTTCGACCCGCAGCACCTGTGGACGCTGCGCGAGATCGACAGCATCCTCCAGGGCCACCCCGACATGACCCGCACGCCGGGGGTGGAGATCTCGACGGGGTCGCTGGGGATGGGCTTCTCGGCGGCCATCGGCATGGCGCTGGCCGGCAAGCAGGACGGCCGGGGATACCGCGTCTACGCCATGCTCGGCGACGGCGAGTCGCAGGAGGGCTCGATCTGGGAGGGCGCGCTCTTTGCGGCGCACTACGGCCTGGACAACCTGACCGCCATCGTGGACCGCAACGGCCTGCAGCAGACAGGCCCGACCGAAGAGCGCCTGCGGCTGGACCCCCTGGCCGACAAGTGGCGCGCCTTCAACTGGGACGTCTGCGAGATCGACGGGCACGACATGGCCGCCATCCTGGGGGCCCTGGACCGGGCGCGCACCATTGGAGGCCGGCCGCAGGTGATCATCGCGCGCACCGTCAAGGGCAAGGGCGTCTCGTTCCTCGAGGGCGTCGTGGGCTTCCACGGCAAGGCGCTGACCAAGGACGAACTGGCGCGGGCGCTCGCCGAACTCGATGGCGCCGCGCCCAAGGGGTAGGCCATGGCGGCACCGACCATCGCGACGAAAGGGATGAAAGCCACACGCGACGCCTACGGCGAGGCGCTGGTCGAGGTCGCCCGGGACCATCCGCAGGTCGTGGCCCTCACCGGCGACCTGCGGGATTCCAACCGCCTGGAAGCGTTTGCGGCGGCGTTCCCCGACCGCTTCATCGAGTGCGGGATCGCCGAGCAGAACATGATCGGCGTGGCCGCCGGGCTGGCGGCCTGCGGCAGGATCCCCTTCGTGAGTTCCTTTGCGGTCTTCTCGCCCGGACGCTGCTACGACCAGATCCGGGTCCTGGTGGCCCAGCCGCGGCTGAACGTGAAACTCGTCAGCACCCACGGCGGCATCACGGTGGGCGAAGACGGCATGAGCGCCCAGGCCATCGAGGAACTGGCGATGATGCGGGCGCTGGCCAACATGACGGTCATCGTGCCGGCCGACGCGACGGAGACCCGCCAGGTCATCCGGGTGATCGCCGAGTCCCCCGGCCCGGTCTACGTCCGCCTG
>JAVKID010000012.1:0-25219 GCA_031459655.1 Candidatus Fervidifonticultor octavus | reverse complement strand
GGCCGCGCCGCCGCACCGCTCATCCTCGATGAGGCGTACCGGTTCGTCCTGGGGGCCGCGCGGGTGCTCCGCCAGGGGACCGATGTGGCCATCATCGCCTGCGGCATCATGGTGGCCGAGGCGCTGGCCGCGGCGGAGACGCTGGCCGCCGACGGCATCGAGGCCCGGGTGCTCAACTGCGCGACCATCAAGCCGCTGGATGAAGGGACCATCGTCGCCGCGGCCCGCGAGACCGGGGCGATCGTCACCGCGGAGGAGCACACCGTGCTGGGCGGGCTGGGCGGGGCGGTGTGCGAGGTGGTGGCTGCGCACCACCCGGTCCCGGTGGAGCGTGTGGGCGTCCAGGACTGCTTCGGCGAGTCGGGGGCCCCCAGGGCCCTGATGGAGAAGTACGGCCTGACCTCGGCGGAGATCGCGGCGGCCGCGCGGCGCGCGGTCAGCCGCAAGGCGGGCTAGCCGGCAGGCGGGGCGGCTGACCCGCCGGCCGGGCTGTTCGCGGACCGGCTCAGCCGTCCCGGGCCGTGCACAGGTCGAGCCTCCGGTCGGACCCCATGCGGCGGGGCTCCGCGTTCTGGCATTGAGGCCGCCTGCCCCCACTCGGGCCCCAGCGCTCTCTTCGCCGGCTTCACGTAGGTGGGCGGGCCGGGCGCGCCGAGCCACGCGGCGAGTGCGCCGAACGCCCACGCGGCCCCCGCGATGAAGAGCCAGGGGAAGACGATCAGCCACCAATCCCCGCGATGGAGGGCTTCGCGGGATCGCCACAGCAGCGTCCCCCAGCTCGGCATCGTCGGGGTCACGCTGAACCCCAGGAAGCCCAGGGTGGCCTCCAGGATCAGGAATCCTGGGATGAGGCCCGCGGCGGCCGCCCCTAGCGGCCGCGCCAGGTGCGGGAGCAGGTGCCGCTCGGCGACCCGGGACGGCGCCGCGCCACAGACCGCGGCCGCCTCTACGAACGCCCATCCGCGGGCGGCAGCCTGGAGCGCGCCGATCCGTCCGGCCGTCTGGGCGATGCCCAGCACGGTGAAGATGGCGGCGATCTGCAGCGGCGCGCGGCCGGCGATGGCGATCGCCGAGATGGCCAGCGCCAGGCCGGGAATGGCGGTCAGGGCCCGCGCGGCCCAGGCCACCAAGGCCTGCCTGTCCCACGACCACCTCCACGGCCACCGCCACGGCACGTGGAGGGTCAGCAGCAGGCTTGCCAGGACGGCGGCCACCGCGGCGGCTGCGGAAATCCCCAGGGACACATGGCCGGCGTACAGCAGCCGGCTGAACAGGTCGCGGCCGGACGAATCGGTCCCAAACCAGTGGCGGGCCGACGGCGGCAGCTGGATCTCGTCCAGGTGGACCTGGTCGGGTGGAAACCGCGCCAGCACCGGCGCGGCCACCATTCCCACGACCAGCGCCCCCGCCAGGACCGCCGCCAGGCGGGTCCGGAGGGTGGGAGCGCTCAGGGCCGCCGGCCGCCCGGTCGGAGCCCGGCCGTCTGGGACCGTGGCCCGGTCTCCCATCCGCTGCCGGTCCCCTGCGCGGACGACCCCCTCCAGCACCAGCACCCCTGCGGCCAGGACGAGCAGGATGGCCTGCAACACCGGCACGTCGCGCACCGCCACCGCCCGCATGAAGACGCGGCCGATCCCGGGCCAGTTGAAGATCTCCTCGACCACGAGCATCCCGGAGACCAGGAGGCCGATGGCCGGCAGCGGCTGCGCCAGGATCGCCGCCGCCCCGGCCCCAGCGGCGTGGCGCCAGACCACGCGGCGTTCGGGGAGGCCCCTGGCGCGGGCGGCGGTGACAAACGGCGCCTGGAGGGCCGCCTCCACGCGACCGCGCATCTCGCGGGCCAGGATCGCGGCCACCGGCAACGCCAGGCTCACGGCCGGCAGCAAGACGCCGACCCACAGCGCCGGAGCCAGGAGGTTGAGGTCGAACGGCGGCAGGATGGGGACCCAGGACCACCGCACCGCAAAGAGGTAGACGAACAGGGACGCCACCAGGAACGTGGGCGTGATCAGACCCAGCGCGGTGAGCGCGCGGCCGGCGCGGGCCAGCGCCCCCTCCCCCGCAGAGACGACCGCCAGCGGCACGGCCAGTCCCCACGCCAGCAGCGCCGCCGGCACGAGCAGGAGCGCCGACCACGGGATGCGTCGCGCCACCTCGGGCGCGATATCCCGGCGGGTCGCCAGCGACGCCCCGAAGTCGCCCCGCACGACCCGCCCCATCCAGCGCAGGTACTGGACGGCCTTGGGGCGGTCCATCCCGTACCATTCGCGCAGCCGGAGGATCTGGTCTTCGCGCACCCCCTGCCGGAATCCCAGCATGAAGCGCGCCGGTTCCATGGGGGCCAGGTACATGATCCCAAACGCCGCCACCGACGCTCCCAGGAACGTGAGCAGGAGGAGGGCAGGCAGCCGCGGCGTCGGGGGATCACCCATCGGTTTCGGTGCTGGCCACCGACGGTGCCCGTCCGGCGCCGCGGTCCTCCAGGCCTTGCTCCAGGGCCACCCACGCCAGGGTCGCGCACTTGATTCGGACCGGGAACCGGCGGACGCCCTGCAGGGCGACGAGGTCGCCCAGCTCGACCGCGGGCTCCTGGCCGTGCATCATGCCCTTGAAGGCCCCGATGAGCGCGCGGACCTCCTCCAGTGTCTTGCCCTTGATGGCGTCGGTCATCATGGAGGCGGACGCCTGGCTGATGGAACAGCCGCGGCCTTCGAAGCGCACGTCCGCCACCTGATCCCCCTCCAGGCGCACGAACAGCGCCAGTTCGTCCCCGCAGAGGGGATTGGCGCCTTCGACGGCAATGTCGCTGGGATCCAGGCGGCCCCGGTTGCGGGGGTGAGCGTAATGGTCGAGGATGACCTCACGGTAGAGGTCGTCGAGGGCCATCGGTGTCCCCGCCAGATTCGAGAGGCCACCCCCACCCCCCTGCCGGATGGGGCGGGGAGGCGCGGCTAGCCGGGGTCTGCCACCGGGTGCGGCGAGCGGGCAAACAGGCGCCGGACCCCGTGCAACCCCTCCACCAGCGCGTCGATATCCTCACGCGTATTGTAGAGGTAGACGCTCGCGCGGGCCGTGGCGGCAATCCCGAACCGTCGGTGCAGCGGCTGGGCGCAGTGGTGCCCGGCCCGGACCGCAATGCCCTCCTGATCGAGGACCTGGGCGATGTCGTGGGGATGCGCCACGTCCATGGTGAAGCTGATCGCTCCGCCCCGATCCAGGGCCACCTGCGGACCGACGATGCGCAGGCCCGGGACCTCGCGCAGCCGCTCCAGGGCGTAGGCGGTCAACTCGTGCTCGTAGGCGGCGATGGCCTCCATTCCGATCCGGCGCAGGTAGTCCACCGCGACCCCCAGCACGATCTCGTCGGCGATGTTGGGCGTCCCGGCCTCGAACTTGTGGGGCGGGTCCTTGTAGGTGGAACGGTCGAGTTCCACCAGCACGATCATCTCGCCGCCGCCGTGGTAGGGCGGCATCGCCTCCAGCAGGTCGTAGCGGGCCCACAGCCCGCCGGTGCCGGTGGGGCCCAGCATCTTGTGCCCCGAGAACGCCAGGAAGTCGGCGCCCAGGGCACCCACGTGGACGGGGAGATGGGGCACGCTCTGCGCGGCGTCCACGACCACGTGGGCGCCCACCGCGTGGGCCCGGTCGGCGATGAGGCGGACCGGGTTGACGGTGCCGAGCACGTTGGACTGGTGGGTCAGCGCGACGATCTTCGTCCGTTCCGTCAGCAGCCGGTCGAGGGCCGCCAGGTCCAGCCGGCCCTCGTCGGTCACCGGGATGTACCGGAGGGCGGCGCCACGTTCGGCTGCGACGAACTGCCAGGGAACGATGTTGCTGTGGTGTTCCATCTCGGTGAGCAGGATCTCGTCCCCGGGCCCCACGCGCGTGCGGCCCCAGGTGGCCGCCACCAGGTTGAGGGCTTCGGTAGTCCCGCGGGTGAAGACGATCTCCTCCGGCCGGGCGGCGCCCAGGAAGGCCGCGACCTTCGCCCGGGCTTCCTCGAACCGCGCGGTGGCTTCCTCGGCGATGCGGTAGATCCCGCGGTGGATGTTGGCGTTGTACGTCTCGTAGTAGTGTCGGAGCGCGTCGATGACTTCCCGGGGCTTCTGCGAGGTCACCGCGCTGTCGAGATAGACCAGCCGCTTCCCGTTCATGGGACGCTGCAGCAGGGGGAAATCGCCGCGGACCCGCTCGCCCAACGTCATCGTGGCTCCTCCTAGCGTTTGTGCGGCATCCCCTGACCCGGTCTGGGTTCCGGCAACAGCAGGATGTCGTCGCCGACAACCTTCACCGGATACGTGTTGACCGGCCGGACCGCCGGCAGGGAGAGGACCCGGCCGGTGGGGACGTGGAAGCGCGAGCCGTGCTTGGGGCAGACGATGATCTCGCCGACCACAGGACCCTCGGCCAGCGACTCCTCCTCGTGAGTACAGGTGTCGTCGATGGCATAGACGGTGCCGTGGGCGTTGACGATGGCGATCGTGCGGCCGTCCACCACCACCTGCTTCGCGGTCCCCGGGGGGACCTGGTCGAGGGTGGCCACCTTGGTGAACTCGCCCATCTCAGATCATCTTCTCGGCGATCCGCGCCTGCAGGTACCCGCGGAGCCGGGGGATCGGGGTCCGATCGAAGAGGTCGGCGAAGAACCCCTCGACGATCATGAACGTGGCCTGCTGGCGGGTCAACCCCCGGCTCATGAGGTAGAAGATGTGCTCCTCGTTGAGGCGGCTGGTCGCCGAGCCGTGGGTGCAGCGCAGGTCGTTGGCCATGATCTCCAGTTTGGGGATGGAGTCGGCCCGCGCCCCCTCGGAGAGGATCAGGTTGCGGTTGGCCTGGAAGGCGTTGGTCTTCTGGGCGCCGTGGTGGACGCGGATCAGCCCGGCGAACACCGACCGCGCCGCGTCCTTCACGGCGCCCCGGTAGAGGAGATCGCTGGTGGTGTGCGGCGCCCGATGCGCCTGCAACGTGTGGACGTCGATGTGCTGGCGGTCAGCCCCGAAGTACAGACCCAGCATCTCCGACGATGCGCCCGGGCCCTCCAGGTGGGACTCCACGTCAACCTTGACCAGCCCGCCCCCCAGCACCGCCACCAGGCTGCGCAGGGAGGCATCGCGACCCAGTCGCGCGCGGATCAGGCTGCCGACCTCCCACATGGGAGCGCCCCACTCCTGCACCAGCATGTACCGGACCTGCGCCCCGTCGCGGAGGATCAACTCGACGACGCCGGAGGCCAGGGCGCGCGGGCCCTCAGGGTATGACCCGAACAGTTCGACCAGGGTCACCGCGCTGCCCTCGTCGGCGACGACCAGGGTGTGCGGGAAGACGGCGCCCGCTGGCGTCCCGAGCCACGCCTGGGTCACCAGCGGGAGCGCCACCTCCACGCCGCGCGGCACATACAGGAAGGTCCCACCCGAGTGCAGCGCCGCATGCAGCGCGCGGAAGCGGTGCTCGTCCCGAGGGGCCAGGCTGAAGAGGTGGTCCCGCACCAAGTCGGGCTCTGCCCGGACCGCTGATGCCAGATCGGTGAAGAGCACACCTGCCCGCGCGGCCTCCTCCCCCAGCCGCGCGCCGTCGACGACCGGCCGGCCGTCCAGAAAGGTGAGCAGGCCAGCGCGCTCCGCCTCCTCGCGGGCGAGCGGCCCGAAGAACCCCCGAGGGGACTCGACGGGTCCATCGGCGGGCAGGGTCAGCGCGCCCAGGTCCAGCCCGCTGATGTCGGTGCGGCGCCACTCCTCTGGGTGGGTCACCGGCGGCGCCGGCAGGCGCTCGAAGGCCTCCCAGGCCTCCAGGCGCCGCTGGAGGGCCCAGACCGGCTCCCCCATCGCCTCGCTCCGGCGCTGGACGGCGCTGCGGGAGAGGGCTAGGGGAGCCGCCGTCGCGGCGAGGTGCTGGCCCACGTGTCCCTGGCCCCTCAGCCGACGGAGCCCTCCATCTCGAGGGCGATGAGCCGGTTGAGCTCCACCGCGTACTCCAGTGGCAGTTCCTTGACGATGGGCTCGATGAAACCGCGGACGATCATGTTCATCGCTTCGTCTTCCTTGACGCCACGGCTCATCAGGTAGAAGAGCTGCTCGTCGGAGACCTTGGACACCGTGGCCTCATGGGTGATGGAGACGTCCTGCTCGTCGATCTCCATGTAGGGATAGGTGTCGGAACGGCTGCGTTCGTCCAGAATCAAGGCGTCGCACCGCACGGCGCACCTGCTGCCCCGGGCGCCCGGGTAGACCTTCACCAGCCCGCGGTACCCCGCCCGGCCGCCGTCCTTGGCGATGGACTTGCTCACCACGCTGGACTGGGTGTAGGGCGCGGCGTGGATCACCTTGCCCCCCGGGTCCTGGTGCTGGCCGGCGCCGGCGAACGCCACCGAGAGGATCTCGGCCCTGGCGCCGGGCTCGACCATGTAGACGCTGGGGTACTTCATGGTGATCTTGCTGTTGTGGACCACGAACCCATTCGCCACGAAGTTATGGCTGTCGGCGATCTCAAGGTCCCACGTGTCTTCCATGCCGTCGGGCTCGATGGCGGCCACCTTCGTGAAGTGCACAGGCTGGTCGTACGCGCGCTCCCCGAAGTACAGGAAATAGTGCGAATACTCCTTCGCTTCACGGGAAAGGGACTTCTTCTCCACCCGCGCCCACCGGCTGATCTTCCTGGGATCGAGCCCACAGGAGATCGCCAGGGTCTTGACATCCTCAAGGAGGTCCCGATTGACGCTGGTGATCGACAGATTTGTGTGGTTGGCGCGGCGGTACCCGTCGGCGGCGATGTACCCCTCCAGGAATGCGAGACGCTGCGACCTCGGCAGCCGATACACCCACCGGGGTACCCGCTTCTGCCTGGCGTTCCCGGCAAATCCCAGCGAGGTAATGAAGTCTCGGAGTTGGACGGAGTTGATGCGAGCAACGCCGCCACGCACTTCGACGTCTACGCCAAACAGCGCCTTCAGGAACTCGACCAGTTTGGCGTGCGCCCGGTCACGCGGAGGAACCGCGAAGTACACACGGTTTCGGTCCACGTAACCGTCGCCGACATACACGCCTAGCACCCACATGAGATCCTCGGTGCTGACGTCGGGAAGCAGAATCCGCTTTGTGCCGCGGACGGGCACGGGCTCGAACACCCTGGCCACGCCGCTGTCCGGCACGTCGCCAGCGATGGCCACATGGTCCTCGGACGTCAGCTGATCCAGGCGCTTCCATCCCAGGGAGAGCTGCCGGCCACGTCTCGAAAGGGTGAGAAACGGATGGTTGGCTGTGACACGGATCTCACGGTGGTTGACAGCCCGCAGGCGGTAGACTGGCTGTCTGCCGCTGTACTTCTTGGCGACGACCTTGTGCCTGGTCAGCTTCAGTTCGCCGTCCACGGAGTAGACGGTATCGCCAGGCTCGACGGCGCTGATGGGCTTGATGTCATTGTTGAGCAGGACCTGGCTGTCCCCCGTGAGGCACCCCAGGTTCCCGTCCACCCACTCCATGGTGGCGTCGCGGTAGGCCACCGCGCGCTTGGTCACCAGGTTGTAGACGTTCTTGGACCAGTTCTGGATCGTCGTGTACCGGCAGCGGGCGCCCTCCTTCACGATGATCTCCACCACCGCGGAGTGCAGCGAGTCGGTGGTGTAGATGGGCGCCGTGCACCCCTCCACGTAGTGGACGTACGAGCCGGGCTCGCAGATGATCAGCGTCCGCTCGAACTGGCCGGCCTTCTCGGCGTTGATGCGGAAGTATGCCTGCAGCGGGATGTCGACCTTCACGCCCTCGGGGACGTAGACGAAGGAGCCCCCGGACCACACGGCGGTATTGAGGGCGGCGAGTTTGTTGTCCTCCGGCGGCACCACCGTGCCGAAGTACTCCCGCACGATGTCGGGGTGCTCTCGCAGGGCCGAGTCCGTGTCCAGGAAGATGACCCCGAGCCGCTCCCACTCCTCCTTGAGGTTGTGGTAGACGCTCTCGCTTTCGTACTGCGCCCCCACCCCCGCCAGGAACTTCTTCTCGGCCTCGGGGATGCCCAGCCGGTCGAAGGTGCGCTTGATGTCCGCGGGGACGTCGTCCCAGGTGCGGCCCTTCCCGTCGGTAGGTTTGAGGTAGTAGTAAATGTCGTTGAAGTCGATCTGCTCCAGGTTGGCCCCCCACTTCGGGGTGGGCCGCTTCAGGAAATGCTCCAGGGCATGGAGGCGGATCGCCCGCATCCAGTCGGGTTCGTTCTTCATGTGGGAGATCTCTTCCACGATCTCCCGGTCCAGGCCCTTGCGGGCCTTGAACACGTAGCGCTCGGGGTCGCGGAACCCCCACTTGTAGTGGTCGAGATCGATGCCCAGCGGACTCGTCGTCGCCATGCTCGCTCCTCAGCCCGATGTGGGCCTCTTCAGTGCACGACCCAGAAGACCTTGCCGGCCCGCCGGACCGCGCCCGACGCCTCGACTTCGGCGGCGATGACCTCGAACTGCTGTCTGATCCCCTCGTACCCGTGCTGCTCCAGTTCCTCGGCCAGTTCGGGACCGCCCGAGACGACGATCCGTCCATCGTACATGATGTGCACGTGGTGGGGCCGCAGGAATTGCAGGATGCGCGAGTAGTGGGTGATGACCATCACGCCCATCTGGCCCCTGGCCTCCGTGAACATGCCCATGATGCCGTCGGCCACGATCTTGACCGAGTCGATGTCCAGCCCGGAGTCGGTTTCGTCCATGATGGCGATCTCGGGCTCCAGCAGCGCCATCTGGAGGATCTCGGCTCGCTTCTTCTCGCCGCCGGAGAACCCCTCGTTCACGTATCGGCCGACGATCGACGGATCGATCTTGAGGACCTCGATCTTCGCGCGCAGCAACTTCTGGAACTCGCCCACCGGCATAAGCTCCTGCTCGTAGCCGCGGCGCGCCGACACCGCGGTGCGCAGGAAGCTGGCCATGGTCACGCCGGGGATGCTCACCGGGTACTGGAAGGCGATGAACAGGCCCTTGCGCGCCCGTTCGTCCGGCGTCATGGCCAGCAGGTCCTCCCCCTTGTAGAGGACGTCGCCGCTCGTCACCTGATAGAAGGGGTTCCCCATGAGCACGTTGGCCAGCGTGCTCTTGCCCGACCCGTTGGGTCCCATGACGGCATGAATCTCGCCTCTGGAGAGCTGCAGGATGACCCCCTTGAGGATGACCTTGTCCTCCACCTGCACGTGGAGATCTCGGATGTCCAGGTCTGCCATCGACGGCCTCCGAACCGGTACCGCGGCCGCCCCGCCGGCGGGTGCCGCGTCAGATATCCCAACGCAATTCTAGAGTGAATCGCTCAAGAAATCAAGGAACCCGCACCTCACGCCGGCCCTCCCGCCAGCAGCAGGGCTGCGCGGATCTGCCCTTCCAGGGCCGCCCGGGCCTCAGCAGGGAGGAATGCGGCCCTGGCCGCCGCCGCCAGCAGCTCCACGACTCCCCCGGGGGCCAGCCGGTGGGCACGGGCCACCGCGCTCAGTTCCCGGGTCAGCGTGGTCCCCAGCAGCAGCGGATCGTCGCTGTTCACCGTCACCGGGACGCCGGCGGCCAGGAGGGCTTTGATGGGGTGCGCGGTCAGCCCGGGGACGAGGCCCAGCCGGACGTTGCTGGTCGGGCAGAGTTCCAGCGTCACCCCCCGGGTGCGCAGGCGGTCCAGCAGGTGCGGGTCCTCGACCGCGCGGATGCCGTGGCCGATCCTCGTGGCGCCGAGGTGGTAGACGGCGCTCCAGATGCCGGCCGGCCCGGCGAACTCGCCCGCGTGGACGGTGATCCCCAGCCCGGCGTCGCGGGCGCGCCCGATGGCCGCCGCGTAGAGCGCCGGCGGGTAGTTCTCTTCATCGCCCGCCAGATCCACGCCGACCACGCCGCAGTCCCGGCAGGCCGCCGCTTCGGCAACTAGGCGGTCGGCCTCTTCCGGGCCCCGCTCGCGGACCAGCGTGATGATGAACCCCCAGCTGAGGCCCAGATGCGCCACCGAGGCCGCGCCCTCCGCCATCGCCTCCAGCATGCCTCGCACGCCGAGCAGGGCGAATCCCCGCCGGCCACCGACGCGGATCTCCACGTGCCGGACCCCTTGCGCGGCGACCTCGGTGAGGAGTTCGGCGGTGATCGCGGCGATGTTGGCCCGCGAGTAGGCGCCGTCTGCGATCCGGGTGGCCCGTCCGGCGTAGCGCAGGCGCCGGAGCCGGTCGTACCCGGAGAACAGGGAGGGATCGGCAACGAGATGTGCCTGCCCCGGGGGCGGGCCGCTCTGGCCGCCTCGCTCCAGGAGACGGCGCAGACGCAGCGACGTCTCCAGATGGAGGTGGAGTTCGACCTTCGGGAGCCCGTCGATGAAAGAGGATGGAATCGAGTCGACCACAACAGTCCCCGGTGTGGTGCCATTATAGCCGGGCGTCCGTCCGGCCCGCAATCGGTCACGGACCGGACACGCGAGAGAGCGGGGTACCGACGCGTGCGCGTTGAACTCATCTGGTATAGTAAAATGAGCGTGCCCGAGTCGGGGAGTGATCAGCGGCATGGTTGAGCGCAGGGCCAAGACCGACCCGGTGGGAGACGCCACGTCCTCTTCCGGACCCGCCGTCGCCACGAGCCCCCGTCAGCCCGTCGATCTGGCGTCGGCCGTCTTCTGGTACCGGCAGATGGTCATCGCCCGGCGGTTCGAAGAAGAGACCGAGCGCGACTTCCGTCGGGGCAAGATTGGTGGCTACCTCCACGTCTACTCTGGCCAGGAGGCCGTCGGGGCGGGTTTCCTGGCGGAACTGCGGGAGGACGACATCTTCTTCACGGCCTACCGCGACCACGCCCAGGCCCTCTTCCGGGGGGCGTCCCCCGGTGCGGTGATGGCTGAACTGTTTGGCAAGGTCACGGGCCTGGCGCGCGGCAAGGGCGGCTCCATGCACCTGTTCGACGTGGGCCGCGGGTTCTACGGCGGCTACGGCATCGTCGGGGGGCACATCCCGCTGGCGGTGGGCGCGGCCTATGCGTTGCGCTACCGGGGCACCGATCGGGTCTGCCTGTGCTTCATGGGCGACGGTGCCATGAACGGCGGCGCCTTCCACGAGGCCCTCAACATGGCTGGCCTGTGGGGGGCCGAGGGGCTGTGTCCGCTGGTCGTCGTCGTCGAGAACAACGAGTATGCGATGGGCACCTCTGTGGCCCGGTCATCGGCCGTGACCGACCTGGCGTCGCGCTTCGCCCAGTACGCGATCCCCGCCGAGCGGCTCGACGGGATGGACTTCTTTGCCGTCAGGCAGGCCGCCGCCCGGGTGATCGCGGAGGTGCGCGCCAGCGGGCGGCCGCAGGCGGTGGAGGCGGTGACGTACCGGTTCTCGGGCCACGGCGCCGCGGACGTCTTCCAGCCCTACCGCACGAAGGAAGAAGTCGAGCGGGTGCGCCTCCGGGACCCGATCGTGCTGCTCGAGCACCGCCTGCGCGAAGCGGGGCTGCTGGACGATGCGAAGGTCGCTGCGATCCACGAGGAAGCCGAGCAGGTCGTGCAGGAGGCGGTGGAGTTCGCCGAGCGGAGCGACCCGCCGCCGCCAGAGGCGCTCTACACCGACGTGTACGCGGACGAGCCATAGGGATGGCCGAGCTCTCCTACCGCGACGCGATCCGCTCCACGCTCATCGAGGAGATGGACCGCGATCCTTCGGTGATCCTGCTGGGCGAGGACATCGGCCAGTACCAGGGGACCTTCCGCGTGACCGCGGACCTGCTGGCCCGCTACGGGCCGCGGCGCGTGATCGACACCCCCATCTCGGAACTTGGTTTCGTGGGCGCGGCCATCGGCATGGCCATGCTGGGCCTGCGGCCGGTCGTCGAGGTGATGACCTGGAATTTCTCGCTGCTGGCCTTCGACCAGATCGTCAACAACGCGGCCAAGGTCCGGTACTTCTCCGGCGGCCAGGTGGACGTGCCCCTGGTGATCCGGGGCCCTAACGGCGCCGGCGTGCAACTGTCGGCCCAACACTCGCAGAGCGTCGAGGCGTTCTACGCCCACGTGCCCGGCCTCAAGGTGGCCGTGCCCGCGACGCCCGCGGAGGCCAAGGGGCTCCTGCGCACGGCGATGCGCGGGAAAGACCCGGTGATCTTCCTCGAGCACGCCGCCCTCTACAGCCAGAAGGGCGAGGTGCCCGACGGGGAGTTCGCGCTCCCGTTCGGCCAGGCCGAGATCGTGCGACGTGGCCGCGACGTGACCATCGTGGCCTTCAGCCGCATGCTGGGGGTGGCTCTGGAGGCGGCCGACCGTCTGGCCCGGGACGACGGCATCGAGGCCGAGGTGATCAATCCGCGGACGCTGCGGCCGCTGGACACGCGGACCCTGGTGGAGTCGGCCCGCCGCACGCACCGCGCGGTGGTCGTGCAGGAGCAGTGGCGCCCCTACGGCGCGGCCGCCGAGATCGCCGCATCCATCACGGAAGGGGCCTTCGACCTGCTGGACGCGCCGGTGGAACGGGTGACCGGCGCCGATGTCCCCATGCCCTACGCGCGCAACCTGGAACTGCTGGCGCTCCCCCACGCCGAGGACATCGTGGAGGCGGCCCGCCGGACGCTCTACCGCTCCGGGCCCGGACTACGGCCGTCGGATGGAGGGACCGCCCGTGCCTGAGGTCATCATGCCGAAGATGGGCGACGCGATGACCGAGGGCAAGGTCCTCCGGTGGATGAAGCAGGAAGGGGAACGCGTCAAGCAGGGCGAGCCCATCGCCGAGATCGAGACCGACAAGGTCAACGTGGACCTCGAGGCGGAGTGGGACGGGACGCTGGCGCGGATCCTGGTGGGGCCTGGCGCCGTGGCTCCCGTCGGCGCACCGATCGCGGTCATCGCGCGGGAGGGTGAGGCCGTCCGGCAGCCGGCGGCGCCTCCTGCACCACCAACCCCGTCGGCGGCGGGCCCGACGGCGACCGCTCCGGCGGCGAAGACGGCTTTGCCCGCCGAGCGGGCGGCCCCGGGCGCAGAAGCCGGCGCCGTGCGCGCTTCGCCGCTGGCGCGCCGGCTGGCCGCGGAGCACGGCGTCCCGCTGGCTGCGATCACCGGGACCGGACCGGACGGCCGCATCACCAAGGAAGACGTCGAAGCGTACCTGGCGGCCAAGAAGCCGGCGGCCGCGCCCGCACCGCGGGCGGCCGAGGCCGCCGCCCGCCAGGTCCCGCTGTCCCGCATGCGGCAGACGATCGCGCGGCGCATGACCGAGAGCAAGCAGCACGTCCCCCACTTCTATGTCACGATGGCGGTGGCCATGGACGCCGCGATGGCGCTCCGTCGGCAACTCAACGAGGGGCTGGACGACGCCCACAAGGTCTCGATCAACGACCTGGTCGTGAAGGCCGCCGCGCTGGCCCTGGTCAAGTTCCCCACGCTCAACGCGTCCTACGTCGAAGGCGCGCTGCACTATCCCGGCGAGATCAACATCAGCATCGCAGTGCCGGTGCCCGACGGCCTGCTGGTCCCCACGCTGTACCACTGCGACCGCAAGCCCCTGTGGCAGATCGCCGCGGAGGCCAGGGCGGTCATCGAGCGCGCCCGCAACGGCCGCCTGCGGCCGGACGACCTGATCAACGGCACGTTCACCGTGAGCAACCTGGGCCCCTACGACGTGGACATGTTTGCCGCCATCATCAACCCGCCCCAGGCCGCGATCCTGGCGGTGGGCGCGGCCAAGCCGCAGCCGGTGGTGCGGGACGGGCAGGTCATCGCCGCGACGATGATGCACGCCACGCTGGCGACCGACCACCGGGTCACGGACGGAGCCGAGGCCTCCCGCTTCCTGGCGGAAGTGCGGCGGCTGCTGGAGAATCCGGTATGGCTGGTGACGCAGGGGCCGGAGGCCCGGTAAATCGGTAGGGCTGACCTCCGCCAGCCGGCCCGCGTCTACCGGCGGCTGCCGGCCTTCCTGGCGGAGGCTCCCTTCCTGGTGCCCCGGGAGGCGGCCTTGCCCTGGACCCTGACGCGGGCGGCGCGGGATCGGCCTTTCGCTGCCGGAACCAGAGCGGGGGCTCGCGTCCGCCGGCCGCGGGTCTGCGGCGCCGGGGCCTCTGGACGCGGAACGTCGGTGGGGGCGAGGGCGCGGCCCGAGCGATACACGCTGCGGCAGGGCACCCCGGCCTCGTCCAGGAGACGCCTGACCAGACCCGCGGCCTCCTCCGCGGTGTTCGCCCAGGCGACACATCGGGTCTCCAGCACGTAGGTGAGGTTCCGATAGATGGCCGGCGGCTGGGGTGTCGCGCTGACCACAGCCGACACCTTGGCGCGCGCGCGCTCCAGGCGCGCGGTCAGGTCTGCGATGTCCTGCCCGGTAGGCAGGCTGCGCAGTTCGCACGCCGCGACGATCTCAAACGGCCGTAGTTCCACGACGATCCCTCCTGTTCATGGCCTTTCCAGGTACGCCCGGATGGCGGCCTCGGCGGGCGGCACGATCTCTTCCCAGGCAGCCTGGGGATCGCGCGTCACGGTCACGAAATCGTTCAACAGAAAGACCTGGACGACGCCCGGGATGGCGAACAGCCCGGCGGCCAGGGGATGCCGGGCGGCCTCCTCGGCCGACCGGAACGTCTGACTGCGCCCCTCGGTCAGCCGCCGGTTGACCACGAACTTCAGCGCGTTCACGTTGGGGGTCGGCTGAACCTCGACGGTTACCGATCCGGCCACAGCAGCCTTGTATACTGACTCGGCCTATAAGAGAACTCCCGAGCCAGGTGCCAAGGGTTCCCTCCCTTCTTGGAAGTGTCGTAGGTCGATCTGTCTTGCCGGACACATGTGGGGACCGGCCCAGAGGGCATCATGGCTGTTGGCGACTCGATCGCAGACGAAGGAGGTTGTCCCACCCGGGCGGTCCCCAGAGAGGAATCCCGAGTGCTGCAGGCACGATTGCCATGGACCGACCCGCACTGCTCTGCCCGTGGACCGTGCGGGAAACACTACTATTGGCCTTCGCTCTCGTGGCATCCGCAGCAACGTCCCTCAGCCTGGCCCTTGACAATCGGTATGGAAATCTCCTTCCCCGATCGCCCCGCAGGCCCTTCGCCGCCGGGCGTCAGTGCACCTTCGCCTCGCCAGGGCCCGCAGGGACCTCGCAGTACCAGGCGGCCTGACGCGCGAACGCCACCAGGTGCGGCAGTCCGCCGCGGATGCCCATCAGGATGCGGTCGGCCGTGATCAGGCCGCCGGTGCCCATCAACTGCCAGCGGAGCTCGACGAGCGAGCCCAACGCCAGGGCGAGATCCATGGGGATCAGGCCGGCATCGGCGATCGGGATGAACACCTGCCACCGCCGGGGCGGCCGCTCCATCTCGAAGATGTTGAGCATGGCCTTGGCGATCCCGGTCGCCGCGCCAGCCGCGTTGCTGAACCATCCGATCACCTGGCCGAGACGGTCCGGATCGCGGGCCGCGGCTTCCATCTCCCGGGTGGTCGCCTCCAGCACGGCCACCGACGCCAGGATCCGGCTCAGTCGCCAGCCGATCCGAACCGGGTCGAGGAAGCGGGGCGGCTGCGGAAGGACGTATCCCTGCGCGGTGGTCAGGGCGAGCCCCAGCGCCCTGGCCTGCATGATCGCCTCGCGGGCGTCCTCGAGCAGGCTGGGGCGCGCCGACTCAATCCGCCGCCTGGCCTGCTCCACGAAGGCGGTCCGGGCACGCGGGTCGTTGTCCACGAGCAGCGATCCGCCCACCAGGATCTCGTGGACGACCGGGGGGATGTGGGTGTTCAGGGCGAACGGCATCAGGATCCCGGGCTCTCCCCCCAGCGGCCCCGCATCGGAGATGCGTTCGAGGTAGTCCTGGATCTCGTCCTCGCCGACGCCTTCGGGAAACACCAGACCCAGTTCGATGTCGGTGTCGGGATAGCTCGGCCCGCTCCCGTAGCGGCCGTACAGATACACCGCCGCCGGTTCACCGGCCCGCTCGAAGAACGTCCTGACGACCTCAATGGCCCGCACCCGCGGTCCTCCAGTCCCCATGCAAAGGGGACGAGGCTCCTGCCTCGTCCCCAGTGTACACCGGCGCCGCGGGCACGCTCAACGCGGCATGCCGCGCCTGCAGTGGGTGGCTACGCTGCCCGCCCCCTCCGCGCCTCCAGCAACTCGGCCAGGGCGAGCAGCCACCGGTTCTGCTGCAGGGCCCGCTTGTGTTCCCGACGGGCGGCATGCAGTTGATCCCGCTCCGCCCGGAGCACAGCGCGGTGGCCGGATCGGGCCAGTTCCAGACGGGTCCGCTCCCATTGGCGTCTGGAGCGCTCGGCCGCCAGCGCATCGCGGTGGACGGCCTGTCCGGCCGCCCGGCGCTGTTCTCTGAGCACTGCCCGATGCTCGCGTCGAATGAGCATACCCCTCTCCACCCCTGCGCCGGGCGGGGACGCCGCAGCGCGCCCTCAGTGTAGAGAGGGGCATGGATGGCCCACATCGGGTGCTCACCGGGTCTTGTCCTCGGGTGCAGACCGGATAGAACTCTGCGGGAACTACGGATGACTTAGGACTCGATAAGTCCCATGCGGATGGCGGCGAACACCAGGTCCGGCAGGGCGTCGGCGTCGAGTTTGGCCATGAGGTTCGCGCGGTGGGATTCCACGGTGCGGACGCTCAGGTGCAGCCGGTCGGCGATGGCCCGGTTGGTGTACCCCTCGCAGAGCAGCACCAGGATCTCCCGCTCGCGCTCGGTGAGCGCCTGGGAGGTCGGCCCGCCTCGGGGCCTGCGCAGGTCGGTGAGCACGGCGTCGGCGACCGAAGGGTGGATGTAGCCCTCGCCCGCGGCCAGCGCCGCTACGGCGGCGCGCAGCTCGGCGGGCTGCGCCCCCAGCGGGAGGCAGCCCCGGGCTCCGGAGTGCAACGCCGCGACCAGCCCCGGCTCGGAAGGCCCCACCGCCAGCACCGGGCCGGCGTCCAGCGCCGACCGCAGGTCTGCGAGACCGCCCTCGCCCGGGATCCCGAACAGGTGGACCTCCACATCGGTGCGATCCGCCTCCCCGGCGACGACCTCGATGGCGGGATCCTCTTCGAGCAGACGCCGGAACCCCTCACGCAGCAGCGGGCTGCGCACCGCGAGCCGAACGCGCATACCGCCCACAGTGTATCAGACGGCACCGCCGGCGGAAACGCGACTCTGGCGCGAGGGGACCAGATGGTAGAGCATGAGGTAGACGATGACGCCGCTGAAGGAGACGTACTGCCGCGGCGGCAGGGTCACGCGCGCCATGCGCTGGTGGCGGGGGAACTGGCCGCGCATCGGTCTTCCCGCGCGGCCGCCGCGACCCGGCGGGCTCCCGCCCGCTAGCGAAGGGACAGCGTCCGCAGGGCGTCGGGCACCAGCGCGAAGAACAGGATGACGCCGAGGAACAGCGGGGTGACCACCGCGTAGATCAGGTTGAGCCGCTCGTAGCGCAGGTGCATGAAGTAGGCGACGATGAGGGCCGCCTTCATCAGCGCCATCGTCACCAGCGAGAGGGCCAGGAGCACCTTGGGCACGTGCACCAGCACGATGCCCACCTCCAGGACCGTGATGACGAACAGCCAGAACCAGGTGACGACGTAGATCCGGTAGCCCCCGGGATGCTCCGTCTGCCTCACGGTGCCCCTCCCCTCACAACAGGTACAGCAGGGTGAAGATGAAGACCCAGACCAGGTCCACGAAGTGCCAGTACAGCCCGGCGATCTCCACGCTCTCGGGCTGAATCCTCCCCCGCGCCCAGCGCCGCGCGGTGCTCAGCAGGTAGATGACCCCCGCACTCACGTGCGCGCCGTGGAAGCCGGTGATGATGAAGAAGCTCGCCGAGAACAGCGGGACGCCCCACGGATTGGTGAACAGGCGCGCGCCCTCGCCGATGAAGTGGGTCCACTCATAGGCCTGCATCCCCAGGAAGGCCAGGCCCCCGAGCACGGTGAGCAGCAGGAACCGGATGACGGTCGCCCCCTCCCCGCGCCGCGCGGCGGCCACCGCCACGGCCATGGTGGCGCTGCTGCAGATGAGGATGAAGGTCATGAACCCCACCAGGTACAAGTTGAAGACCTCGCCCTGGACCGGCCAGCGGCCCAGCGACAGCCGGATGACGCCATAGCCGGTCAGCAGGCCCGCAAACGTCAGGGTGTCCTGGATCAGGAACAGCCACATCATGAGCTTGGGCCAGCCCACCCCGAAGGGCGACCGTCCGCCGCCCCAGTCTGAGGCCAGCACGTGGTCCTGGCTCGCCGCTTCCGCCGCCGTCGGAATCCCCTCCTCCGTGTCTACGTCCAGAACAGCATGAGGAACAAGTACAGCCAGAGTACGTCCACGAAGTGCCAGTAGACGGCCGCGGGCGCCACGGCCCCAGCGGCCTGACCCGGAACCATCCACCTGACCTTCCAGAGCGCCCAGCCCAGCGCCGCGATCCCTCCGGCCACGTGGAGGCCGTGCGTGCCGGTGAGCAGGTAGAAGAAGGCGCTGTGCGCACTGCTGGCCATGTGGAGGCCAGACGCAGCCATCTGCCGCCAGGCGGCCCACTGTCCGGCCAGGAAGACCACCCCCAACCCCAGGGTGGCGGCCAGACCCCACCGGGCTGCGCCGGCCCGGCCGCGCCTGGCGAGGCGGCGCGCCCACTCCAGCGTGGCGCTGCTCAGCACCAGGAGCGCCGTCGTCGCCCACAGCACCGGCGGCATGGGGCCTACCTGCCAGTCGGCTTCGGCCCGCCGCACGAGCAACGTGCTGGTGAACGAGACAAAGAGGATCGCCGCCGCACCCACCAGCAGCCACACCCCGGTAACTGCCGGGCTGACCGGCGAGGCGCCGGGACGTCCCCCGCCGCCCCCTCCTCCACCGCCCCCACCTCCGCCGCCGTCCCGGCCCGCGGGCGGAGCCACCGGCGGACCCTGCCCGGGCCGCGTCCGGAGCCGCTCCAGCGTGGGGACGCCGGAGGTCACGCGGCGCTGCCTCCACCGCCTGATGCCCCGGCGGGCACCGGCGCCGCGGCGGTCTGGGGCAGGTAGTCCTCAGCCGCGCCGGGGACGCTGTAGTCGTAGGCCCAGCGGTGGACGACCGGGAGCGTCTCTCCCCAGTTGCCGTGGGGTGGGGGCGAGGGCGCCTCCCACTCCAGGGTCGTGGCGCGCCACGGGTTGCGCTCCGCCCGCTTGCCGCGGAACAGGCTGTAGACGAAGTTGGCCGCGAAGAGGAGTTGGGCCGCGCCCAGGCCGAACGCCGCCAGGGAGATGAAGACGTTGAGCGGCTGGAGGTCCCGCAAGAACTCGAAGGGCCCGACGGCGTAGTACCGGCGCGGCGCCCCGGCGAATCCCAGGAAGTGCATCGGGAAGAACGTGGCGTAGATGCCGACGAACGACAGCCAGAAGTGGATCTTGCCCAGCCCCTCGTGCATCATGCGGCCGAACATCTTCGGGAACCAGTGGTAGATGCCGGCGAAGACGCCGAACAGCGAGGCGCTGGCCATCACGAAGTGGAAGTGGGCCACGACGAAGAACGTGTCCTGCATGTAGATGTCCACCGGCGGCTGGGCCAGGAAGACGCCGGTCAGCCCGCCGGTGACGAAGAGGGAGACGAAGCCGATCGCAAACAGCATCGCCGCGGTGAAATGGATGCGCGCCCGCCACAGCGTGGCCAGCCAGTTGAAGGTCTTGACCGCCGAGGGGACCGCGATCGCCAGGGTCGTGGTCATGAAGCCCATGGCCACCAGCGGGTGCATCCCGCTGGTGTACATGTGGTGCCCCCACACCAGGAAGCTCAACAGGCCGATGGCGACGATCGACCCCACCATGAAGTGGTAGCCGAAGATCGGCTTCCGGCCGTGGGCGCTCATGATGTCCGAAACCATGCCCATGGCCGGCAGGATCAGCACGTACACCTCCGGGTGCCCGAGGAACCAGAACAGGTGCTGCCAGAGCAGGGGGTTGCCGCCGGCGTGCTCCAACACCCGGCCGCCCACCCACACCCCGCTGGGGACAAAGAAGCTGGTTCCGCCGAGGCGGTCGAACAGCAGCATGATCGCCGCCGCGAAGAGCACAGGAAACGACAGCAGCATCAAGATCGCGGTGACGAACAGCCCCCAGATGGTCAGCGGCAGCCGCATCATGGACATGCCGCGGGTCCGCAGCTGGAGGATGGTGGTGATGTAGTTCAGCGACCCGAAGAGCAACGCCACGATGAGGATCGCCAGGGCGATCAACCACAGCGTCTGGCCCAGTCCCGACCCGGGCGCCGCGGCCGGGATCGCCGACAGCGGCGGGTAGGCCGTCCATCCCCCGCCGGCGGCCCCGCCGGAGACGAAGAACGAGGCCAGCAGCACCGCGACGGCGGGGACCAGGAGCCAGTACGACATCATGTTCAGCCAGGGGAAGGCCATGTCGCGGGCGCCGATCTGCAGCGGAATCAGGAAGTTGCCAAACCCGCCCGAGAGGATCGTCGTGAGCACGAAGAAGATCATGATCGTCCCGTGCATGGTCACCACGGCCAGGTAGAAGTCCGGCTTCATCTGACCGCCGGCGAACCCCCCGGGGAACAGCGCGGCCGCCAGACCCCACTTGGTCCCCGGCCAGCCGAGCTGCATCCGGATCAGCATGGCCAAAATCCCGCCGACCGCCGCCATGAGCAGCGACGTGAGCAGGTACTGGATGCCGATGATCTTGTGGTCCTGGCTGAAGATGTAGCGCTGGATGAAGCTCAGTTCGTGCTCATGGGCCGCGGGGTGCGCGTGGGGCGGGTGCGCCTCCTCGATCACCTCCACCGCAGACGCGCGGACCATCTTTTCGCTCTTGCCGGTCCGCCCCTCGACCACGACGGTGAGCGTCCCGTACTCGGGTTCCAGGCGCCCGACGGTCCCCTGGTCCTCCCCGACGCGCACGCGGGCGCCCGGGCCGATTGGCCGGCCGTGCCGGTCACGCATCTCCGCCCCACCATGCGGCATGCCTTTCCGCGCCTCCTGTTCTGCTCCGCTGGTCACTGGCCCGCCCCCAAGGACGGTTTCTGCTCCCCCAGCCAGGCGTCGAAGGCCTGCTGGGACTGCACGATCACCCTGCTGCGCATGGCGTAGTGGCCCAGCCCGCAGAGCTCGGCGCAGGCGATCTCGTACTCCCCCTCCCGGGTCGGGGTGAACCAGGTCTCCAGCGTCACCCCAGGCACGGCGTCCTGCTTCACGCGGAACGCCGGGATGAAGAGGCTGTGAATCACCCCGGTAGACCGCAGCCGGACCCGGACCGGTCGCCCCACTACCGCGTGCAGATCCCTGGAGACGATGTCATCGGCGGCGGCCGGGTCGGAGGGCTCCAGCCCCATGGGATTGGTCCGGTGGTCGATGCGCCGGGGGTCTGTGCGGCCGAAGCGACCGTCCGGACCGGGGTAGCGGACGAGCCAGGCAAACTGCTCGGCGCGGACGTCCACGTCGAGGGCGTCGGCCGGCGGCGCGGTCAGGCGCACCCTGGCCCACACCACGCCGCTCAGGGCGACCATGATGGCCAAGGCCACGGCGGGAATGATCGTGTAGGTGAGTTCCAGCCTCCGGTGATCGGGCCAGTACAGGGCGCGCCCCTCGCCGGCGGCTGCGTAGCGCATGACGAACAGGGCGAGCAACACGTGGACGCCGATGAAGACCACGCCGGTGACCAGCAGCGTCGCGTAGAACAGCCGGTCGATCGCCTCCCCGTGCGCTGAGGCCAGCGGCGGCAGCCACCAGCGTCCGCGCGCGTAGAGGGTGAGGGCGACCCCACCGAGGACCACCATCCCCAGGATGAGCCCTCCCAGCAGGAAACCCGTGGTGCGTGCGTTGCTCCCTTTGGGCCCGTTCGCCATCCGCCGTCCCCTCTGTGCCGCCAGTCGGGAATCCGCGGCGCTTCGCCGCCGTTTCGACTGGCTGTTATTAGGCCCCCACCCTCACGACTCCTGCGCGTCTTTGGCCTCGCATCAGGCCAGCAGCCGATCCACCGCCATGGAGGCAAACAGCAGGCCGAGGTAGAGGATCGAATACTCGAACAGCGCCCACGCCGCGTCCGGCGTGACCTGCCGCGCCAGCCGGAGCACCAGGACCACCAGGGGCACGGCCAACGCCACCGCCGAGACGGTGTAGATCGGTCCCAGGCCGCCGACGCCGGCCAGCAGCAGCGTGGCCGCCACGAGCGCGACGGTATAGATGACCATCTGGCGCACCGTCGCCGTGGTCCCGCGCACCACCGGGAGCATGGGGATGCGCGCCGCCCGATAGTCCTCGGCGCGGTTCAGCGCCAGCGCCCAGAAGTGCGGCGGCGTCCACAGGAAGACGATGGCGAAGAGCACCATCGCCGGGATTCCCACCTGGTTGGTCACCGCAGCCCACCCGACGAGCGGCGGGATCGCGCCCGCCGCCCCGCCGATCACGATGTTCTGCGGGGTCGTGCGCTTCAGCCAGATGGTGTAGATCCCCACGTAGTAGGCGATCCCCAGGCCGGCCAGCGCGGCGCTCAACCAGTTCACCGCCAGCCCCAGGACCAGGACCGACGCCACCGCCAGCGCCGCCCCGAACCGCAGGGCCTGCGCCGGGGCGATCCGGCGTTGCGGGATCGGCCGGCCGCGCGTCCGGTGCATGATGGCGTCCACATCGCGGTCCCAGTAGCAGTTGATGGCGTTGGCGGCGCCGGCCGCCAGGGTCCCGCCCAGCAACGTGGCCACCGCCAGCGCCCATCCGACCCAGCCGCCGGCGGCGACGACCATGGCGGTCAGGGTCGTGAGGAGCAGCAACGCAATGATGCGGGGCTTCATCAGGGCGATGTAGTCGGCCACAGCAGGCCGCAGCCCCGCCGGGGAGCCGGCCGTCCCAGGCTCCGCCCGGCCCACCTGAGCCGTCAGGCCGACCCGGACCACGAGGGCCACCAGGGTCGCCAGCAGGGCCGCTCCCCCGCCGAGGTGGGCCACCCGAATCGGCACGGCCAGCCGCGTCCAGACGTTGAGCGCCCCGAGGCCCACCTGCACGATGACCAGCCCCACAGCGACCGCGACCGCCGTGCGAGTCGCCCGATCCGGGCTCTCGCGGGCCCGCGCGGCGACTGCCGCCACGAGCAGGACGACCACCAAGGCCGCCAGACGGTGCGCCGTGTGGAGGATGGCGCGGGGCTCCGCCGGAGGCAGCAGGCTCCCCTGGCAGAGCGGGACGTCCGGACACGCCAGGCCGGCTCCAAAGGCGCTGACCACGCCGCCCAGCGCCGCCTGGAGGAATGCGGCGGCCAGGGCCAGGCGCGCCACCGTGCGCAGCCCCCGAGGCGGCGCGGCCATCTCGAGATCGGGATCGATCTCCCAGCGCACCCGGGCGGTGTACGCCACCAGCAGGGCCAGGAACGACATCGCGACCAGCAGGTGGGCGCTGACCACGAGGGGCACCAGCGCCGACAGGACGGTGGCCCCTCCCAGGCCCACCTGGAGGGCCAGCAGGCCCACCAGGACCGCGGCCAGACGCCGCAGCCGCGGGTAGGATCCCAGGTGCCTCCATGTCATGACCACGAGGGCCAGCACCATGACGCCCACGGCGGAGGCCAGCAGTCGGTGGCCGTACTCGATGAGCACCAACCGATCCAGAGGCGGGATCAGGCGCCCCCGGCACAGCGGCCAGTCAGGGCACGCCAGGCCGGCACCCGTCGCGCTGACCGTGGCCCCGGCCACCAGCAGCAGCCCGGTGGATGCGCTGGCGAGCAGGGACAGGCGGCGGATGGAGGCGGGCACCGCAGAGCGGGCGTTGGACCCTCTCGATATCGTCATCGACCACCGCTGCGTGGGCAGACCATCCCAGGAATCCCCCCGTGATTCGAGCCCGCCGGGGAGTATTCCTTGGCGCCTGGCGTTGTAGGAGTCCCCCGGGGGCGGCTTGAACTATGTGCAGCACTCTGAGCCGGGAGGACGATCGCGATGCCCGACAGCCCGATCCACTCGCTATTGGAGGAACGGCGGACGTTTGGCCCGACCGAGGCCTTCCGGAGCCAGGCTCATGTCGCCGACGAGTCGGTCTACGAGCGGGCGCGCGCCGACCCCGAGAGGTTCTGGGAAGCCGCCGCCGAGGAACTGCACTGGTTCCGTCGCTGGGACCGCGTCCTGGAGTGGACGCCGCCGGACGCCAAGTGGTTCGTCGGGGGTCGGACCAACATCGCCTACAACTGCCTGGACCGGCACCTGCGCGGCGCGCGCCGCAACAAGGCCGCCATCGTCTGGGAGGGGGAGCCCGGCGAGCAGCGGGTCCTGACCTACTGGGACCTGGCGCGCGAGGTCAGCCGGTGCGCCAACGCGCTGCTGTCCCTGGGCGTGCGGCGGGGCGACCGGGTGGCCCTCTACATGCCGATGATCCCCGAGTTGCCCATCGCCATGCTGGCCTGCGCCCGCATCGGGGCCGTCCACACGGTCGTCTTCGGCGGGTTCTCCGCCGAGGCCCTGCGCGACCGCATCAACGACGCCGGGGCCACGCTGGTCATCACCTCCGACGGCGGCTACCGCCGCGGCCAGATCGTGCCGCTCAAGCGCAACGTGGACCACGCGCTGGAGCAGACCCCGACCGTCCGGCACGTCCTGGTGGTGCGTCGCATCGGCGAGGCCGCGGCGATCCACATGGTGGAGGGCCGCGACCGGTGGTGGCACCGGGCGCTGGACGGCATGCGTCTGGACTGCCCGCCCGAGGAGATGGACAGCGAGGACCTCCTCTACATCCTCTATACCAGCGGGACCACGGGGAAGCCCAAGGGGATCGTCCACTCCACCGGCGGCTACATGGTGGGAACCTACCTGACCGCCAAGTGGGTGTTCGACCTCAAGGAAGACGACGTCTACTGGTGCACGGCCGACATTGGCTGGGTGACCGGGCACTCCTACATCGTCTACGGGCCGCTCGCCAACGGCGCCACGGTGGTCATGTACGAGGGCACGCCCGACTGGCCGGAGAAGGACCGGTTCTGGTCCATCGTGGAGCGCTACGGCGTCACCATTCTCTACACGGCACCTACCGCCATCCGGACGTTCATCAAGTGGGGCACCGAGTGGCCGGCCCGCCACGACCTGTCGTCGCTGCGGCTGCTGGGGACCGTCGGCGAGCCCATCAACCCCGAGGCCTGGGTGTGGTACCGCCGACACATCGGCGGTGATCGTGTCCCGGTGGTCGACACCTGGTGGCAGACGGAGACGGGGATGATCCTCATCACACCGCTCCCGGGGATCGTGACCCTCAAGCCGGGGTCGGCCACCCTGCCGTTTCCCGGCATCGACGCCGCGGTCGTGGACGAGCGCGGTGTGCCGGTGCCGCCCAACACCGGGGGATACCTGGTGTTG
>JAVKID010000119.1:0-7159 GCA_031459655.1 Candidatus Fervidifonticultor octavus | reverse complement strand
GGAGTTTGGTTGGGTTCGGCACGGGTCCTCCCGCCCTAGCCCATCCAGTGCTCTACCACCGCCCTGCTGCGTCCGGGGCTGCACCTCAATGCATTTCGGGGAGAACCAGCTATCTCCGGGTTCGATTGGCATTTCACCCCTACCCACAACTCATCCCATGGTTTTTCAACACCAGCGGGTTCGGGCCTCCACGCGGGATTAACCGCGTTTCACCCTGGTCATGGGTAGATCACCCGGTTTCGGGTCTGCAACGTGCGACTGCCGACTTGCGTCGGCTTCCCATCCGGGAACGGCGCCCTGTTCAGACTCGGTTTCCCTGCGCCTCCGGGATACGCTCCCTTAAGCTCGCCACACGCCGCAACTCACCGGCTCATTCTTCAATAGGCATGCCGTCAGGCATTCCGGTCCGGAGACCGGCATAGCCCTCCGACTGTTTGTAGGCACGCGGTTTCAGGTTCTATTTCACTCCCCTCCCGGGGTTCTTTTCACCTTTCCCTCGCGGTACTCGTGCGCTATCGGTCGCCAAGAGTATTTAGCCTTGGAAGGTGGTCCTCCCGGCTTCCCACGGGGTTCCACGTGTCCCGTGGTACTCAGGGACACCGCCCAGGAAGTCGCCACCCTTTCGGCTACGGGGCTCTCACCCTCTGTAGCCGGCCGTTCCAGGACCGTTCGCCTAGGATGACGATTGGTAACTTCCCGACCGGATCGCGGTCCGGTCCAGCGGTGCCCTCCAACCCCCCGGGCGCAACGCCCGCAAGCTTCGACACGCCCGAGGTTTGGGCTCTTCCCCTTTCGCTCGCCACTACTCGGGGAATCTCGGTTGATTTCTCCTCCTCCGGGTACTGAGATGTTTCAGTTCCCCGGCTTGCCCTCCCGCACCTATGGATTCAGCACTGGATCGCGCGGTATGACCCGCGCGGGGTTTCCCCATTCGGAGACGGCCGGATCAACGGTTGCTTAGCACCTCCCCGACCCTTTCGCCGCCAGCAGCGTCCTTCATCGGCTCTTGGCGCCAAGGCATCCACCGCGTGCCCGTAGTAGCTTGAGACCCGCCCTAGGAGCAGCTGTATAGAGCCTGGCAACACATCCTCCTCCCGCCGGTGTCGTTTCCACCCGCGGGCGGGATGTCTTCGTCCATCTTCACTTGTCAAGGTGCGCCCCGCCGCGGACTCCGCGCGTCGGATCCTGCCGGGCCCGCCGGCAGGAACATTGAGGCATGATCGTACAGCCTTGCGGGGACGGGACACAAAAAAGAGGGGATGAGCCGCCTCCCCTCCGGGATGCTCATCGGGCACACCGTATTCGGTTTACCCGGTTGGCGACCTCAGCACCAATCCCTCCCCGTGTTCAGGCCACAACTCATTATAGTAGGGGCCTCGGGGTTGTCAACACCCGGGTCCATGACCTCCATGACCACTCTCAGACGACCAGGCAGGTGAGCGTGTCGGTCACCCCGGGGGTCCGCTGGATCTTCGTAATGACGGTGTCCCCCAGCGCGGCCATGGTCCCGGCCTCGGTCATGCAGATGATGTCGTACGGTCCGGTGACGACGTGGACCTGGCGCACGCCCTTGATCTTCCTGATGGCGATCGCGGCCTTGCGGGCTTGGCCCGGAGCGGCTTTCAGCAACACCACGGCTGAGACCACGGTCCTCACCTCCGGCAGGGATGCTTGCTCCTCGTCTGGCCTCCCACTCACCCGCCGTCCCCAGCACCTCCTGCCGGCGGCTCAGGCCGGCGGAAGGTCGCGCAGGGCCTCGGCGTAGGCGTCGTAGTCCTTCTGCGAAAAGAGGACGAAGCGAACCTCGTCGAAGGCCTGCTCCTTCAAGACCTCTGCGACCGTCCGGAGGGCTATCCGGGCGGCCTGCTCGACCGGGTAGCCGTAGGCGCCGGTGCTGATGGACGGAAAGGCGACGGTCCGGGCCCCCTGCCGGGCGGCCAGCGCCAGGCTAGCCCGATAGGCCGAGGCCAGCAGGTCCGCCTCGCCGTGGCCGCCTCCCTGCCAGACCGGCCCGACGGCGTGGATGACGTATCGGGCCGGGAGCCTCCCGGCGCCCGTGATGACCGCCGACCCCGTCGGGCACCCCCCCTGGCGGGCCCGGATGGCCGCGCACTCCTCCTCGATGGCCGGTCCGCCGGCCCGGCGGATGGCGCCGTCGACGCCGCCGCCCCCGACCAGCCGGCTGTTGGCGGCGTTGACGATGGCGTCCACCTCCTGGGTGGTGATGTCCCCCCGGACGAGCGTCAGGCGGCCGCCGCCGATCTGCCGGGAGATCGGTTCGGCCCCCATCACACCGCCGACCCTACCCCGAAGACGGCTGCGATGCGGCCGGGCTCGAGCTCCAGAGACGATGCCATAGCGCGCCCCGTCCGGACAGTCCCTACCCGCCCGTTCGACAGGCGACGGGGGTTCCCCTGGCCAGTTTCAGGGCGCCGGCGCCCCCTGGTTTCCGGGACGCTGAGGGGGACTCCCTCCGAGGTCAACCGAGGCCTGACGTGCGAGCACCTCGTCCAGGATCACGACCTGGTCGAACCCCTCGTCCGCGACGGTCCGCAGCGTGTCCTGCAGCAGCCGGATGTGCCGTTCGATGACGGCGCGCCCGACGCGGCGGTGGCGGAGCGTGTCGTGGTAGAAGCAGCGCTCCAGCGAGACGTCGAACACGATGAGGATGACCGGGACCCCATGGCGGCGGCCGATCTGGAGCAACGCGCGGCGCGCCTCGCGCCGCAGGGCCGTGCTGTCGGCGACCGTGAGCCGCCCGAAGCGCACCCGGCGGTCGATGATCAGGTGGAAGAGCTCGAACGCCTCGCGGGAGACCGCGATGTTGCGCTCATCGTCGGCGATCATGGCACGGCAGCGGTCGGAGGACACGACCGCGGTCGGGGGGAAGTGCCGGGTCGCGAAGGTGGTCTTCCCGCTGCCGGCCGGGCCGCAGAGGACCACCAGGGAGGGGTTGGGGATGCGCACGCGCATGGGACTTGCCCGCGACCGGGCGGGTCAGGCCGTGTCCCCTGTGGGCATCAGGTGCTCGGGCATCTGGACGGCCACGACCTCGCCTCGCGCGCAGACCTGCCCGCCGGCCGAAACCGTGGCCTCGACGACGACCTTGCGCCCCGTGATCTCCTTGACCCGCCCGCGGATCTCCAGCGGCACGCCCAGCGGCGTCGGACGGAGGTAGTCCACGCGCAGCGAAGCCGTAACGAATCGCAGCGGCGGATCGCTCCCCAACGCCCGTCCGGCGGCCCGGGCGGCAGCGGCGGCGGCGGTCCCGGTGCCGTGGCAGTCGATCAGCGAGGCGATCAGCCCCCCATAGACGTAGCCCGGGATCGCCGTGTGGTAGGGCTTCGGGGAGAAGACGGCGACCGTCTCGTCGCCGTCCCAGTAGCTCTTAAGCTGCAGGCCGTGTTCGTTCAGCCGACCGCACCCGTAGCAGTGGCTCAGCGCGTCGGGGTAGGCGTCCTGGAAGGCCTGGGTCGGCATGACGGGCTCGCTCCCCTAGGATCCGGCCGCCTGCTTGAGCCTGGCCAGGTGCTGCTGGCGGAACTTGACGACCTTGGGCGCGATCACCGTCCGGCAGTACGGTTGATGGGGGTTGCGCTCGAAGTACCGCTGGTGGTACGCCTCGGCCGGGTAGAAGGCCTCCAACGGGGCGACCTCGGTGACGATCGGGTCGCGCCACAGGCCGGCCGCCGCGAGGTCCCGGATCACCTGCTCGGCGGTCGCCTTCTGCTCCGCCGTGTGGTAGAAGATGGCCGAGCGGTACTGGGTGCCGACATCGGGCCCCTGCCGGTTGAGCGTGGTGGGGTCGTGGATGGTGAAGAAGACTTCGAGCAACTCCCGAAACGAGATGGCCTCTGGGTCGAAGGTCACCTGGACGACCTCGGCATGGCCGGTCGTCCCGGTGCAGACCTGCTCATAGGTGGGGTCGGGCACGCTGCCGCCGGCGTACCCCGAAACCACGCGCTCCACCCCCCGCAGATCGTTGAACACCGCTTCCAGACACCAGAAGCAGCCACCTGCCAGCGTGGCGACCTCTCTGCGAGCCGACGGCCCTGGATCCTGCGTCATCCGAGAGTCCTCCTCGATGGGAGTTCGACGAGGCTGTGCATTCGCCGTCCTCTCGAGGCTCCCCTGGGGCCGCCGGTATCGGCCAGGCGGGAGATCCGATCGACCTCATCAACGCCCGGCGGGTTCACCCCGACCCTCGCGCGGGTTCCGCAACGGCCTCAGGATCTGCTCGAGGCGCTCGCGCAGCGGCTCGAACTTCGGGGGCAGCGCCAACCGCTCCCCGAGGTGCTCGAGGGGCTCGTCGGTCGTGAAGCCAGGGCCATCCGTGGCGATCTCGAACAGGACGCCGCTCGGCTCGTGGAAATAGATCGAACGGAAGTAGTAGCGGTCGATAACCGGCGTAGGCGACCCGCCGGCCTCGAGCACGCGGCGCCGCCACGCGCCGTGCGCCTCCATGGCGGAAGTCCAGGCCACGTGATGGACCGTGCCGGCGCCACCGCGGCCGGGTTCGGAGGCGCGATCGTAGACGTAGAAGGATCCGCGGTGGTCGCCGCGCGACTCGTAGCGACCCTCGGCTGTGCGCACAAACCCCAGTGCTTGCTCCAGGAACTGTCGGCTGCCCTCCGGATCCGCGGCGTAGGCCCGGACGCCGGCAAACCCGCGGAGGGCCAGGCGGGAGGGGATCTCCGGGTGGTCGGCCACCAGGGGCGCGTCGCGGCCCTCGTCGAGCGTCAACTCCAGGCCCAACCCCTCAGGGTCGTCAAAGACCAGCCGACCGTCCTCGCGCCGCGAGGTGATCCCCTCGCCCCGCAGGCGGGCCTCCCAGAAGTCAAGCGCCTCCTCCGACGCGACCCGCCACACGATGCGGTGGACCATCCCGGCCCCGGGACGGCCGCGCGCCGCGCCGGGGTACTCGAAGAAGGTCAGGTCCGCGCCCGGGCTTCCCCGTTCGTCGCTGTAGAAGAGGTGGTAAACGGTCGGGTCGTCCTGGTTGACGCTCTTCTTGACCAAGCGCAGGCCCAGGACACGGGTGTAGAACTCGACGTTCCCGGGCGCGTGCGCGGTTACGGCTGTGACATGGTGGATGCCCTTGAGCTTCACGCCTCACCCTCCACGATTGGAGTCGACGGCGACGACGTTCCTTGACGCGCCACCAGACGTTGCCACCGGGTTCAGGTAACTACCCGCCTCTGCACAGCCCAGCACGGCAAGATGTGCCTCGACCAACACGCGCGCCGATTCCGCGGTGAGTTCGACAGCCACCCAAGCCTGGGGGCCCCGCCCCGCGTCCACGAAGTCGATGTTCAGTGCGTGTTCCAGCGGCGCGTGGAAAGGATGCTCATAGGACGCGTTGGCCTGCCGCACCGTGAACCATCGGGTGGCTTCCCTGCCGCTGCCTTCAACCGCCACCTGCTCACGATCATGGTGCACACGCGTCATGCTCTTTTCAGCCATGATTCTGGATTGCACTCACGGTCTCCTGAGATACTTCTGGAGGAAGGCAAATACCTTCTGCCATCCATCTCCCGCCTGCTGTGGCCTGTAAGCCGGCCGGTCGTAGTAGAAGAAGCCGTGCCCCGCGTCCGGATACATGTGGGACTCGTAGGTCTTGCCGTGTCTGTGGAGTTCCCGTTCGTGCAGGCCGACCTGCTCTGGCGAGGGGCTCCGATCCTCCTCGCCGAAGAGGCCCAGGAGCGGGCAGAGAGGTCCTTCGTGTCTTCAGGTAGGGCAACGAGCGCAGATACCGCATCGCCCCCTCCACGTCGCCCACCCCCTGGTCGTCGGGGACACCTCCTGAGGCCCGCACCTTCGCCGCCACGTCCTCCGGGATCCCGCGGCCGTTGCGATGATCTCCACGCGCGATCGATGTGCGTCTGCATCCTCAACCGGGAAAGGCAGGTCCTGGTCCACCGTACCCTCCCCGCCGATCCCGCGGCCAGGCCATCGGGAGATCCCAAACTCCTGACAGACCTGGCACCTCCGCGATGATGGCTGTTCAGAAGGTTCGGGCAGTCGGGCCCCGCGGTGGGGAGTAGCATTCAAACGGTTTTCCGTATATAATATGTCGTACAGTCGAAGTGTTACCTGGTGGGAGTGAGGGCACCATGTGCACCTGCTGCGGGCCAGTGCCACCCCGGGACCAGACGACGGCGGAGTCCGAGCCCCGGGAACAGGAGAAGACAGAGAAGACAGAGCCGGTCCCCACCCGTTAGCGCGCGGCAGTGCCACGATGATGCCCGGGGGCCGGTGGGCAGCGATCGGTACCGCGGTCGCGCTCCTGGTGCTGATCACCGGGGCCGGCACCCGTCGCGGTGCTCGTGTCTTTGTATGGCACACACCGCCGGGCGCCGTGGCAGCGGCGTTCGTGCCAGGCGCGGGACTTGCGGCGGCGGTGGCGGCGGCGTTCGATCCTGCGGCGGGAAGAGTGCGCAGCCGTCTGGCGCTGGTCGATCCGGCGTCTGCCCGCGAGCGCAGCGCCGTGGAGTACCGCAACAGCAACTGCTGCGGGATCCCGCCCGTGGGGATGCTGGCCGACGGCTCGGTCTATGTGGCCGGCGACGAGCTGCTGGTGGTTGCGCCCCAGCGCGGTGGGCTGCGCCGGATAACGCTGCCGGCGTTCACGATGGACGCGGCCGCGTTGGGCAGCAGGATCCTCGTGGGATCGGGCCGGGGCGATGTGCTGGCGTTCCACGACACGCGCCTGTTGTGGAAGGCGTATCATCGGGATCTGATGGCCGTGGCACTCTTACCAGCAGGGCTGGCGGCGGTCGCGAGCCCGCGCGCGGTGGCTTTCTTCGACGGCCGGGTTGGAGAACGGCTCCGCGAGGTCGCCCTGAACGACACGCGGGCGGTGGACATGGCGTTCGTGCCGCCGGCCCTGCTGGTGGTGGCGCAACGCACGACGGGCGGCGATCTGATGGTGCGTGCCGTCGACGTGGAGGCGTGGCGCGTACGGTGGGCGGTGTCGCTGGGGGCGACGACGCTGCCGGTGGTCGAGGCGGCCGGCGGTGTCGTCGTCGTCAGCGACGTGCTGGGCCGCGTGGGGGCGGTACTGACGCCGTCTGGGAGCGTGCTGCGCCACTGGGCGGGGGTGGCCGGGGGGGTCTACGTCGCGGGCTCGCCGCAGGGGGCGGTGGCCCGTGCCCTCGGC
>JAVKID010000118.1:0-7725 GCA_031459655.1 Candidatus Fervidifonticultor octavus | reverse complement strand
TTCATCATCGAGCTACTTCCTCTTGCGCGGTCGAGGGCCAGTCCGGCGCCGTGTGGGATGCGCCCCGGCGCCCGCGCGGCCTTTGGCCGCGCCTCGCCGGCCGGACCGATCCGCGTGCTCCAGGATGTCGAGAACCCCCTCCACCCGGTCCACCAGGTAGATCAGGCCGTCCGCGTCCACGTACACGTCGTTGGACTGAGGGACGCCGCTGGACACCTCGGGCAGGTACCAGGCCACTTCCTCCGGCCGCATGGGATCGCGGATGTCCACCACCCGCAGCCCACCCGCAAAGTACGTGAGGTAGATCCGCTCCTCGCTCTGGAAGCCGCCGGGCCGATTCTCGTGGATGTTGTGCGGCCCGAACCGGAAGCGGGGATCGGCCAGGCCGTCAGGATCCACCCGAAAGGCCGCGATGGGAATGGGGTTGGTCTCTTCGCGCACGTCCACGATCCACAGGTACTTCTCACGGTCCCAGCCCTCGCCCCACGGCTTCAGCCCTTCCTGGGTGCAGATGACCAGGCCGCGCCCCGGCAGGGGCAGCGCGGTGTGCAGCATGTCCCCAAACGGTGGGTGGAAGGTGTGCCGGGTGATCAGGCGCGGCTCTGCCCAGGAACTCATGTCGAGGATCGCCCACCCCCAGTCCACGCACCCCACGTAGCAACGGTGTCCCACGACGAACGGCGCGCCGTGCACCCGCACCCGCCAGGTCGCCGGCCAGCCCGGGCGCTCGCCGCCGGCGGTCCACTGTCCGGGAATCCACCAGCGGCCCACCTCGCGCGGGCGGTCGGGGCGCTCCAGGTCGAGGATCCGGTAGATCTGGTCGGAGAAGCCCTCGGCCCCCGCAGACAGATGCGCGTACCGGCCGTCGACGAACCAGAATCGGTGCACGCCGGGGCCGCCGGTCTGGAAGAACGTGAGGAGGCGCGGCCGGGTGGGATCCTTCACGTCGTAGATGCCGACGCCCGCGCTGAACTCCGTGCCCTGGTAGCCGGGCAAGCGCTCGTGGTTGGCGATCATGATGTCGCCCGCCACCTGGACCTTGTGGGCGTGGGTGTTGGGCGGCACCGAGAGCTGCGCGACGACCTTGGGCCTGCGGGGGTCGCGCACGTCCACGATGGTCGTGCCGACGTCGCGCATCGGTGCGATGTAGGCGTGCCCTCGGTGGACGACTACCTGGCCCGCCCCGATGGGGCCGTACGTCGTCCGGCTGATCAGGCGCAGGTTGTGCAAGCGTGTGCGTGCGGCCACAGCGATCCCTCCTGTCGGTAGTACGGCCCCAGATCCCCGCGATCGGCATCACAGCCAGCGTCCCACCAGTCCCGGAGGCCAGTGAACCCCCAGCAGGGCCCCGAGCCCGGTGATGGTGGCAATGGTCGCCGCGGTGAAGAGCAGGGCGGGGCCCGGCCGCATCCGGGCCGGGCCGAGCAGAAACACCAGCATGAAGGCCGCGGCGGCGGGGTGGAACCCCGCCAGCCACAGCAACGTGAAGAAGCCGGCCAGGACCGCAAACCCGAAGAGCCCGGCGCGGCGGTCGGCCTGGGAGGGCGGCTCCTCATCCCCCATCGTCGACCGCCCCTGGAGGACCCTGACCACCTGCACGGCCGCCAGCACCAGCCCCGGGGTCGCGGCCACCAGCGGCATCAGGCGCGCCCCCGGGACGAAGCCTCTGATCATTCCCAGGGCACCCGCGAAGATGGCGAGCACCGCGAGGCTGAGAGCGAGGTCCAGCGGCATGCGGCGGGGCGGGGCTTGCGCGGCGGGTTCTGCCGCCCTCCGGCGCCGGATGGACGACCAGAGCCCCCAGACGAACGGGGCCACGAGGATTGCGCCGATGATCACCACCCCCGGCCGCGCCAACCAGGCGAAGCCGTAGAGGTTCGTGGTGATGACGAAGTAGCGCTCCATCGGGCCGGCCAGCACGAACCCAATGAGCAGCGGTGCCCGGGGCCAGCCGCTCTTGCTCATCATCCAGCCCAGCAGGCCCAGCAGGAACAGCGCGACCAGGTCCCCCATGTCCTGGGTGGTCTGGTAGGCGCCGAGCGCGATGGCGATCAGCACCGGCGCCGCCAGCCGCACGAACGGCACGTAGGTGATCCGCGCCAGCGCCGGACTGACCGCGAAGCAGGTGCCGGCACCCAGCACGTTGGCGATGGCGTAACTCCAGATGATGACGTAGATCAGGGGCAGGTGCTCGGTGACGATGCGCGGGCCCGGCAGGATGCCGTAGCGCAGCAGCGCCCCCACCAGCAGCGCGGCCGAGGCGCTGCCAGGCACCCAGAAGAGCAGGGTCGGGATCAGGTCCCCGGCAGCCACGGCGTTGTTGGCGGCCTCCGGCGCGATGATCCCGCGGATGTCCCCTTTGCCGAAGCGAGACCGGTCCCGGCTGGCGGCGACCACGTGGCCGTAGGCCATCCAGGTTCCGGCCGTGGCGCCGAGTGCCGGCAGGATGCCGGCCCACACCCCGATCAGGGCCCCGCGCAGGACCAGCCAGCGGTGCTGCAGCACATCCCGAATACCCTGCAGCCAGCCGACCCCCACGCCGGTCGCCGAAGCGATGGCACCGCCGCGCGCCAGCAGCGCGATCACCTCGGCGATCCCGAAGATCCCCAGCGCGACCACGACCAGCGGGATGCCGTCCATCAGGTAGAGCCGGCCGAAGTCGAAGCGGACCTGCGCCGCTGCCGGCGAAGGGCCGACCATCCCCAGCAGGATGCCCAGCAGGCCGGCCAGCAGGCCCTTGCGCGCCTCCTTGCCGAGCAGGCTGCCGGCGTAACTGACGCCGAGGGCCGTCAGCATGAACAGTTCGGGCGACCCCAGCGCGAGCACCAGCGGCCGCGCGATGGGGATGGCCAGCGTGAGCCCCAGCGCGCCGATCAGGCCGCCGACAAGGGAGGAGAGAAACGCCGCGGCCAGCGCCCGCGCAGCCTGCCCCTGTTTCGCCAGCGCGTGCCCTTCGATCACCGACGTCGCCGCGGCGGCCGATCCCGGCGCCCCGATGAGCACCGACGTGATCGTATCCGAGGTATGAACGACTGCCAGTGCGCCGGTCAGCACGGCGGCGGCGGCCATGGCGTCGAGTTTGTAGATGTACGGCAGGATCAGCGAGACGGCCACGATGCCGCCCATGCCCGGCAGGACGCCCACGATCAGGCCCGCGGCCACGCCGGCGAAGAGCAGCGCCAGGCGGCCGGGGTCGGTGAAGATACCGAGCGCGGTGAGGGCCGCCTCAAGCATGGACGACGGATCTCGTCGGCCGACGCACTAGATGGCCTGCCCGTACTTCTGGAACATCAGGTCCCGGATGAACTTCCGCACGTCCAGCGTGACACCCAGCCCCCGGTGTACCTGCGACTCCACCAGGTCGCCGCGGATCAGCGCGTACCCTTCGAGCAGTCTCCTGGCCTGCTCCTGGAAGTCGCGGTCCTGATTCATCCGGTCGATGGCCTGGTGCAGCGCGCGCAGCGGCTCCGGCGGCGTCCCCTCCGGCAGCCACAGCCCGCGGCCGTAGACCCACGCCGCGGCCACGGTCGCCCGGAAGGCCTTCCAGCGCAGCAACCCGTCCGGCTTGCGGCCGTGGAGTTGCTGGTAGACCTCGTACACCGTCGGCAGGTCGGGGACGGCCGGGTCGCGGACGATCTGCCCTCTCTCGTCGATGTAGCCCAGGGTCATCAGCGGGGTGGCCTTTCCCTCGCGGACGAGGGGGAGCACCTGCGTGACGTACACGATGGTGGCCTGGAAGTCGAGGTTCAGTTCTCCACGCTCGAAGGCCAGTCGGGCCGGCCCCACCCCTTCGAACCCGAAGACCACGCGCGGGTTGGCGCCCAGCAACTCGAAGGCCAGGAGCGCGGTCAGCACGTTGCCGGGCGGTGAGGGACTCCCCATGACCAGGCCCTGCGCCCTGACCAGGTCGGCGGCCTGCCGGATGCCGGTGCGCGACGAGACGTAGAACACCGCGCCGCTGCCGCTGATGGCGACGAGTTTGAACTTCCGGAAGTCGTAGCGGACCGCGGGGTTCTCCACCATGTACGCAATCTTGGAACCGACCGGACTGGCCAGCAGCGTCAGCCCGTCCGGCTTGGCGTTGACCGCGAACCAGTTCGACCCGAGCACGGTGCCCCCGCCGGGGATGTTGCGGATGCGAACTGTCGGGTTGCCCGCGATGTGCTTTTCCAAAAACGGCGCCAGCGAGCGGTTCAAGATGTCCGAGGGCCCGCCCACCGCCGTGGGCACGATGATCTCGATGGTCTTCCCCGCATAGTACGGCGCTTGGCCGGACGCCGGCGTCCCCCACAGCCCGACCACCGTCAGGACGGCCGCCATGACCAGTGTCCTCACCTCGTCCACCTCCTCCTCACCTTGGGGCTGCCTGTGCTGCTCCCGCAGCCAGGATCCGCCAGAGCTTCTGCGGCGTATACGGGATGTCCACGTGCCGGATGCCCAGGGGCGCGAGCGCGTCGGCCACCGCATTGGCCACCGCGGCCGGCGCCCCCATGCATCCGGTCTCGCCGATGCCCTTGGCGCCCAGGGGATTGAAGGGCGAAGGCGTTTCGAGGAACTCGCTGGCAATCGTCGGGAGGTCCGCCGCCCGGAGCAGGCTGTAGTCAAGAAACGATGCGGTCTGGAGCTGGCCATCCGCGTCGTAGACCGCGGCCTCGACCAGGGCCGCCCCCAACCCCTGCGCGGTGGAGCCGATGACCTGCCCCTCCGCCAGCAGAGGATTGACGATCCGGCCGGCGTCGTCGACTGCGACGAGCCGGAGCAGGCGGACCGCTCCTGTCTCCCGCTCGATCTCTACCACCGCGCCGTACGCGCCGAAGGCAAACACGGGCCCGGGTAATCGAAACGTCGCCGAGGCCGCCAGACCCATCTCGAGGTCCGCCGGCAGGCGCACCGGATCGTAGGCGACCGCAGCGATCTCGGTCCACGCGACCGCGCGGGCGGGCATCCCGCGCACGTGCAGCCGGTCGCTGTCCCACACGATGTCGGAGGGGGCGGCCTCCAGGAGACGGGCGGCGATACCGGTGGCCTTCTCCCTGATCCGGTCCAGGGCCACCAGGAGAGCCGAACCGCCGATGGTGACCGACCGGCTCGCAAACGTCCCCACGCCCCGGGGGACGACGGCCGAGTCGCCCCACTGCACGACGATCGCACCGGGATCGAGGCCCAGCGCCTCGGCGGCGATCTGGGCGAACGTGGTCTCGTGGCCCTGGCCCTGCGGGGCCGGCCCCATCCGCACGACGACGCGGCCGTCTGGCTCGACGGAGACCGCGGCGCCCTCCCAGAGGCCGCTGCCGATGCGCTCGATGTGGCCCGAGACGCCGATCCCCAGCAGCCGACCTTCCGCCCGGGCCGGCTGCTGCTCCCGGCGCCACCGATCGCCCTCCAGGAGCTCCCACGCGCGGTCGAGCGCCCGGGCGTAGTTCCCCGAGTCATACGTGAAACCCAGCGGCGTGCGATAGGGAAATCGCTCAGGCGGAATGAAGTTGCGCCGGCGGACCTGCACAGGGTCGAGGCCCAGGTCGCGGGCGACCAGATCCACCATCCGCTCGACGATGAACGCCGCCTCAGGGCGGCCAGCCCCACGGTAGGGGCCGGTGGGCACCTTGTTCGTCGCCACGCCGACCAGCTCCACCTCGGCCGCCGAGATCGCGTAGGCGCCCGTCATCAGCATCGCGGTGGTCACCGGCGGGTTGGCCGTCGAGGGGAGGAGGTAGGCCCCCAGATCGGCGAGCAGCCGGGCCCTGATCCCGAGCAGCGCGCCGGAGCCGTCGACCGCCATCTCCACCTCGGCGCTGACGCCGCGGCCCTGGTGAGCGGCTGCGAAGTTCTCCCTCCGGTCCTCGATCCACCGGACCGGCCGGCCGTGGACGATGGCCAGGAAGGCCGCGACCGCCGCCTCGGGCGCCAGCGCGCCCTTGCTGCCGAAGGCCCCGCCGACATCGGGGACGATGAGGCGGATGCGGTCCTCCGGCCTCCCCAGCACGCGGCTCAACTGGGCGCGGGGCCGGTGCGGGTCGTGCGCCGAGCACCACAGGGTCAGCAGGTCGGCACCGGGATCGTAGGCCGCCACAGCCCCGCGGGGTTCAACGGGGGCGGCGATCAGCCGCGGGATGGTGAAGGATCCCCGGACCACGCGCGCGGCCGACCGGAAGGCTCCCTCGACGTCGCCCCCCGAGCGGTGCCACCGCAGCAGCACGTTGTCGGGCAGCGCCTCGTGGACGCGAACGGCCCCGCCCAACGCCTCATGGGGGTCGACGACGGCGGGCAGCGGGTCATAGTCGACCTCGAGCAGCGCTGCCGCGTCCGCCGCCGCGGCGGGGGTCTGCGCTAGCACCGCCGCCACCGGCTCACCGACGTAGCGGACGGTCTCCGAGGCCAGGATCGGATGCGGCGCGGACGCGACCGTGGCGCCCTCCCTGGCCCCCATCGGCATCGGCTGCACGCGGCCAGCCAGGTCGGCGCCGGTGACGACCGCCACCACGCCCGGGGCCCGCAGGACCGGCGCTGTCCGGATGGCCCGCACGCGGGCGTGGGCGAAGGGGCTGCGCACGATGACCAAGTGGAGCATGCCGGGCAGCGTGATGTCTCCCACGTACCGCCCCCGGCCGCGCAGGAAGCGCTCGTCCTCGCGGCGGCGCAGCGGCCGGCCAATCCAGCGCGTCGCGGCAGCCACAGTCCCCTCACATTCCGGCCGGTCGCCACTCGCAGGCCTGCTCCAGGAACACCGTCTCGTGGCGGCCGTGGGAGAAGTACTCCAGAAACCGCAGGGGCACGTCGGGGTCGGCAAAGACCTTGTGCACGTCGCCCTCGGCGATCCAGACCACCGTGTTCGGGCCGAGCGGGTACTCCCGGTCGTTGATGACGATCCGCCCGCGGCCATCCAGGACGAAGAAGAAGTGGTCGGTCCCGCGATGATAGTGCAGGGGAGAGGTTCCGCCGGGCGCGTAGTCCAGCACGTCCACCAACAGTTCCTTGCCCGTCACCGGGGCGTTGAGCAGGACCCGCTTCCTGCGGCCGTCGCGCTCGGAGCCGAGGACGGGCACGTCGTCCAGGTGGAACACTCTGGAGCCCCCTGGTGCGGCGGCGATTCCCACATCGGCGTCGACCAACCTGTGGTGAGGGATGGTCTGGTCCCCGCGAGCCTTTGACTTGGCGTCCGTCATCTGCACCCTCCTTGAGTCTATAGGTCTCTTCGCGGCGCTGCGGCCCGGCCTCCTACTTGCTTGTAGCGGGCGCCTTCCAGGCTCCCCACAACACGCTCGGGGGCGGGACGCACGGCGAGACCGGCCAGCCGGCGCCGCTGCCACAGGTACACGGCAATGAAGAGGGCGATACCGATCAGATCCGTCGCCGGGCCCGGGATGAAGGTGAGCACTGTGGCTGCCGCCAACAACACCCACTCCGCCAGGGTGGTCCGGACGAGGAAGAAGGCCGTGCTGCAGATCGAGAACGCCACCGTCCCGACGACCGCTGAGGTCACAGCCCAGGCGTTCTCGGCGGGAGTCCCTTTGAACAGGATGTGGGTGTACGCGAACAAGAGCGGCATCACGTAGATCATCTTGGCGAACCGGAAACTGTTCCATCCGGTCTTCCATGGGTCGGCCTCCGCGATGGCCGCCGCGGTGTAGGCTCCCAGCGCGACCGGCGGGGTGATGTTCGAGTCGAGGCTCAACCAGAAGATGATGAGGTGGGCGGCCAGCAGCGGAACTCCCATCTCCACCAGGG
>JAVKID010000117.1:774-7807 GCA_031459655.1 Candidatus Fervidifonticultor octavus | reverse complement strand
CAGCCCGCCGCCCCGTCCCCGACCCAGGCGACTCCTGCGGCCACGCCGACGCCCAGACCGCTGGTTCTCATGGTCGTGATCCCTGAGACGCACCTGGGGAAACCGGGGGTCCCAGACCCGGCTGCCGAGACGCAACTCATCAAGCGGCTCATCGAGGCCGGCTACAAGGTTGTCGACCAGAAGGAAGTGGCCCAGATCCAGAGACACACCCCAGGTCCAGCAGCTCTGGAGTGCCCCGACCCAGCAGGTGACCCAGTCCTTTGGCAACCGGTATCGTGCCGACGTCCTGATCGTCGGCCAGGCGTTCAGCGAGGCGATCGGACCAGCGGCGGCGCCGCCCCCTCCTGCGCAGCCCGGGGCCCCGCCGCCCGCACCGGTAGGCGGTCCCACCCTGATGTCGGCGAGGGCACGTGTGCAAGTCCGAGTCATCGTGGCGGCGACCGGTCGCATCGTGGCAAGCGAGGCGGCCACAGCATCCGCCGCTGACGTCGGCGAGAGCGTCGCGGCCAAGGAGGCCTTGAGCAAGGCGGCCGATCTGGTGGTTGATGCGATTCTGCCAAGGATTGCCGCGCTGCAGGCTCCTCCCGCTCCGCCCGTGGCCCAGCCCGCCCCGGGGGCCCAGCCACCCGCGGCCCAGCCCGCCCCGGCGATGACGCCGGCGGCACCCGCGCCCCAGCCTCCCGTCCCCGCCCCTGACGCATCACCGGCCCAGCCCGACCGGCTGCGGATTGCCATCCTCCCCTTCCAACTCGGCTTCACCAGCCCATCCTGGGCGCAGCGGTGGGATATCTCTCTGGGGGTCACGGAGATCGTTGAGGAGTCGCTGTTCAGAACGGGGCGATACCGCGTGATCGAACGCCGGGCGCTGGATGCGGTGTTGAGGGAGCAGGGGATCGGGCGCACAGGCACCGTCGACCAGGCGACGGCGGCGCGACTGGGTCGCGTGCTGGGCGTCCAGGCGCTGATTGCTGGTACCGTCAACCAGTTCGAGTTGAAGGCTGCCGGCGGGGTCGCGTTGCCGGTGGTGGCCGTCGCCCTGTACCAGGCCCAGGTCCAGCTGACGGCGCGGGTGATCGACACGACGACGGGAGAGATCATCGGAATCGCTCGAGGGACCGGGAAGGCGGAAGGGACAATGGCCCTTGCGGTATTCCAGAATGTCGCCTTCGGGGGCGCCGAGTTCAGCAAGACTGTGCTGGGGCGGGCGCTGGATCAGGCGGTGGAGGATCTGGTGATGAAGCTAGGGCAAACGCTTCACAGGTAGGACGGGCTTAAGACGCCGGCTGATCGGCTACGCTCCTATGTCCCGGGGACCCCTGCGTTGGTGTGGCTTCGGTCCGGTGCGCTGCACATCGCTCACGAGGAAGCGCAGGGGGCTCGTCCCATGCTGAGCGGTTTGTGGATCGTGGTCGTCTCGTTTGTCCGCCTGCCAGTGGCCTACGTACTCGGCACTGGAGCGAAGCTTGCGGAGATTGGGGCGCAGGGTGGACTTCCAGGGGGTCGTGAGGAAAGCCTTCCCTTCCTTAACTGGTTGTTGGTCGCTGGACGGATTCTCATCGCGGCGGCGGCCCTGGCGATTCTCGTCGTGTTCGTCTTCATCGGCTTGTTTGGGCTCCAGAAGGGCCTCGGCGCATTTCTCGGGAGCATCGTGTCCGGTGGACTCGTGGCGTTTGCCTGGGTCTGGGCGGCGGCGTTGCTCTTGGAAAGCCTGAGCCTCACGGTGGTGATCGCGAACAATACGCGCGAGACCGCCGAGGTGCTGCGGGCGCAACGTCCAGGGCGGCTGGAGCAAACAGGGTCGACTGCGTAGGGCATCAGCTGGCCCCCGGGCATTCTATCTGTGGGAACGCCGAGCCCGGCAGGGCTCCCTCCGGGCGTTGCGCGACGGCAGGCGGGGCCGCAGGCCCACCGATTCGGTGATGCGCTTACAGGCCGAGCTCGACCGGCTACGGGTGACTGTGGTCGAGGTGAGGACCGAGAACCTGAACTTGCCCCTGGGCGTTGCCACGGAACAACAGACCTCTTACCGCCTGGGCGGGCGGAAGATCTTTAGGCAGCCAGAAACCAGAACGTCCCGCCGTCCGCTCCCTGTGGCGTCTCTTGTAGTCGAAGAGTCTACGCCGTGTCGCCGAGAAGCAAGATCGGGAGAGGGCGCAACGCGGCATGTGCCCGAAGGGCACGGCGTGCAAAGACGCGCACTGTGCGAAATGGCATGACTCCCGCCTGGTGTTCTCTCACAACCCAACGGTCGGGCCATTGCACGCGAACAGCATCACGCGTCGGAACTTCCGCAAGGTCCTGGAGCGCGCAGGCGCCCCGCGTTCGGTTCCACGATTTGCGGCACACGACGGCGTCACGCTTGCTTCAGGTGGGCGTTTCCCCAAAGGTGGTGCCGGCCATCATGGAGCACCCGGAAATCAAGGTGACCATGGACCTCTATTCACACATCATGCCGGGGATGCTGAACGACGCCTCGGTGCGGCTCCAGGACAGTCTGGTTCCCGCCCCCAAATCTGCACCTGAGTTGCACCTATCGGAACAGGATTCCGCGGACAGCGCTCAAGAGGCGAGACCGGGGTAAATGCTGGTCGGGGCGGGCGGATTTGAACCGCCGACCTTCTGGTCCCAAACCAGACGCGCTACCAGACTGCGCTACGCCCCGTCGCCGCGATCGTAGCAGGCATGCATCACCCCGTCAACGCACGCCTACGCGCCTCACGTAAGCTCCACCGCGGTGCGCACCAATCCTCTTTTCTCCCCTCCACCCTCTCGCGGTTGAGGTGACGGCCCTAGCGCCAAGCCCCCAGGGCCCACAGCCGTGCGGCGATGCCCCCTGCGGCCAGCGCCAGCGTGACCGTGACCGCCGAGATGAGCGCCGCGCGGCGCCATCCCAGCGCCCGGCCCAGCACCGCCATGGTGGCCACGCACGGGATGTAGATGGTGTTGACCAGCGCGTAGGTGAAGAGTTGCCCCGGCGTCATGAACGAGGCCAGGTCCACCGCACCGCTCCTGTAGCGAACGACCGCCAGGGCCACGAGCAACTGCAGCGCCAGTTCCTTCCGCAGGACCGCGAAGACCAGGGTGAGCCCGGCCGCCGCCGGCAGCCTCAGCCAGCCTTCGACAATCGGCGCCAGGGGACGTTCGGCCAAGCGGATCAGGCCCGTCTCATACAGCCCCCCGAGGACCAGGCTCCCGACACACACGAAGGGTACGGCCACCGTAACGAACTCGCGGCCGCGCACCCAGGCCTTCCGCAACACCGTGGCCGGGTGCGGCCGCCGGAACGGGAAGATCTCCATGAGCAGGTCCGGTGACCGGCCCGGGAGGAGGCGGTTGAACCCCCACCCGACCACGACGATCAGTACGCCGACCACCAGGTAGATCAGCAGCGCGACCTTCCATCCACCCATGTGAGCCAGAGCGCCCAGGATCACCGCGGTGCGCGCGCTACACGGCACCAGCGCGACCAGCGTGCCACCGATCAGCCGTTCGCGCTCGGTGCGCAGCACCCGGAGGCCCAGGATCGCTGGCACGCTGCACCCCGCCCCGGCGACCAGCGGGATCGCCGCGCGTCCGTTGAGCCCCAACCGCCCGAGCAGGCGATCCGCCAGCACGGCCGCGGCGTTGAGGTAGCCTGTGTCTTCCAGCACGGACAGCAGGAGATAGAACGTGAGCACATAGGGAATCCCAATGGTGAGTACCGCGAGCAGACCCGCATCGAGGCCCCACAAGAGCGTCTGCGTCACGATGCCGTCGCCGGCGGCCCACCGGAGCGCCGCGGTGATGGCCGGCGAGGCGGTGCGGGCCCACAGCGCTTCGACTAGGTGGGCGAGCAGGCTGCCGCCCCAAAACAGGCCCGCGAACAATGTGCCGAGCACCCCGAGCAACATCGGGACGCCGGTGAGCGGCCGCGTGGCGATGTGCCAGAAACGGCGGCCAGGGACTTGGCCGGTCTGCAGGGTGACCTGCCGGGCGATCGTCTCGGCGAGCAGGTGCCGCTCCCGGGCGATGACCACCCCGAGCGGCTCCTGGGGTTCCGGGCGGAGCCCGAGCGATCCCGCCGTGAGGGCTCCTTCCTCGAGGAGCAGCAGGGCGCGGCCCCGGGCGGGGAGGCCCTCTGGTGCGCGCACGGCGCCACCGAGCCGGCCGGCTGCCTGAGCGGCCATCTGCTCAACGGCATGCCCGTAGCGGTGCCGCGGGTGGACCGGCCGGCCGATCAGCCGCACGGCCTCAGTCAGCAATTCGGCAATCCCGCAGCGCCGCGTGGCGACCGTCGGGACGACGGGGACGCCGAGCAGATCGCTCAGGCGTGTGGCGTCAATGTGGATGCCCCGGCGCGCGGCCTCGTCGGTGAGGTTCAGGGCCACCACCACCGGGAACCCGAGATCGAGCAACTGCAGCACGAGATAGAGGTTCCGTGCCAGATTCGTCGCGTCGAGCACCGCGATGACGGCGTCGGGGCGGTCTTCCAGCAGGGCGCGCCGGGCGGCCCGCTGATCCTCGGTCCGACCGGCGATGGCGTACGTGCCGGGCAGATCCAACAGCGTCACGCGGTGCCCGTCCAGCCGTGCCGTCGCCACGGTGACGTCGACCGTGGTCCCGGGGTAGTGGGCGGTCAGGACATCGAGCCCGGTGAGCGAGTTGAAAACCGTGGACTTGCCCACGTTAGGATTGCCCGCGAGCGCGATCTGGGGTCCTTCAGAGGAACCGGAGCGCGGACGCGGACCGTGGCAGATAGGGGTCACGGATCGAGGATCTCGGCGCTCAGGCGGGCGGCCAGCCGGCGCCCCAGCGCGAACACCCCGCCGGCGCCCTGCACCAGCAGGGGCCCCCCTCTCCCGACCGCCTCGAGAATGGTGACCACTTCGCCCGGCAAGATCCTCAGCGCCGCGAGGTCACCGACCACCTCGGGGTCGAGCCCCGAGGGAGGGCCCAGGCGGGCGGTAGTGCCGGGCTTGAGCGTCGAGAGCGGTTCCATGGCCACGCCCGGATTCGGGGGTGTGGGTCCTCCTCCCTCACACTGGGCCTCCAGGGTGTGGCCGTCGATCAGGTTCAGGACCGATTTTTGGGGGCTCCGAACCCCGATGGTTAGGACGCCCTAGACCCCACAGGAACCGCCCGGGAGGCCGAAGAAGAGTGGAGGCGCACCCGAGATTCGACCCTTGTGAGGGATCCGTGGCCGCCCCAGTCGAGTTCGAGCAGCTGGCACACGGCTTTCTGGCCGACTATCTGGAGTTCTACCCGACCCTCGGCATGAGCGTGGGACTCCACCTCTACGACGGCCGGGCCGGGGACTACTCCCCTCAGTCCATCGACGCCTGGCTCCGGACGCTGGACGGGTGGGCCCGCCGCTTCGCCGCCATGGGCCCCGACCACCGCACGGGTCAGGCGGCCCTGGACGCCGCGCTGATTGAGCAGGCGATCGAGCACGAGCGGTTCCGCTGGACGGTGCTGCGCGACCACGAGTGGAATCCCATGGGGTGGAGCGGCCTCTTCGACGTCACGGCCTACCTGAAGCGCACCTACGCCCCGCTGCGCGAACGCGCGCGCGCCATGACCAGTCACCTCGAGGACATCCCGCGGATCGTCGAAGAGATGCGCGGTCATCTGAGGGCGCCGCTGGCCCTGCCCGTCGTTGAGACGGCTCAGGATGTCTTCGAGGGTTATCTCGCCTTCTACACCACGGATCTACCACGTCAGCTCGGCGACCGGTTCGACCCCGACCTGAGGAGGCGGCTCGACGGGACGGTGGCGGCGGCCGCCGACGCGGTCCGCCGCCTCTGCGGATTCCTGGACGAGGCGCGCGGCCGCGCCACCCAGGCGGTCGCCATCGGCGAGCCCGTGTTGCTGGCCATGCTGCGCACCGGCGAGATGATCGAGGTCCCCCTGGACCGCCTGCTGGCGCTGGGCGAGGCTGAGTTGGCCCGCCTGCACGAGGACGTGCGCGAGGCGGCGGCGCAGGTCGACCCGAAAGCCACGCCCCGTGAGGTGATGGCTCGTCTGGGCCGGGAGCACCCGTCGGAAGAGACCCTCATCCCTGAGGCCCGGGCCATGCTGGAGGACCTCCGCCGGTTCCTGGTCGAGCGGGAGATCGTCACGCTGCCCGATGTCCGGCCCCTGGTCGAGGAAACGCCGCCCTTTGCCCGCTGGGCGTTCGCCATGATGGACACCGTCGGGCCGTTCGAGGAGGTCGCCACCGAGTCATACTACTACATCACTCCGCCGGAGCCGGACTGGCCGCCCGAGCGGCGCGAGGAGTGGCTGACGAAGTTCGACTACGCCACGCTCAAGGCCGTCAGCATCCACGAGGCCTACCCCGGGCACTTCGTACACTTCATGCGCGTGCGACACGCGCCTTCGATGGCGGCGAAGATCCTGACTGCCTACTCGTTTGTCGAGGGCTGGGCCCATTACTGCGAGGAAATGATGCTGGAGGCCGGCGTGGACGCCGGCGTGAAGTTCCGCCTGGCCTGCCTCGGCGAGGCCCTGGTGCGACTGGTGCGCTATCTGGCGGCCATCCACATGCATGCCGGAGGGATGACCGTCGACCAGGCCGCGACGATGTTCCAAGAGCAGGCCTTCATGGAACCGCTGCCGGCCCGCAAGGAAGCCGTGCGGGGGACCTTCGACCCCGGCTACCTCAACTACACGATGGGCAAGTTCATGATCCGCCGGCTGCGGGAGGACTATCGGGCCGCGCGGGGGTCGGCCTTCACGCTGCGCGAGTTCCACGACCGCCTGATCGGGCTGGGCGCGCCGCCGTTGCCGCTGGCCAGGCGGGCGCTGCTGGGTCGCAGCGACGGCCCGGGGCTGTAGCGATGCGCGGGGTGGCACTGCCTGGCACCCTGTGACCCTGCCGGTCGCCGGGGCGTCGTCAGCCACCTTCCAGCAGGTGCGCGCCTTCGGGGTCCATGTGGAGGGTGTGGTGTTGCAGGCCGAGGCGCCGCCCCGCCTGCCGGAGGTGGATCCGGCGCACTTCCGCACGGCGGCTGCCGCGAAGACCGCCCGAACGTGACGTCATGGTCTCCCTCGC
>JAVKID010000117.1:0-764 GCA_031459655.1 Candidatus Fervidifonticultor octavus | reverse complement strand
CCTGCGGCTGCGAGCACCTCACCGGTTGCCAGGGCCTGGCGGCGTACCAGAGCCTGGCGGCTACCCCTGGGCCTTGTCCTTCTGACGGGCGGCCCGCAGCGCCTCGGCCTTGGCGCGGGCGAGCGCCAGGCGTTCCTCGCGGCTCAGCGAATCGGGGTTGACGGCGGGGGCGGGCACCGCGAGACCAGCCGGCGTTGCGGCGGGCGCGGGTTGGGGCGGAGCGGCAGCCGCCGCAGCAGGGGCCGGCGCGGGGGCTGTCGGCACGCCCCTGGCCTGCGCACCAGCGGCCGGCGCCTTGGCCGCGGCCTCGCGCGCCAGTTCGGTGGTCCTCGGCGGGCGCGCCTCTTCGACGCCCAGGAAGTCCGCGGTCAGGTGTCGCGTCAGCAGGTCGGAGATCTCGGTCAACCTGGCCGTATCGCCGGCCATCGCCGCCTCAACGACGGCACGGTCCACCCGGTAGGATTCCAGGCGCTTCCCGTCGCTGAACTGCACCAGCGGGTGGCCCTTGGAGTCCTCCAGGACGATCGCGCGCACGGTCCCGGTGAGCTTCAGACGCCGGAGCACATCGGCGGCCGCGCGCGCGACCCATTCGCGCTTGGCGTCCAGTCGCTGGCCGGGACCTGGCAGGATCGTCTCGGCCACGGTGCGGCCGGCCAGCGGGTTCGGGTCGAGGAGGGCGGCCTTCTGTCCCGCGCGCTTCTTGCGGGCCTCCTCGGTGAGGGTGGCCAGGATGTCGAGCAGCGCCACCAGGATGGCGAAGAAGT
>JAVKID010000116.1:0-7956 GCA_031459655.1 Candidatus Fervidifonticultor octavus | reverse complement strand
CAGTGGAACGGGCCGTCGCCGCAATCCCGGGCGAAGCTGCCGTCGTCGTAGCGGTCGCGCCGGTCGTAGGGAACCGTGACCGCCGCGACCATCTGGGGAGCGGTGAATGTCCGGCCCCCGTCCGTCGACTTGACGAACATGATGGCGTCCACCACGCCGGGCTTGAGGAACGCAAACTGGCGCCAGACCACGTACACGGTGCCGTCGGGGGCCACGGCGATGTCGCTCCCCTGGGCGTTGGCGATGTCCTTGGAGATTTTTATCGGTGCCGAAAATGTGACTCCGTGGTCGGTGGAGCGCGAGAAGAGAATCTGGTCCTGCCCGGCTCCGGGGAACAGCGTCCAGGAGACGTAGACGTTGCCGTGGTGCGGGCTACCCTCCCAGGTGTCGACCTTGAGGGACGGTTTGTCGTTGAACCGCCCAAAGAAGAAGGCGCTGGGCGTGCCCACTCCCACGATGACGGTGCGCAGGTAGTCCATCCCCAGGGGAGCCGTCGGGTCGTGCTTCCAGGTGGAGACGATCACGTGCCCGTTGGTGGGGGTGATGAAGCCGCTGGCGTTGGGCTGGGTGCGGTTGAAGGCGATACCCCCGTAGAACAGATGCCGGTCGGTGTCCCAGGCCATGATGGGGTCACCGGCGGCAAAGTCCTCCCCGAAGATGGGCGAGGCCTGCCCTTCGGTGCTGGTGTCGGCGGGGTACCCCGGGTTGAGGGAGTTGACCCAGGTCCTGCCTCCGTCCTGCGAAATGTAAAACCCCATCCAGGCCTCTCCCCACGTGGCAACGCCGCAGTAGTCGTTGGCGCCGGCCGCGATCACCTGGGGGTTGAAAGGATTGATGGCGACCGTCGGCTCGTTCTGCTGGCGGTTGCCACCGCCTGTCGGGGTGCGGTCGTCACTGCAGCTCTGGATGCCGCGATCGCTTCCGCCGTCGTGTCGGACGTACCGCTGGTCGGACACCTTGACGTCCTGTCCGGCCCGCTGGGCGAAGCCGGAGGGGGAAAGGAGCGTGGACATCAGCACGGCTGCGACCGCCACGGCCACAAGACGCCCCAAGCTGGAGACAGCCCTCCACACACTTTGCGGTGCCCGCACCTGCATCACCTCCCCGGAGGAGGGCGTGTGGTAGACGGTCGGAGGGGACGGTGGATGTGGCGAAGGCGAGTGACATTACCTTCGTGGCGCCCGTCTTCTTTCCTCCCTTCCCTGAGGACTGCGGTAGCAGAGCGAGGGCCGCTAAAAGCACCGGAGGCCGGCACCGTGCCGGCCTCCGGTGCTTGCGGGGCAGCTGGTGGCTACGGCCGCCCCAGTCGGTCGATGCGGACCCAGTAGGGGATCCTCTGCACCACTGACCCCGCCGTTACCACGATGTCGCCCTCGTAGTCTCCCGTGGGGACCGAGGTGGCCGCGGTGAGGCTGACGGTGAAGGTCGCCGTCTCTCCCGAAGCCAGGGGCAGCGATCCCGCGCTGGACTGAACGGAGAGGCCCGGAGCGGTCACCGCCGGGTCAATGCTGATGTTGTAGGTCTGGCCCGTCTTCGTAATGTTGGCCACCGTAACCGTCCGTGACACGGAGATCGGCGTCGAGCCCCGGTGAAATCCGAAGCTGACCGACGCCGGGGCGAAGGCGCCGGCCGCGTTCATGGCGGCCGCCAGGTCCACCCGCCCGCCACCGCGGGTAAGGACCCCCGTAGCACCTGTACCGAACACGTGGTCAAAGACCGGCCGCTTGGCGGTGGTGACGATGGCCGACTTGACGATGTCGGAGTACGGTAGCGGCGGGCGGTCGCCGAACAGCCCGCGGAAGAACTGCAGCAGGACGGCTGCCGACCCGGCCAGGTGAGGGGTGGCCATGCTGGTCCCCTGGAAGAACGCGAACTCCTTGTGAAAGACCGACGACAGCACGTTGACGCCGGGAGCGGTGGCGTCGGGTTTGATCAGGTAGGTGAACGGGGCCGGGCCCCGGCTGCTGAAGCCGGCGATGATGTCGGCATTGGGGGTGATGAACTCCTGCAACTTGGTGCCGTCGATGGAGACGGTCCCCGTGCCACCGTTCTGTGCCTTCATGAAGGCCCCGTCGCCTTTGGACACCATGGCCGCCGGGATCTCCGGGAACGGGGAGGTCCCGTCGTGGCCCATGGCCACGGGGTCGCCGGCCACGTTGTTCACCACCAGCACGCCGATGGCGCCCTTGGCCTGCGCGTTACGGATCTTGGTGGTGAAGCTGCACGCTCCCCGGTCGATGAGGGCGATCTTGCCCGTGAGGTCCGTGGAGATCGTCGTGCAGCCGTTGGCAGGTGAGGTCACCGTGTAGGGGGCTGTGACCTTGCCGAAGTTCTCAAAGTCGCCCAGGGCCGCGCCGAAGGTTTTACCCGCGACCGTCACCGGGATTCCCACGAAGTGAGGGTTGGTGCTGGCCCCCGCCGTCAGAGCCTTCTCAGCGCTGCCGGGCGACTCCACGGTGGCGTCGCCCGGGCCGGAGTTGCCCGCCGCCACGGCCGCGATCACCCCGGCGTCCGCGGTAGCGTTGGTGGCTTCCGCCAGCAGGTCATGGGGCCCCTGCACCCCTCCGCCCAGGCTCATGTTCACCACGTCCATGCCGTCCTCCACCGCCGCCTCCAGGGCCGCGGCGATGTCGTGGCTGAACGCCGCCCCGCCAAACGCCACAAAGCCCGCGCCGAACCCGGGGAAGACGTTGTAATCGCCCAGCAGGGCGCGGGGGGCGATGCCGCTGAGGTCCCGGATGAGGACGTCGGTGCCTACAACGGTGCCGTCGGTCCCGTGGTTGCCGGCCGCCGTGCCGGCCACGTGGGTGCCGTGGTCGAAGACCATCAGGTCCTCAGGGCGGACGTGGGCGCCGGGCGCCACGCCGGAGAAGAAGACCCGGCAGATAAACACCTTGTTGCTGGTGTTCTTGCCGCCCGGCTTCCTCAGCGTCACGTGCGGCAGGGCGTCTTTGCAGGCATCAGTCTGTTTCACCGTTGGATAGTTCTCCTCACTGAGGAAGGGGCTAGTGACGTCGATGCCGGTGTCGATGATGCCAATCCTGATGCCCTCGCCCGCCTTGCGCGCCCCGCCCAGCTCACTCCATAGGACGGGGGCGTTGATCAGGCCCGGGCTGATGTTCATCGCCGGCCGGACCAGCGTGCTGGGAAAGACAGCAGCCACGCCCGGGCCGGCGGCCAGGACCCGGGCGCTCTCGCCGTTGAGCTTCACGGCCACTCCGTTGAACACGGTGGCCAGCTCCCGCACCACGGTGGCCCGGGGGGCTTTGCCCTTCAGGTAGTCCTTGTAGGCCTGGCGCTTGCCGGCCAGGTACTCCTTGTATTTCTTGACCGCATCGGAAGAGGGATCCAGCTTGCGTCCGCGCACCGGCTTGGTGCGCTGGTAGCCAGGGATTCCGCCCTCGTAGGACGCGACGGGGGGATCCGCCAGCTTCACGATAACGTAATCCGACTGTGCCGCAGCCACCGGCGGAGTGTCGGTGGCCCGGCCACCGGCCCCGGCGGACACCACGGATGTCGCCACCAGCGCGGCGGCAGTCAGCAGGACGGCGGCCCTGCGGAGGATGCTGGTCATCTGTTCACCTCCCTGTGTGGTTCCCGTGCCCGTGAATGGTGGGACCGATGGAGCGATGGAAGGTAGCGGCGATCTGGAGTCTAATTCACACAATTCGGCCCGGCCGGATGGCCTCCTTCCGTGCATCGAGGCCCGCGTTGCCCGGGGTGTGTCCCGGGGAATTTCCGGGGAACTTCAATCGAAATTTTCTGCTAGCGTTGACGGGGCGCCGGAGGGATCTGGGTGGGGGTCAGCAGGCCGGGCGGGGCGGTCAGCACGCGGGGGATCGCGTTGACGATCACCGCGCACGTCGCCGCATCGCCGTGCAGGCCTCCGGAGATCTCCACGGCGACCGGCGGGTCGCCGTCGATGCGCACCGTATCCCGGGGCCGCTCGGCGCCGACGGCCATCAGCAGGTCCAGCACCACCGCCGGCCGGCCGGCGACCGTGCCCCGCAGGACCTGGTGGACGCCGCGGACGACGCCGTGGGGATCCAGCACCGGCTCTGCTGTTTCCCGGGCGTCGTCCAGGGTCCAGCCTAGGGCGTCGGCGATCAGGGCGGCCGACTCGGGCAGGCCGACGTGACCCAGGCGGCCTTCGGCCACGCCCCGGCGGAATTCCGCCGGAGTCAGTCCTACGCCGGCCTTGCGCCGAAGGGGTTCCCGCCGGAGGTCCAGGTCCACCACGCGTTCGACGGTGACCGACCGCACCTCCCGGCACGGCGAGGCCAGCACCACCGGAAGCACGTCCATGACAAACCCGGGGTTGACACCCGTGCCGACGACCACCGCGCCGCGGCTGCGGGCCAGGGCGTCCAGCTCGGCCGACTCCCTCGGGTACCGGCGCCAGGGGAACGCCAGCTCCTCGCAGGTGGAGATCACCGAAAGCCCCGCGTCCACCAGGGGCAGGATCTGCGGCAGGACCTCGGGCACCCGCGAGCGGGTGGAGTGGAGCACCACGTCCGCGCCGGTGGCCGGCAGGTCCGCGGCATCCCCGGCGACCCGGACGTCCGCAGGAGCCCCGGCCACCAGTTCCGATGCCGGCCGCCCGACCTTGGCGGGGTCTATGTCCACAGCGCTCATCAGGACGTGGCCGCGGGCGACGGCCAGTTCGGCGATGCCAATCCCGATGGGCCCCAGGCCGTACTGAATGAACCGGACAAGTCGCACGCCCATGATTGTAGCAGCCGTGGGCAGGAAGTGACGGAGTTGGCGCCGCCCCCGGCCGTTTTTCACCCGGGGCCTCACCCGGAGTTGGGGGTCTGACCCCAAAATCTGCGAATATGGGGGTCTGACCCCAAAATTCGGGGCTGTTCCCGAGGTTCCCGAACGTGAGGGTCTGACCCCAAAATTTGAGGGTCTGACCCCAGAATTCGCGGATACAGGGGTCTGGCACCAAAGTCCGGGAGGCAGGGAGGAGGGGAGGCCACCCCGGGCACAGGGGTGTGGTAACACAATCCGCGCTCCGGGTGACCATCCGTAGCGACATCCCCCTGGTCGTCCTGCGCATGCCGGTTGAGCTGGCCACGACGGTGAACTTCATCCCGCCCTCGGGCCGTCGTCGTGAAGACGAGCTGCTGACTTTGCCACCCTGCTGCGCGCCCGCGGCTACCGCTTCGGCAACCCCCTCTACAGCCTGATGTTCCCCACATTCGGCTCCCTGCCCTGGATTCGCCTGACCATCCGTAGCGTGTGGGAGGTACGGGGGCACCGCGTGGTGGAGCCATTCACGTGCCTGTGATTAGGGATCGGGAAAGGAGGTGACTGCCGCGGAAAGCATAAGCTGGTCGAAGACCCGCCGGTTCTCTTCAACACTTTGCATTTCCCGTTCAGGCACGTACCCCTCGATGGTGACGATCCCGGTGTAGAACCGGGCAAGCTGGCGCAACGGCGGGCGCAGGTCGTACAGCCCCTCGGCCAGCGGCACGTGAGCCAGCGTAGCGGTGGAGCCGCTCAGGTGCACGTGCCTGATGTACTTTTCCAAGCCAGAAAGTTCCACCGGCTTCCGGTTGAAGAGCAGGTGTGCGATGTCCAGGGCAAGACCCAGCGCCGGGGTGCCGGCGGCCTCCACCAGCCGGACGACGTCTCTCGGATGGGTGATGAATTCGCCGGGACGCTCTTCCATGTTCTCCACGGCGACGGCGATGCCCAGCCCCTCCGCGGCCTGTCCCAGCTCGGCAAAGAACTCCGTCAACCACGGCCAATAGTCCTCGGGCCGGTCTCGAGACGACGACAGCGCCCCCGGGTGAAACACAATGACCGACGCGCCCAGGCGAGCGGCATCGTCCAGCGCACGGTAGTACTGACGCCGCGACTCCTCCCGGATGCCGGGGTTTGCGGAGGTGACGTTGACGTCGCGGCTGGGGCCGTGCACGCTGACCGTCAACCCGTACGCTGCAGCCAGGCGGGCGATGTTCGCAGGATTCTCGCCGCGGGCCCAGAGGTGCTCTGCCCAGATCTCCACGCCCGCGTAGTCCATACGGTGGGCCGCCTCAACGGCATCGCCAATGGCGAAGGAGCGCAGCGAGGTTGTGGAGAGGGCGGGTTTCACGCCGCCACCCCCGCGGCAAAGAGGAGAGCTCGCTTCACCCGTAACTTCACCCGCTCACCTTCGGCATACACCTGGGCGTTGGGCGTCTGCACCCGTAATGTCCGGTCCGCCACACGGACTTTGTAGTCGATGAAGTTCCCCATGAAGCTCCGCGCCTCCACCGTACCGGAGATATCACCTTCCTGCCCCATGGCCAGGTCCTCCGGCCGCACCGCAACCGTCACCGGTCCGGCCAGGGCAGAGCGGTCGACGATGCGGACGCGATGTCCCAGCATCTCCACCACGACCTGCTCGTCCTGGCGAGCCAGCACTGTCCCGGGGAGGAAGTTCATCAGGCCCATGAAATCAGCGACAAATCGATCCGCGGGATGCAGGTAAATCTCCAGCGGCGCACCAACCTGCACAATCCTACCGGCGTTCATCACTGCCACTTGATCCGACAGTGCCATGGCCTCGGCCTGGTCGTGGGTCACGTAGACGATGGGTACACCCATACGCCGCTGCAGTTCCTTCAACTCGAAGCGCATCTGCTCCCGGAGCTTTGCGTCCAGGTTGGACAATGGTTCGTCCAGGAGCATCACCTCAGGCTGACGCACCAGAGCGCGGGCCAGGGCCACGCGCTGCTGCTGCCCGCCGGAGAGTTGTGCCGGAAACCGGCGCTCCAGACCGCGCAGCGCTACCAGATCCAGGACCTCCCGCACGCGGGCCTCGATGGTCGGACGGTCCAGACGTTGCAGCCGCAACGGGTAGGCCACGTTGTCGAATACGGTCATATGAGGCCACACCGCGTAGTTCTGGAAGACCATGCCCACAGAACGCCGTTCCGGAGGACAGAAGATCCCGCGAGCCGGCGCCGACACCAGCCGTCCGCTGATGCGGATCTCTCCGCGGTCGGGCTCCTCCAGTCCGGCGATGCACCGCAGGGTGGTGGACTTGCCGCACCCGCTAGGCCCCAGCAGGGTGAAGAACTCGCGTTCACCCACGGTGAAGCTGACGTCGGCCACAGCCGTAACCCCATGGAACTCCTTCCACAGCCCCTGGACCACGATCTTGTCCATCGAGATCACCCACAGACGCGCGATCGCCCCTCCTTTCCCAGGGGCCGCCGTCTCCTTCCATTAGAACCCGAGGTGTCCCCGGGTCACCTTGCGGATGAGCAGGTTCCCTGTCAGGATCACGGCCAGCACGACCACCGACAGCGCCGCGGCGATCTGCGTATAGCCCGCGTCCTGCATGTTGAAGATGGTCACGCCGATGGTCTCCGTGCGCAGGCTGAACAGGAGGATGGACATGGTCAGCTCGCGGCTGGCCGGCATGAACACCAGGATCCAACCCGCCAGCATGCCGGGTTTGGCAAGGGGCAGGACGATGTCGCGGAACGTCCGCAGCGGACCGGCGCCCGACACCCGGCCGGCTTCCTCCAGGGAATCATGAATCTGCTGCAGGGTGGCACTGGCCGTTCGCAGACTGAACGGCAGGTAGGCCAGGATATACGCCAGCAGCATGATGGTCAGCGTGCCGTACAGGCCTGCCCTCGCCCAGGCCAGCAGGACGGCAAGAGCGATGACGGTGTGCGGAATGGCGTAGGGGAGGGTGCCGATAGCATCCAGCATCCCGCTGCCGGAGATCTTGGCCTTGGTGTGCGCGTAGGAGATCGCGGTCCCGAGACCCATGCACAGGGTAGCCGCGGCGGAGGCCAGAATCACGCTGTTGGCTGCCGCGCGGCGCACCTGCTCCAACCCCAGGATGTACCGGTAGTGGCGGGTGGTCAGGCTGGCCAATTCCAGCGGCGCACCGTAGTAGCGGAGGAACGACGTCAACAGGAGCGCCGCAATGGGGAGGATGGCAATGAT
>JAVKID010000115.1:0-8046 GCA_031459655.1 Candidatus Fervidifonticultor octavus | reverse complement strand
CCCCGGGATCCGGTCAACTCCAGGGCTGCGGCCAGGACCGGCAGACCGAACGCGATGAGGCCGCGCTGTGCCCAGCCCGACGCCACCGTCCAGGTTCCCAGGGTGAGCGCGTACGCCGCCGCCAGGGTCGTGCCAAGCCCGGTCGGTCCCACCGCCGGCGTGGACGCCGCCACGGGCCAGGTCCCGGAACGCGCCATCCCCCAGACCGCGGCGGCCAGCCCGCCGGCGATCCACGCCCAGGCGATCGCCCCGACCGCGGCACGTCCGACGCGGAGGGCCAGCCCCACGGTGAAGACCGTCCCCAGGACGGCGGCGGCGAACAGCGTGGCCAGGCCGACGGACTCCCCGCGCCACTCGGAGGCCAGGCCGGAAGCCAGGGCCGCGGCCAGCAGCGCCACCATGGGACGGTCCAACGTCGTGGGGATCCAGCGCCGGCGCCCCGCCAGCACGGCGCCCAGACTCAGGACCAGCAGGACCGGCAGGACCCACCCCGCATATCCGGAGGAGTACGCGAACACCGCCACCAGCGTGGCCGCGTAGCAGAGCCGCTCCATCTGCGGAGCCGTCACGCCGGCTTCCCGGAGACCTTGAGGCTGGCGGCGCCCCCGAGCCCGACGAGGGCGTACAACCCCACGGCCATGTGGGCGCCCATCACGGTTCCGTCGACGAGCTGGTGGCCTACCAGCGCGACGAAGGCCCCCAGGGCCGCGGCACTGACGGCAGAGGCAGGACTGCCCGCCGGGCTTTGGACACTCCAGCGAACCAGGTCCAGGAGGCCAGCGCCCAAAAAGAGCAGCAGCGCCGCCAGTCCGAGCAGCCCGGTCTCGACGGCGAAATTCAGGAAGATATTGTGCGCGAACGGCACGCCCAGCAGCGCCGGATCCCGCTGGGCACTTCCTTCGTACGCGAAGATGAACGTGCCGAATCCGCTGCCCAGCAGGGGACGGCTGGCGACCAGCCCCGGCACCGCGCGCCACACCGCGATCCGGCTGAACGGTCCCTCGGCCGGCGCCACGTCCTGCAGGCGCGGGAGGTGCCAGGTCCAGCGAGGCCCGAGCGCGGCCGCCGAGACGCCGAGGATCACCACCGCCGCCAGCGCGGCCGGCCACAGGCGCCGCAGTCCGATCCGCCAGGCCAGCGTCGCCAGGCCCAGCCCTGCGCCCAGCCAGGCGCCCCGTGACCAGGTGAGGACCAGCGCCAGGGCCACGACCGGCAGCGCCGCGATGCACAAGAGGCGCCGGCGTCGGGGTCCGGCGGCAGACAGGCCCGCCAGGAGGACCGTGGCGACGGCCATCGTGGTGCCCAGGGCGTTGTAGCCCATCCCCGGGAGCTGCGCCCTGGCCGTGACGCTGGTGTCCAGGCCGGCAATCGCCCAGGCGGCGGCGACCGCGCCTCCGATCGCCCACGCGGTCAGGAACCGCTCCGGGAACTGCGGCCGGCGCGCGGCCAGGACCACGGCGCGAATCAGCACCAGGGCGGTGCTGGCGAAGATGGCGCACGCCGTCAGCGCAAACGGGCGCCACTCCGAGAGCACTGAGGAGAGGACGGCGATCCCGATGAGGCTCAGCAGCCCCAGGTCCGACGACGTCCGTGCCCACAGCGGTTCTCCGGCCACAAGTTCGCCGATCGCCAGCACCATCAGGACACCCAGGCCGACGGCGGCGTGTCCCATGGAGTACTGGAACGCGATCACCAGCAGCAGCCCCTGGCGCCACCGCCACGCTTCCACGTCACCGGCCCTCGGGGATCATCCTGAACCGGTCCAGCGAGGCCAGGTAGTGCCGGTTGAGGACGCCGCGGACGACCAGGCCGGCCAGCGTGTAGAACCCCCGGGCCTGCAGCCAGCGCGCGATCCTCGGGGCGTTGCGGACCGTGAGCATCCCGGCGCCGCCCAGGAGGAAGTGCGCGGCGCGCTGCAGCGGCGTGTCCTGGATCATCCAGCGGGTCTTGGGCCCGGGGTGCTTGCGCAGCAGGTAGAGGGCCGTGCGGGCTCGCTCTTCCTCCTTGGCCAGGTGACGGTCTAGGGAGTCCGGGGTCGGGAGGGGCTGCACGTGGTAGGCGATGGCGCCGGGGTCGAAGACGCGCGGGATCCCCCGCTCGGCGAGACGCAGTCCCAGATCGAAGTCCTCCCATCCGTACACGCGGAATCCCTCGTCGAACAGCCCCGCGTCGATGAGCACCTGCCGCGGGATCGAGGCGTTCGCCGTGTCGAGATAGGCGGGAGATGTCCGGGCCACGGGGTCGCGGTCGGGCAGCACCGGGGAAGGGATGAGCACGACCGGACCGCGACCCACCACCGGCCGGTCGGCGGCGCGGTGGAGCGCCAGGTGCCGGTGCAGGAAATCCCGGCGGACCAGGACGTCGCTGTCCACGAACACGATCACCGGCGCCTCGGCCATCCTGATCCCGGCGTTGCGGGCGGCGCTCCGGCCGCGGTTCGCGTCGAACCGCACCGACCGGACGCGCACGCGGCCCGGGGAGGCTGCGGCGACGACCTGGGGGGTCTCGTCCGTCGAGCCGTCGTCCACCACGACGATCTCGTAGGCGGCCGGCGCCAATGACTGATCCAGCAGGCGCCCCAGAGCGTGGCGAAGCAGGGCGGCATCGTTGTAGGTGGGCACCACCACGCTGAGATGCGGTGCGGGTCCGCTGTGGCTCATCCTGATGCGCGCCAGCCTCCGGCCGTTCGTGTCATGCGCCCGCGCGCTAGGCGCCGGGGACGGCCTGCGGGGAACCAGGCTCGGCCGGCGCGGCATCCAGCCACTGCAGGCGCAGCAGCCGCGCGTAGGTCCCCTCGCGCGCCACCAGCTCTTCGTGGCGGCCGTCCTCGACCACCCGTCCCTGGTCGAGGACGACGATGCGGTCTGCGCCTCGGACGGTCGAGAGGCGGTGTGCGATGATGAAGGTCGTACGGCCGCGGGTGATGCGTTCGATCGCCTCCTGGATGAGGGCCTCGGACTCGCTGTCCAGCGCCGAGGTGGCCTCGTCGAAGATGAGCAGGCGCGGGCGGTTGAGCAGCGCCCGCGCGATGGCCAGGCGCTGCCGCTGGCCCCCCGAGAGCTGCAGGCCGTCGTCGCCCAGCACCGTGTCGTAGCCCTGGGGGAGCGCCATGATGAAGTCGTGGGCGTTGGCAGCCCGGGCGGCTTCGATGACCTCGTCCAGGGTCGCGTCGGGGCGGGCGTAAGCGATGTTCTCGCGGATCGGACCGCGGAACAACACGGTCTCCTGAGGGACCAGTCCGATCTGACCCCGCAGCGACCGCAGCGCGACCCGGCGCAGGTCGATCCCGTCGATCTCGACCTTCCCGCTGGTGGGATCGTAGAAGCGGGCGATCAGGTTGACCAGCGTGCTCTTGCCCGCCCCGCTCAGGCCCACCAGGGCGATGCGTTCCCCCGGCGCCACCTCCAGCGACAGATGGCGCAGGACCCAGTTCCCCGGGGTGTAGGCGAAGGAGACGTTGTCGAACTTCACGTGTCCGCGGATCGGGGGCAGCGGAATCGCGCCCGGAGTCTCGTGCAGGCCCGCGGGTTCGTCCAGCAGTGCGCGGATGCGGCCGAAGGCGCCCAGGGCCTGCCGCAGTCCGGCGTAGTGCCGCGTGAGCCCCACCGCCGGCTCGACCGCCAATCCCACGTAGGCCAAGAACGCCACGAGCGACCCCGCGGTGAGGTCGCCGCCGGTGACGCGCTGGCCGCCGATCCACAGGATCAACACGATGCCGAACGCGGTCAGGAAGCTCACCACCGGCACCTGCGCGGCGACCATGCGGGCGATGCGGACATTGGCGCCAAACGTCTGCTCGTTCTCCCGGCGGAACCGACCGATCTCGCGCTCCTCCCGGGCGAAGGCGCGGATCACCCGGGCGCCAGCGAAGGCCTCGCGGATAAGCCCGGCCAAGCCGGCCACGTGCTCCTGGGCGCGGGCCGACGTCCCCTGGATCTCCTGGCCGAACCGGCGGGCGATCCCGCCGACCAGGGGGATCACCAGGGCGATGACCAGCGCCAGCTGCCAGTCGATCCACACCAGCATGGCGGCGATGCCCGCCAGCATCAGCGCCGTGGAGAGCGCGTCGACGGCCCCCATCAGCAGCTGGGTCTGCACCACCTGGGTGTCCTGGAGGCTGCGGGCAATCGCGTCGCCGCTGCCCCACACCGCGAAGCGGTCCAGCGACCAGCGCTGGATGCGGGCGAACAGGTCCTGGCGCAGGTCGGCGATGACGCGATGGCTGAGGAAGAACGTCAGGTAGATCTGGAGGTAGAGGGCCAGACTGCGCACCCCGAACAGCAGCAACATGAACACCGCCGCACGGTTGAGGGCGGCGAATGATCGCGTCGCGATGAGCTGGTCGATGAGCCTCCCGGCGTAGGCCGGGACCACCAGGTTGGCCACGGTGACCACCAGCATGGCGCCCACGGCCGCCGCGGCCTGCAGGCGGTACGGCGCCATGAAACCGGCCAGCCGCCGCAGGTCGCTCACCCGATCCCCCAGGCCGGGCGCATGGCCTCCAGGAGGCGCCCCGAGGCCCCGCGCTCCAGCGGCAGCGCTTCCAGCGCCTCGATGAGCGCCGCCCGCGCGCCCTCGTCGCGGATCAGGCGGGCGCTCTCCGCGGCCACCTGCTCGGGGGTGACGTCGCCGATCAACTCCGGCATGATGCGCCGGCCGGCCCGCATGTTGGGCAGCGCCACGTAGGGGATGCGCCGGACGTACCGCCGGGCCAGGTGGAGCCGCAACTTCGGGCCGACGTAGGGAACCCGGGCGATCCACTCGATCAGCCCTTCGAACGGAATCTGCGGCGCGATGCTGAACGGCAGGACCACCATGCTGGGGATGCGCATGATGGCCAGTTCCAGCGTGTTGGTCCCGGGGATCGTCAGGGCCAGGTCCGAGCCCACCACATGCGGCCAGCCGCCGTAGCCAACCTCGATGCGCGCGGCGTCCAGCGCCTCGCGGTGCCGGGCGATCAGGCTGCGGTGGAGGGCCGGCGAGACGAAGGGCGAGATGACCGCCACGAGCCTGGCATCGGGCAACTGGACGCGCAGGGCCGAGGCGGTCCGCACCCAGAAGGGGAAGATGGCCGAGAAGACGGTGTCGCGGCTGCCGGCCAGGAACGTCACCTTGGGCCGCGCGCCGTTGCCGCCGGATGCCTCCACGTGGGCCGACTGCATGACGACCGCGTCGAACCGCGGATCGCCGGTGACCGCGATCTTGGCCGCGGGCACCCCCCGATCCACCAGCCGCTCCTGCAGGGCCACCGTGGGCACAAAGATCCCGTCAAAGGCCCGGTGCACGCGCGCCACGTGCGCCCGCTCGACGAAGGCGAAGGCGCGGGCGCGCCAGCGTCTGGCCAGACGGCGCGTGTACCAGAAATCGCCTCCCACGTGCAGGACGACGGGCTGGCCCGCCGGCGCCCATCCGGGCAGGCCCAGGCTCAATTTGAACGTCGCCCGTGGATCGAAGATGTGATCGAACACCGCCGCGGCCGCGGCGGCGGCGGGCTCCTGGCCGCTGGCGAACTGGCACGGCGGCAGGCACAGGCTGATCTCCATCGGCCGACCCCACGCGCGCGCCAGGCGCCGCGCCTCGGCGGCGACCGGCAGGGCCCAGCCCGCGACCTCGCCCGGACCGTTGCCCACGATGACCAGGGAATGCGACGGCGAGTCTTGGGTCATGGCTCCACAACCGTTCCATTATAGTTTCCGCCTCGATCTGCCCGCAATTCACCGCGCAGGGCGGGTGGGGGCGACCGGCGAACCACGAGCCGGTGGGTGCCATGCATGCGGCGACGCGGGTGCGGACCTGGTATGGCCTGATGGCCCTGGCGGGCCTGGTGATCCTCGGGACCCTTCCGCTGCCGCACGTGGATTCCGATGCCCCGCTGTACGGCAAGATCGCCGCCAACGTCCTGGCCACCGGCGACTGGCTGTCCTTTCACCATCCGGGCTGGTTCGTGGACAAGCCCCCGGTGGTCTTCTGGCTGATGGCGGGATCCTTCAAGATGCTGGGGATCTCAGACGTCACCCTGCGGCTGTGGCAGGTGATCCTGGCCCTGGCGCTGGTCGGTATGACGGCGCAGGTCGCCCGCGCGGCGGGGTGGACACCCGAAGAGGCGGCGCTGTCGGCGCTGGTGCTGGCCACCTCGCTGCAGTTTATCTACCAGACGACGGTTCCCCAGCAGGACCTCCCGCTGACGTTCTTCCTAACGCTGGCCGCCTTGGGGCTGCTGCGCTACCTGGACCGTCACTCCCCCGCCTGGCTCGCCGCAGGCGCCGCGTCGGCGGCGGCCGCGGTCCTGACCAAGGGGATCGCGGGGTTGGGGTTCTTCGGCCTCGCTGCCGTGCTCGCGCTCCTCGTAGCCAGGCCCGGACTGCCGCGGCCGGAGCGCCTGCTGGGACATCTCGTGCTCGCCGCCGGAGTCTTCGCCGCCCTGGCCGTGCCCTGGTTTGCCATGGGCGTCATCCGGCAGGGCGACCAGTTCGTGCAGACCTTCCTGACCTCCGGCACTCTGGGCCTCGGACGCTTCTTCCGCCCGGCGATCTCGACGCCCCCGCCCTACTGGCTGTCGGTCTTTGCCTACGTGCCGTTGCTGCTGGTGGGTCTGCTGCCCTGGACCCCGCTCCTGCTGGTCGGTCTGGGGGACCTTCCTCGGCTGGTCCGGCTGGGGACGCGGGGGCAGAAGTTCGTGGCGGTGTGGTTCGTGGCTTTCTTCGCACTCCTCTCCCTGTCATCGGGCGACAAGGTGTTCCGCTACCTGCTCGTGTGCTTCCCTCCCGCCGCCCTCCTGACCGGTCGAACCGCCGCCGCGCTCTTGGGCGACGCGCGGCGGCTGCGGCTGGCTGCCTGGATCGCGGTGGTGCCGGGCATCCTGATGGTGGCCGCCGGATTCCTCATGGTCTGGATGCAGTACGCGCCCCAGCGCGCGCTGCTCGCCGGCGTCGTCCTCCCCACCGTGGCCGCAACGGCGGCGGGGCTGATCGGGTTTGCGGTGGCCGCGCTCCGGGGCCGGGGGCCGACGGCCGTCGTGCTGGCGACGCTCGGCATCCTCGCCGGCATGGCGCTCTTCGAGCGGGGCATGCTGGCCCATGCGGCCGTCCTCAATCCCTGGCCGGCCATCGCCGCAGCCGCCGCACCGGCGGCTGGTGAGGGCGAACGGGCGGTCCTCTACGGACGGGCGGGTGAGGGGTTCAACTTCGCGCACTTCTACTTCGACCGACCGGTGGTGACGCTGTCGAGGCCATCGGAACTCGCCGCGGTGTGGGCGCGCGAGCGGATCATCGCCGTCATCCCCCTGGAGCAGTACGACGACCTGGCCCGCGCGCTGACCCCGGCGCCGGTCGTCATCCACCGGAGTCCCGCCCGGCTGGTGCTGGTCACCAACCACGGACGCGCCGACTGACGGACGGCCACCCGCAGGACAGGGATGCCACCGCGCGCGGCCGAATAGGGTCGGGGACGCCTGGTCAAGGGGTGTGGTGTGCGCTGGGGTGTCGTCGCAGCGGCGGTCGTCTTCGTGTTCGGTGTCGAAGTTGCCAGCGCACAGCCCGCTCCCGTCACCATCGACGCGGAGACCATCACCTACGATGCCGCGCAGCGGATCGTCACCGCCCGGGGCAACGTCCGGGTCAGCGCCCGCCGGTATCGCGCGTTTGCCGAGATGCTCCGCTACGACCTCCAGACGGAGGTGGCCGTTCTCACCGGTCGCGTGCGGGTCATCGACGATCGGGGGGCGGAAGTGCGCGGTCAGTCGCTGACCCTCAATACCCGCACCGAGGAGGGCGTGCTGGAACCCGCCGAGGGCATCGTGGACCGCAAGCGGCGGATCTATCTCCGAGGTGCCCGCCTGGAGGTCTCTTCCCGCCGATACGTGACCTCCCAGAGCCTGGTGACCTCCTGCGACCCGCGCACCCCCACGGTCTTCGTGACGGCGAACCGCATCGAGGTCGTCCCCGACGAGGCGATCGTGGCCTACGATGCCTCCATCTACCTGGGAGGTCGCCGCCTCTACAGCACGCCCCGGTTCGAGGCCTCCCTGGTGCCCGGCGAGGAGAGCGT